>NZ_JBOZCC010000002.1:0-316777 GCF_051265055.1 Actinotignum saccati
GTGGGATTCTTCCCACCCCGCACGTTTTATTTCCCGCAGCCCGGTTCCACCAGGTACACTAACCAAGGACTCTATTACTCTCCGGGTGCACGAAGCACCCGAAAGGACTGGAAATGAAAGCTTTGCTCATTACCTGCGAAGTGCTTATGCTCATCACCAGCATCTT
Organism: Actinotignum saccati; assembly: GCF_051265055.1. Classification (NCBI taxonomy): domain Bacteria; kingdom Bacillati; phylum Actinomycetota; class Actinomycetes; order Actinomycetales; family Actinomycetaceae; genus Actinotignum; species Actinotignum saccati. The sequence continues at coordinate 167 of NZ_JBOZCC010000002.1, forward strand.
CCTCACGCTCTCCATCTTGCTGCACAAAGGCAAGGGCGGCGGTATCTCCGATATGTTCGGTGGCGGCATTTCCACGTCCATGCGTTCCTCCGGCGTAGCCGAACGCAACCTCAACCGCATCACCGTGGTGCTGGCTCTCATCTGGGGGATTTCCATTATCCTCATCGGCCTCATCGTGAAGGTCGGCGTCTAAGCCCTCAGAGTTTTCACGAGGCGTCAATATCAGCCTTAAGCAGCGGGGCCGGTACGTGATTATCCACGTACCGGCCCCGTTTTCGCGCTCTGAGTGCTACGCGCCATGTGCTGCCACAGTGTGCCACTCGGCTACATTCGCCGGAGCTCACATCCACGTCGGTGGGAGCTTGCATACCCACCTTCGCGGGATATTACACATCCACATCCGCGGGGGAGTAATCCAGCAGGGGGAGTCCCTTGGTGAGGACCTCGCCGTAGGCGGTATCGGGATTGAGGTCGCGCAGATCCTCGATGAGCATCGCTTCCAGACTGCGCACCGGCAAAGATACTTCCTGGGGAGCCCGGCCCGGGCGCAGCATCATACCGTGATCATTGCCCGGGGTGCGATGCAGGCTGAGAGCTGCGCCGTCGTTCAAGAAAATCTCCACGCCGGTAATCGGAGCACCCTCCTGCGGTTCAATCTCCACCGGAACATCCAGGCGCAACCGCAGCCACGCAGCGAGCAAGAAAAGCGAGGAACGGTGCGGGCGGCCCCATACCTTCGCGCCGGTAATGGTACGGCCCGGGAATTCATCGACCATGGAAGCGATGTAATTGCGCCACAGGGTAGTGCCCGCCCAGCCCAGGTCGGTATCCCCGGGAACGTAATTGGCGGAAAGATGCTGGAGCGCTAGGGCCGGATGATCGGCAGTGCGGGTGGTGGTAATGCGGCGCTGCGCGATGCGGCCGGCCGCGGTCGCCGCAGGGTTTTCCGGCATATTCTGAATCCACCACGTCACCACGGGAGTATCGGGAAGCAGCAGCGGGGTCACCAGGGTATCCACGTTCTCGGCGGCACCCGCGTGGGCGCGCAAAATAACGATCTCGGAAGCGCCGGCCTCGGATCCGGTGCGGATTTCCGCATCGAGGCGCGCGGTTTCCCCGGCAACGGGAAGCACCGCGATAATCCGCGAAGGGTGGGCGCGGGAGGCCCCGGCCGCCGCCTCAAGGGCGTCGCGCACCCCGCCCTCGGTATGCGCCACGATAATGAGCGTGAGAACCCTCCCGAGGGCTCCCACCCCGGAAGTTCCGCGCAATTGATCAAGCTGCTGGCCCACCTGGGCGGACGTGGTATCGGCAATATGGTTAATCATGAAGCTTCCTCGGATCTTTCAGGTACGGGATAGAGCCGCTTAAGGTGCCGGCCTAGGGGCCGCTTAGGGTGCCGGCCTACGGGCGGCGCCAAGCGTGGCCGTGGGCGGCGAGCATGGCATCGGCACCGGTCGGGCCCCACGATCCGGGCGCGTAGGTTTCCAGAGACTCCGGATGAGCATCCCAATAGTTTTCCACCTGGTCAATAATCCGCCAGGATTCTTCCACCTCGCGGGTTTGCGGGAAAAGCGGCGGATCGCCCAGCAGCACGTCAAGAATAAGGCGCTCGTAAGCTTCCGGGGTGTACTCGGTAAAAGCGTGGCCGTAGGCGAAGTCCATGGTGACATCACGCAGCCGCATTTCCGAGCCGGGCACCTTGGAACCGAATTTGAAGGTGATACCTTCATTGGGTTGCACCCGGATAACCAGGGTGTTTTGGCCCAGGCCGGCCACGTCCGGGAAGGGCAGGAAGGGCGGATTGCGGAAGACCACCGCGATTTCGGAAACGCGCCGCCCGAGCCGCTTGCCGGTGCGCAGGTAGAACGGCACTCCGGACCAGCGCCGCGTCTCAATTCCCAGGGCAATGGCCCCGTAGGTATCGGTCACGGATTCGGCGGGGATACCGTCTTCTTCCCGGTAGCCGCGTACCCACTGGCCACCCTGCCACCCGCTGGAATACTGCGCCCGCACCGAAGCCTGCGCCGGGTTCCCAAACAGGTGGGTGGCCTCGAGGACTTTCTCCTTTTCGGCCCGCAGCGCATCGGCGTGGAAGGAGGTCGGCTCCTCCATGGCGGTGAGGGCGAGCAGCTGCAGCAGGTGGTTTTGGATAACATCGCGGGTCGCTCCGATACCGTCGTAATATCCGGCGCGCGAACCAATCCCAATATCCTCCGCCATGGTGATTTGCACGTGGTCCACATGCGAAGAATTCCACAGCGGTTCGTAAAGCTCGTTAGCGAAACGCAGCGCGAGGATATTCTGCACTGTTTCTTTACCGAGGTAGTGGTCGATGCGGAAAACCGAATCGTGGGGGAAGACCCCGCTCACCGAGGCATTGAGCTCACGCGCGGAAGCCATATCGTGCCCGAAGGGCTTCTCGATAACCACGCGCCGCCAGCTGCCCGGTGCCCCGCGGTTGAGCCCGGCGTTAGCGAGCCCTTCGGTTACCACCGGGAAAAGGCTGGGCGGAATGGAAAGATAAAAAGCGAAATTACCGCCGGTACCGCGGGTGGCGTCCACATCCGCCATGGTGGCCCCGAGCGCACGGTAAAGTTCCGGATCGTTGTACTGGCCTTCGACCATCCGTAAACCGTCGAGGATTTGGGCCAGGGTGGTGGAGATAACCGGGGTTTGGGCGCCTTTGCGGATGGCCGCTTCAACACTGCGGGCCGCGTCTACGGGACGGCGCGCCACTCCGATAATGGAGAACGACGGCGGCAACAGCCCCCGATTCGCTAAGTCGTAGAGAGCAGGAAGAATTTTGCGGTTCGCCAAGTCACCGGTGATACCAAAAAGAACGATGCCGCAGGGGCCGGCCACCCGCTGGAGGCGGCGGTCAGCGACGGCACGGAGCGGATTACCTGAGGTAGGAGCAACCATAAAATTCCTGTCGTGAAAAAGAGGGCGAGAATATGCGCCTGTCTTATGGTAGACGCTTGAGCCGAAAAGGGGCACGGCTGTGTCCATCACGGTGTGCGGCCGGCTCCGGAAGCCGCTGGTGCACCCAGTTCGCGTAAACGGCTTATAGGACAACGAATAACCTCCGAAGCCGAAACTGCCGCAACGAATCAAGGTCGCGTGACCGGCACAGCGGCCACGCGACCTTGATGACGTTACGCGACTAGCGTGAAACGAATACTGTTCCCGCCAGCTAAGTGTTTACTAACTGCCAGCTACCCGCGCGCTGCTTCAATGGATTCAAGAGCGGCGGACACCACGTGCTCGGCGGTCATCCCGTATTCCTTCATGAGCTCACCGCCGGGGCCGGATTCCCCGTAGGTATTGATACCCACGCTGCGCCCGGCATCCCCAACGTAGCCAGCCCAGCCGAAGGTGGCGCCGGCTTCCACCGAGACACGCGCCTTCACATCGGGGAGGATCACCGCATCGCGGTAGGCCTGATCTTGAGCTTCGAACCACTCCAGGCAGGGCAGCGAAATAACGCGCGCACCCACGCCCTGCTCCGCGAGGCTCTTTTGCGCCGCTACCGCGAGCTGCACTTCCGAACCGGTGGCCAGCAGCTGCACGTCAACCGTTCCGGTGGGGGAGTCCGCCAGCACGTAGCCGCCCTTGAGGACGCCTTCGGTGGAGGTTCCTTCCAGAACCGGCACGCCCTGCCGGGTGAGGATGAGCCCGGTAGGTCCGCCGTCGACCTTCTCCAGCGCCCCGCGCCACGCGGCCGCGGTTTCATTCGCGTCGGCCGGTCGCACAATATTGAGCCGCGGGATGGCGCGGTAGGCCCACAGGTGTTCGATGGGTTGGTGGGTGGGGCCGTCCTCGCCCACGCCCACCGAATCATGCGTCCACACGAAAATCGAGGGGATATTCATAATGGCCGCGAGGCGGGCCGCGCCGCGCATGTAATCGGAGAATACAAAGAAAGTACCGCCGTAGGCGCGGGTGAGCCCATCGAGGGTAATTCCGTTAATGATCGCGCCCATGGCGAATTCGCGGATACCGAAGTGGAGGGTACGCCCGTAAATGTCACCGGAGAACATCTCCGAGGAGCGATGCGCGGGCAGGAAGGACGGCTCGCCCTTCATCGTGGTGTTATTCGAACCGGCCAGATCGGCCGAACCGCCCCACAGCTCGGGGAGTACCGGGGCGAGGGCATTGAGCACCGCGCCGGAAGCCGCGCGGGTCGCGATCCCCTTGGGATCCGGCTCCCAGCTCGGCAGCTTCTTTTCCCAGCCCTCCGGGAACTTCTTGGCCCGGATGCGATCATAGAGAGCGGCTTCTTCCGGATGGGAAGCCCGCCAGGCTTCGAAGCGCGCATCCCAATCCTTACGGGCCGCGGCCGCCCGCTCCGCCGCATTCGTGCGGGTGTGGGCCAGCACCTCATCTTCCAGCGGGAAATCAATATCCGGGTCGAAGCCCAGAATTTCCTTGGTGGCGCGAATTTCCTCCACGCCCAGGGCCGCACCGTGCGAGGCGCCGGTGTTCTGCTTGGTGGGTGCCGGCCACGCAATAATGGTGGAGAGCTTAATAATGGAGGGCTTATCGGTAACCTGCTGGGCTGCCAGAATCGCATCGTAGAGCGCTTGGACGTCCTCTTCGTAGGAGCCATCCTCCTTAATCCAATTCACGTGCTGGGTATGCCAACCGTAGGCTTCGTAACGCGCCAGCACATCCTCACTGAAAGCAATGGAGGTATTGTCCTCGATGGAGATGCGGTTGTCATCATAAATGAGAATAAGATTTCCGAGCTCCTGGGTGCCCGCCAGCGAGCAGGCCTCACTGGTCACGCCTTCCTGGAGGCAGCCATCGCCGGCAATCACGTACACAAAATGATCGAAAACGGACTGGCCGAGCGGGGTATCCCGGTCGAAAAGCCCGTGGGCGCGCCGGGAGGCCATCGCGAATCCCACCGCGGAGGCCAGGCCCTGACCCAGCGGCCCGGTGGTCATTTCCACGCCGTTGGTATAGCCGTATTCCGGATGCCCGGGAGTCTTGGAGTGGAGGGTGCGCAGCGCCTTAATATCATCAAGTTCCAGACCGTAGCCGGCCAGCAGCAGCTGATTGTATTGCGTGAGGGAGGAATGCCCGGCCGAGAGAATGAAACGGTCACGGCCCACCCACGCAGAATCCGCCGGATCGTGGTTCATGACCCGCTGGTAGAGCAGGTAGGCCGCCGGCGCCAGGGACATGGCCGTTCCCGGATGCCCATTCCCGGTTTTTTGCACCGCATCCGCGGCCAGCAGCCGGGTGGTATCCACGGCCCGCTGATCGAGCTGCGACCATTCGAGCTTCGCCATTGAATTCTCCTAACATAAGGTTGTGGTTACATGAGATGTGCCACGCACTAGTCTACTGGTCGAGCGGGTTTCGCGCGCCCGGGGCCCACCCCCGTTCGCGCCCGGCGCGAGGGTACCAAAGCCCGAGTACCGCGGCCACTACTGCGCGAGGGCACGCCCGCGCGAGTAACGTGAGCGCATCGCACGCCTGCCGCGCATCCGCGAAGGAGAATTTATGGCCGAACCCGGCACCCCGCCCCTACAGCGCGCGGTTGCGCAATTCCTCGCCCATATCAGCGTCGAACGCGCGTTATCGCGCAATACCGTGGCCGCTTATCGGCGTGATTTAGGTAAATACCTTGCGCACCTCGATTCCCGCGGCGTCACCAGCCCCGCCGAGGTGCGCGAAGAGGATGTCGCTTCCTTTTCCGAAACGCTCACCGGCATGGCCCCGGCTTCTATTGCGCGGGCCGTGACCGCGGTGCGGGCCTTTCACACGTTTTTATACGACGACGGCGCCAGCCCGGCCAATCCGGCCAGCCGGGTGCGCCCCCCGAAACTCCCCGCGCGCCTGCCCGAAGCTCTGACAATCGCGGAAGTGACCGCCATGATCGAGGCGGCCGGGGCCACCCCGCCGCCCCTGGGCCTGCGCGACCGGGCACTTCTGGAAGTCCTGTACGGGACGGGCGCGCGCATTTCCGAAGCCCTCGGGCTCACCGCCGATGATATTGATACAGACACCGCCACGATTCGGCTGTTCGGTAAGGGCCGTAAAGAACGGGTGGTGCCGCTGGGGCGCTACGCCCTGGAAGCCCTGGATGCCTACACCACCCGGGCCCGCCCCGAGCTGGCCGCGCGCGGGGAAGGAGTAACAAAACTCTTCCTCAACACCCGCGGGCGGGCCCTTTCCCGGCAGAGCGCCTGGCTCATTATTCGCCAGGCTGCCGAACGTGCCGGTATTACCGCCCATGTTTCCCCGCATTCGCTGCGGCATTCTTTTGCCACCCACCTGCTGCAGGGCGGCGCGGATGTGCGGGTGGTTCAGGAGCTGCTCGGGCATTCCTCGGTAACCACCACCCAGATTTATACCCAGGTTTCCCGCGACGTACTCAAGGAGGTGTATGCCACCTCGCACCCGCGGGCGCTGCGCAGCGAGTAGGAAGCGGGACAGGCGCGGCGTCGTTCTACGCTCTTCGCCAGAAATGGCACCGCAAGTCCTCCGAGTTTAGGTACCCTAGAGATGTGACCGAACAGAACGCGCTTTTTGAAACTGAGAACGTGGATTTTCCCGAACCGGAGCCTTTGCAGGAACACGGCCCGGCGCGCATTATTGCGATGTCCAACCAGAAGGGCGGGGTGGGGAAAACAACGACGTCGATTAACCTCGCCGCGGCGCTGGCTGGATACGGCCGGCGTGTTCTCATTGTGGATTTCGATCCGCAGGGCGCGGCTTCGGCCGGTCTGGGGATTAACGCTCGCGCGCTGGATCGCACTATTTATAACGAACTTATTGCGGCGAAACCGGATGTGCGGGGGATTATCCAGCATTCGAAGGTGGAGGGCCTGGATGTGGTTCCGGCCAATATTGACCTTTCCGCGGCAGAAATTGTGCTCATTAATGAAGTGGCGCGCGAACAGGCGCTCAGTCGGGTGCTGCGGCCCGTCCTCGATGATTATGATGTCATCATTATTGACTGCCAGCCTTCCCTCGGCCTGCTCACCGTTAATGCGCTCACGGCCGCGCACGGGGTGATTATCCCGCTGGAAGCGGAGTACTTCGCCATGCGCGGGGTGGCGCTGCTGACCGAACAAATCGGGCGGGTGCAGGATCGCCTCAATCCGCGGCTCACCATTGACGGGGTGCTTCTCACCATGGTGGATATGCGCACCCTCCATTCGCGTGATGTGATGCGTTCGGTGCACGAAGGATTCGGGGAAAAGGTGTACCACACCTATATTGCTCGCACCGTGAAGTTCCCGGATGCTTCGGTCGCCGGGGAACCCATCACCCAGTACGCGCCCTCGCACCCGGGTGCGGTGGCCTACCGGAAGCTGGCGCGCGAAGTGATTGCCCGCGGCCAAAGTGCCTAAGCGGGAGTGGGCGTGACCACTCTTTTTGACGCCTCATCCGATTTCGACGTGGACCTCGATGTCTATTCGGGGCCGTTCTCGGTGCTGCTCACCATGATTTCCAAGAAAAACTTGGATATTACCGAGGTGGCGCTGGCGGAAGTCACCGATGAGTTTATTGCCTGGATTCGTTCCCGGCCGGAGGTGGATCTCTCCACCACCTCGGAGTTCTTGGTGGTGGCCGCCACCCTCCTCGATATGAAATTGGCACGCTTGCTGCCCCGCCACGAAAGCGAAGAAGAAGATTGGGAGCTCCTCGAGCAGCGCGATCTCCTCTTCGCCAAGCTCCTCCAATACCGGGCATTCAAAGAGGTAGCCCGCGATTTCGGGGAGCGCCTGGGAGAAACCGGGCGGCGAGTGGGCCGCGATGTCCCCCTCGAAGAAATGTACGCGAAAGCACTTCCGGAGGTACGCCTCCCGCTCGGGGTTATGGATCTGGCCCTGCTGGCCGCCAGGGCTTTTACCCGTGATACGTCCGAACCGGTAGTCCAACTGGAACACCTGCATTCCCCGGTGGTTCCGGTGGCTAGCCAGGTCGCCTACCTGGAGAAACGCTTCCAAGCGGGAGAATCTTTCACGTTCACGCAGCTATGCGCGGATGCCGGGTCGGTGCAGGTGGTGGTGGCCCGCTTTTTGGCGGTGCTGGAATTGCTGCGCCGGGGCGCGATCGCTGCCGAGCAGGATGAGCCGCTGGGTGCGCTGGTGCTGCGCCCCACCCCTGCGGATGATCGCGGGGCGGCCGGGGCGGGCGACATCGCCGCGGAATACGGCGAGGTATCAGCAACCGCCACGCCGGGCAGCGACTAGACTGGGACTCAAGGCGCGTACAGCCCGCGCGCCCTGCCTGGTCCGCATACTACAAGGAGAATCCGTGGCCGATCTTTGCCCCGCCACCGCCCTCGAGGCGGTGCTTTTCGTGGCGGCCACCCCGGTTCCCCTCGCCACCCTGGCCGAAGCGGTGGGCTTGAGCGAAGCGGACACCCGCACCGAGCTGGAGAACCTGGCCCGGGAGTACCGCAGCGGGCGCCCGCACGGATTCGAATTGCGCGAAGCCGGTGGGGGCTGGCGTTTCTACACAAATCCGCTGGTATCCGATATTGTGCTGGCCCACGTAACCCGCGGGCAATCGGGTAAACTATCCACGCCGGCTTTGGAAACGCTGGCGGTGATCGCCTACCGGCAACCGGTGACCCGCGCCCAGATCGCGGCGATTCGCGGCGTGAATGTTGATGGAGTTGTGCGCACTCTCGCCACCCGCGGTCTTATTGCAGAAGCGGGCACCACGCCGTCCACCGGTGCGGTGCTGTATGCGACCACCCCGTATTTCCTCGAAGCTATGGGGATGAATTCCCTGGATGAACTGCCGCCCCTGGCGCCCTACCTGCCCGACGCAACCGAACTTGACGATGTGGAAAGAGAAATAAGATGAGAGAACGCTTGCAAAAGATCCTGGCCCACGCGGGGGTGGGCTCGCGGCGCGCCTGCGAAGCGCTCATTGCCGAGGGGCGGGTGGCCGTCAATGGCGCCGTCGTAACCGAAATGGGAACGCGGGCTGATGCCGAACGTGACACCATCCACGTGGACGGAATGCCGATTGCCGTCAAACCTGATTTGCTCACGGTGGCGCTCTATAAGCCGCCGGGGGTTGTCTCCACGATGGATGATGATATGGGCCGCCCGAGCCTCGCCCAGTACGTGGAGAAATACGAGCAGCGCCTCTATCACGTGGGGCGCCTGGACGAAGATACCGAAGGCTTGATTTTGCTGTCGAACGACGGCGAACTCACCCACCGGCTCACCCACCCCTCCTACGAGGTGCCGAAAACCTACGTGGCGCGGGTGGAAGGCCAGGTCACCCGGGGCCTCGCGCGGGTACTGGAAAAGGGCATCACCCTGGTGGACGGCCCCATCCGGGTGGATAAATTCGTGCTGCGGGAATCCCAGCCGCGCAATTCCATTGTGGAACTCACCTTGCATTCGGGCCGCAATCGCATTGTGCGCCGCATTATGGAAGAAGTGGGGCACCCGGTTATGGAACTGGTGCGCACCCGCTTCGCCACTATCGACGCCGGGCGGCTGCGCCCGGGTAAAAGCCGGGTGATCGCGGGCAGCGAGCTCTCGGCCCTCATGCATTCGGTAGGGATGTGATGCACGCAGGTCCGGTCCTTATTATTGGCTCGGGGCTGCTGGGCGCGTCCCTCGGGCTGCGCCTGCGGCTGCGCGATATTCCGGTGTACCTGGAGGATTCCTCCCCGCTGGCCGCGGCCCTGGCCCGCGATCTGGGTGCGGGGGAGGAGCCCCCGGAAGGCGACTGGGAGCCGAGCCTCGTGGTGGTTGCGGTGCCCCCGGATGTCACGGCGCAGGTGGTGAGCGCGGCCCTGGATCGTTTCCCCGGTGCGCTCGTGACCGATGTGGCGTCCGTCAAGGCGGTGGTGGCGGATCGTCTCGCCGCGCATCCGGCGCGGGAGCGTTACCTGGGTTGCCATCCCATGGCCGGCCGGGAACGCTCCGGCGCGATTGCCGCGGACGCCGATCTGTTTGAGGGCCGCCCGTGGGTGATCTGCCCGCGCCCGGAAACCCGCGAGGAAGATATTGCGCGTTTGCGCAGCCTCGCCTTGGATTGCGGTGCCATGCCGATTCTGGTGGAGGCCAGCGCACACGACCGCGCCGTCGCCCTCGTTAGTCACGTCCCGCAGCTGGTGTCGTCCCTGCTGGCGGGTACGTTGAACGACGCCGCAGCTACTGAGTTGAGCCTTGCCGGCCAGGGATTACGCGATATGACGCGGCTGGCGCATTCGGATCCGCAGCTATGGACCGCGATTATTGCCTGTAATTGCGCGGCGGTTGCTCCCGTGCTTCGCGATGTTGCCGAGCGTACCGCGAGCTTGGCGAGCGCCCTCGAAGCGGCCGCGGGGGCGGCGCAAGCACCCGGGCTGGCCCGGGCCGTTGCTGCGGTGGTGGCCGAAGGCGGGCGCGGGGTGGCGCGCATTCCTGGCAAACACGGGGGAGCCCCCCAGCGCTATACCGACGTCACCGTTCTGGTTCCCGACCGCCCGGGCGAATTGGGCCGCCTCTTCACCGAGGTGGGTGAGATCGGCGTGAATATTGAAGATTTTTCGCTTGAGCATTCCGTGGCCCAAAAAGTGGGGCGGGCACGGATCTCGGTGGCGCCGGCCGCCGCCCGGGATCTCAGCGCGGCGCTGGCCGCGCGCCAGTGGCAAGCTTTTATTGAAGGAGGAGAGCATGAGTGAGATGAACACCGCGGGCTATCCCATCGCCATTGACGGGCCCTCCGGCTCGGGAAAATCCACCGTCTCCCGCCAGGTTGCCCGCGAGCTCGGGCTCAGCTACCTCGATACCGGCGCCATGTACCGGGCCGCGGCCTGGGCAGCCCAGCATGCCGGCGTGGAGCTCACCGATCAGCCGGCCGTAGCCGCGGTGGTGCGGGCCATGAACCTTGAAATGCCCCTTGATCCGGATAACCAGAAGATTAGCTGCGAAGGGGAGGATATTACCGCCGCGATCCGCGCCCCGGAGCTCTCCCGGGTGGTTTCCCAGGTGGCCGTCAATCTTGAGGTGCGCGCTGACCTCATTGCCCGGCAGCGGGCCATTATTGCGGCGCACCCGCGCATTGTGGTGGAGGGGCGCGATATTACCAGCGTCGTCGCCCCGGAAGCTCCCACAAAAATTCTCCTCACCGCATCGGAAGAAACACGTTTAGCCAGGCGCGCGCGGGAAGTGCGCGGCAGTGCAGCACCGGATGCCCTGGCCGCTACCCGCGCGGAAGTAACCGAGCGGGATGCCAAGGACTCCACGGTCGCTTCTTTCCTGGAAGATCGCGCAGGAGTCGTTACAATTGATTCTTCTCAGATGAGTATTGCGGACGTGGTGGCCGCGGTGCGCACGCTGGCACAGGGCTCCGGAAAGGAACAGGACAGGAATGACTGAGGAATACCGCGATATGAGCGCGGAAGGGACCACCCCGGACGACGCTGAACGCGTGCTCCGCGCCGGTCTGGAGGCCTACGATCTGGACGAGGCCGATCTGGCGCTCCTGGCCGGGGAAGAACCTGAGGATGCGGAAGCCGCTGCCCGCGCGCTGCCCGTGGTGGCGGTTATCGGGCGGCCGAATGTTGGCAAGTCTTCCCTGGTGAATCGTATTGTTGGCAAGCGGGTGGCCGTGGTGCAGGACGTCCCGGGCGTCACGCGCGACCGGGTCTCCTACGAGGCAGAATGGGCGGATCGCCGCTTCCTCCTCATGGATACCGGCGGTTGGGAACGCGATGTGGCGGGCCTGGATCGCGATGTTGCCCTGCAGGCCGAAATTGCTATTGAGCAGGCCGATGCCGTTATTTTCGTGGTGGACGCCACCGTCGGGATGACGGATACCGATGAAGCCCTGGTGCGGGTGCTGCGCCGCTCGCGCAAACCCGTGATTGTGGCGGCTAATAAAGTGGATTCTCCCCAGCAGGAGCCGGATGCCGCCTACCTGTGGTCTTTGGGACTGGGGGAGCCCTACCCGGTATCGGCCCTGCACGGGCGCGGCTCGGGTGATCTTCTGGACGTGGTAATCCGCGCGCTTCCGGAAGAACGCGAGGTGCCGGTGCGCCCCAAGCGGCGCGGCCCGCGCCGGGTCGCTATTGTGGGGCGCCCGAATGTGGGCAAATCCTCCCTGCTCAACCAGCTGGCCGGGGAAACCCGCGCGGTGGTCAGCGATATTGCGGGAACCACCCGCGACCCGGTTGATGAAGTCATCGAGCTGGATGGCACCCCGTGGACTTTTGTGGATACCGCGGGAATTCGCCGGCGGGTGCACCAGACTCGCGGGGCGGATTATTACGCCAATCTGCGCACCCAGCGCGCGCTGGCGGAAGCGGAGCTTGCCCTCGCCCTTATCGACGCCTCCGAGCCGCTGACCGAACAGGATATTCGGGTGATCCAGCAGGTTATTGATGCCGGGCGCGCCCTCGTCATCGTCTGCAATAAATGGGACGAAGTTGATGAAGAACGCCGTTTCGAACTCGACCGCGAATTCGAGCGTGAACTGGTGCAGATCCAGTGGGCGGCGCGCGTCAATCTCTCGGCAAAAACCGGCTGGCACACCAACCGACTCTCCAATGCCATGACCACCGCGCTGCGTTCCTGGGACCAGCGTATTCCCACCGGGAAACTCAATGCTTTCCTCAGCGAATTGGCGGCCGCGCACCCGCATCCGGTGCGCGGGGGCAAGCAGCCGCGTATCCTCTACGGCACCCAGGCGTCGACGCGCCCGCCGCGTTTCGTACTTTTCGCCACCGGCTTCATCGAGGCAGGCTACCGGCGTTTCTTGGAAAACCGCTTGCGCGCCACCTTCGGTTTCGAAGGTTCCCCGCTCCAGATTTCGGTTCGGGTACGCGAACGGCGTAAGAAGTAGCAGAAGTGGTACGACGGCGCAGCTAGCCTGCGTCGTCGTACTTGTATCGGTGGTAGGAACTCTGCGAAAAGCCCGCCACCGGGCGCCGCTACCCGCGGTTCGGTTTAGCGCACGGAACGGGGCAGCAGGACCTCCGGAACGCTCACGCCGGTGGCACCGGAAATAGCGTTGATTTCTTCGGCAATACCGTAAGCCACCGCTTCGCGGGTTGCCGCTCCCAGGCGTTCGGCGGGGGCGGTGACGGACACGGCCACCCGCTCGCCGTTTTTCAGATCCACCGGGACCGCTACGCAGGCGATACCCGCTTCGTTTTCTTCCACTTCCATGCCCCAGCCGTGGCGGTGCACGTGCTCGATGCACTCTTCGATGGTGGCGCGGGTGGGGGGATTATCGGTGGGGACGCTCAGGTACCAATCAATTTCCGCACCCGTCACGTTATTGGCACCCAGCAAAGCGCGGCCGAGCGCGGTGGTGACCGCCGGGGCATTACGCCCGATAAAGGACACCACCCGGATGGGGCGATCCGGCTCCACCTTATCGAGGTAGGTAACCACCTGGCCGGAGAGCTTGCCCAGGTGCACGAGTTCGTTATAGCGATGGCAAATGGCCACAAGGGCCGGGTGGAGTTGGTCCACCACGAATTGGGTGCGGGTGGTGTAGCGAATAATGGGATCCACGCCGTCCCCGAGGAAGTAGTAGCCGGTATCGGCATCCTGATCCACCCAATCCCGGTAGCGCAGTGAGCGCAGCGTGTGGTGGACCGTGGCCTTATTGGAATCCACTGCAGCTGCAATATCAGAGAGCGGGGCACCTTCCGGTCCGCGGCGCGCTAGAAACTCCACAACGAGCAACGCGCGATCAATGGAGGAGAGCGGAGCGCGCTCCTCAGGGGAAGTACCGGACACCTCAAGCTCCTTTACTCTACGAGGGTATAACTGCAGGCCGGGAAAATTATACCGCGCGATTTCAATATATGAAACATAAAAACCCGGGCGCGGGACGGTCAGTGTTGAATAAGAAAAGGCCCGGAATCCGAATACTTCACACCCCGCCACCGGGTGCCGCCGGAGGCGAAAATGAGGTACAATGATTTCATACGTACGAACGGGCGTTTCACGTAAGGAAACATTCGGGTGCGGGGGTGCCCGGCCGGTTCGTCGTCGTATAAAGGAATACTGGGTGGTGGCATCGGGAGCGGTGTTCACTCACCGGGTGACCTCACGGCAGGAACACGGCGCACGCCGGCGCTCCTGCGGGGCGGCCGCCGGTGGATCGCACGTGGAGCCGTCCCGATCCAACTATCAAAGGTGATGTATATGAAACTCAATCTCAGCTCGCTCTCCCAAGCGAGTGATTACGAAGCAGCCGGTATTCAAGTTCCGGCTTTTGATGTGGCCGCAACTCAGGAGCGCGTTCGCACCAACCCGCGCTGGGTGCATATCGGCCCGGGTAATATTTTCCGGATCTTCCTGGCCCGCATTGCGGATGACATGCTGGCGGACGGCAAGTACTGGCCGATCACCGGCGTGGTGCCGATGAACCCGGCTGAAATGGAAAAGCAGCTCGAAGCTTTTGACCTGCTCACCCTGGGCGTTATTCTTTCCGGTGATAAGCGCGATACCCGCGTTATTGCCGGCCTGGCCGATGGTCTGGCCACTCGCCGCGAAGGTGATTTTGATCGGCTCGTCTCCATCTTCATCAACCCGGAGATGACCACGGTTACCCTCACCATTACCGAAAAGGGCTACGTGATCCAGGATTCCCAGGGTGAGCTTTCCGAAGCTACCCGCGCGGATATCGCCTCGGATCCCTTCGCCAACCATGAGAACACCATGGCGCTGCTGGCCGGGCTGCTCGCGCATCGCTACCAGGCGGGCGGGGCACCCATTAACTTCATCTCTGCTGATAACTTCTCCCACAATGGCGATAAGCTGCGCGATTCGGTGCTGCAGATCGCCCGCGGTTGGGTGGAGCGCGGTGCGCTCAGCCAGGAATTCCTGGACTGGGCCAGTGATGACACCAAGGTTGCTTTCCCGATTTCCGTGATCGATAAGATCACCCCGCGCCCCTCGGAAGAAGTATCGGAGTACCTCACCGGGCTCGGCTTCACCGATATGGGTATTGACCACCTCGGCCGCACCCCGATTGCCGGCTTCGTCAATGCCGAACCCACCGAATACCTCATTATCGAAGATAAGTTCGCGGCCGAACGCCCGCCTTTCGAGGATTACGGCGTGTACATCACCGATCGCGAAACCTGCGATAAGTTCGAGCGGATGAAGGTCACCACCTGCCTCAACCCGCTCCACACCGCACTGGCCGTGTCCGGTACGGTGATGCGCTTCCCGACCATTGATTCGGAAATGCGCGATCCCGATTTGGCGAAGATGGTCAATATCCTCGCCTATGATGAAGCGATGCCGGTAGTAACCGATCCGGGGATTATCGATCCGAAGGACTTCGTGCGCGAGGTTCTCGAGGAGCGTTTCCCCAATAGCGCGCTGCCGGACAATCCGGCCCGTATCGCTATGGATACCTCGCAGAAGATTCCGATCCGTTTCGGTGTCACGCTGCAGGAGTACCAGCGCCGCGGTCTGGATATGGACAAGCTGCGCGTGATCCCGCTCGTTTTCGCGGTGTGGGCACGGTACCTGCTCGGTATCGCGGACGACGGCGAAGAATTCACGCCGTCTTCCGATCCGCTGCTGGAAGAACTCCAGGGGCACCTCAAGGGAATTAAGCTTGGTGAGAGCGTTGATGCTCACGCCGCGCTCAAGCCCATCCTGTCCAATGCCAATATTTTCGGCCTCGACCTGTATACCACTCCGCTGGCGGAGAAGGTCGAAGCCCTGTTCACGAAGCTCATTGCCGGTCCCGGCGCTGTGCGTGCCACTATTCACGAGGAGATCAACTAATGAAAATGACATTCCGCTGGTACGGCGAAGGTCACGACCCCATTCCGCTGCAGTACATCAAGCAGATTCCGGGCGTGTCCGGAATTATGGGCACCCTGTCCTACAAGGCGGCCGGGGAGAACTGGGAAAAGGACGAAATCAAGGTCCTCATCGACCAGGTTCACGAAGCCGGGCTCGAATGCGAAATCATCGAATCCGTGAACGTCCACGAGGACATCAAGCTCGGACTCCCCAGCCGTGACGAATACATCAAGAACTACTGCACCACGCTGGAAAACCTCGCGGAATTCGGCGTCAAGGTGGTTGTCTACAACTTCATGCCCGTTTTCGACTGGCTGCGCACCGAACTCGCCCACGTGAACGAGGATGGCTCCACCTGCCTGTACTACGATCACTCCGAAATCGAAGGCATGACCCCGCAGGATATCGTCAATAAGACGGCTGAAGAATCCGGCGGCCTCACCCTGCCCGGCTGGGAACCCGAACGCCTGGCCAAGCTGGACGAAGTCATGGCGCTCTACCAGAACATGACGGTGGAGAAGCTGCGCGAAAACTGGAAGTACTTCCTGGACGGCATCATCCCCACCTGTGAAAAGGTCGGCATTAAGATGGCCTGCCATCCGGACGATCCGGCCTGGGATCTCTTCGGTATTCCGCGCGCCTACAAGAGCCTGGATGATATCAAGGAAATCCTGGCCCTCAATGATTCCCCGATGCATTCCCTGTGCGTGTGCATCGGCTCGCTCGGCTCCAACCCGTCCAATAACGTCGCGGAGATCCTGCGCTACGTGGGCGAGCGTGGCCGTATTGCGGCTTCCCACCTGCGTAACGTCAAGTACCTGGGGGAGAAGACCTTCAAGGAAGCGGCCCACTGGTCCGCGGACGGCGACCTCGATATGCAGGCCGCGGTGGAAGCCATTTACGATACCTGCCCCGATATTTACGTGCGTCCCGATCACGGCCGCATGATTTGGGGTGAAGAAGGCCGCCCCGGCTACCCGCTGTATGACCGGGCACTGGGTACCCAGTACCTCCTCGGGCTGTGGGACGGCATTGACAAGATGAAGAAGGCGGCAAAGTAGTGTCTCAGCAACTTCCAGACGTTCGTCCGTTCCTGGAAACCCACCCCATTGTTCCCGTTGTGGTGATCGACGACGCCGCGCAGGCGCCCGAGGCCGCCCGCGCCCTGGTGGCCGGCGGTATCCACTGCGCCGAAGTGACCTTCCGTACCGCTGCCGGCGGGGAAGCCATTAAGGCCATGCGCGATGTGGAGGGTATGACGGTGGGTGCTGGAACGGTTCTCACCCGGGCCCAGGCGGAAACCGCCGCGGACCTGGGCGCGAAGTTCTTCGTTTCCCCGGGCTGGAGCGCCGGCGTGGCCGATGTGGCCGCCGAACGCCAGATTCCCTACCTTCCGGGCGTGCAGACCGCCACGGAAATCATGATGGCTCTCGAGTACGGTGCCACCGCGGTGAAGTTCTTCCCCGGTGGGGAAGCGGGCGGGCTGCCCATGGTTAAGGCCCTGCGCGGTCCCTTCCCGAATACCTACTTCGTGCCTTCGGGCGGGGTGAAGCTCGCGAATATGGCCGAATGGCTCTCCGATCCGGCTATCCTGTCCGTTTCGGGTTCGTGGATGATCAAGCGCGATCTGATTTCCTCCGGGAACTTCGCGGAGATCACCCGCCTGTCCCAAGAAGCATCCGATCTAGCTAAGGAGATTCGCAAGTGAGCGACGCCCTGACGATTAAATCCGCCGAGGAAACCACCTACGATATTGTCTCCCTGGGTGAAGTCATGCTTCGCCTGGATCCGGGTGCCGGCCGTATCCGCACCACCCGGCAGTTCGCCGCCTCCGAAGGCGGCGGGGAGTACAACGTGGCCCGCGGCCTGCGGCGCGCCTTCCAGAAGCGTGGCGCGATCCTCACCTCCCTGGTGCGTAATGAAGTGGGTCTGCTGCTTGAGGATCTGATCCTCACCGGCGGCCTGGATACCCGTTTCATTCATTGGGTCGACGACGACGGCATCGGCCAGTCGGCTCGTAACGGCCTCAATTTCACCGAACGCGGTTTCGGGGTGCGCGGGGCGGTCGGGTGTTCCGACCGGGCCCACACCGCGATTTCGCAGCTCACCCCGGAGGATATCGATCTCGATTACCTCTTTGGCGAGCTCGGGGTGCGCTGGCTGCACACCGGCGGGATTTACGCAGCCCTCTCTGAGCAGGCTTCGGAAACAGCGCTGGCGGTTATTAAGAAGGCCAAGGAATACGGCACCGTCGTATCCTACGACCTCAACTACCGTCCTTCGCTGTGGAATCTGCACGGTGGCAAGGCCCGCGCGCAGGAAGTGAATAAGTCCCTGGCGCCCTTCGTGGATGTCATGATCGGTAACGAAGAGGACTTCACCGCCTGCCTGGGCCTGGAAATTGAAGGTGCAAATGAGAACCTCGATAACCTCCAGGTGGAGTCCTTCCACAAAATGATTGAGAAGGCGGCGGAAACCTTCCCGAACTTCAAGGCCATCGGTACCACGATGCGCCAGGTGCGTTCGGCAACCATCAATGACTGGGGTGCGGTGGCATGGAAGCGCGATCAGGGCTTCGTGCAGGCTACCCAACGTGATGGCCTGGAGATCTTCGACCGCGTGGGCGGCGGCGACTCCTTCGCCTCCGGTCTCATCTTCGCGCTCATGGAATACGGTGATGTCCAGAAGGCAGTGGAACTCGGGGCTGCCCACGGCGCCCTCGCCATGACCACGCCGGGGGACACCACCATGGCCACCCGCGCCGAGGTGGAGAACCTGGCCCGCGGCGGCTCAGCACGCGTCAAGCGCTAAAGCCGCATAACCGCAGCGTGCGCCACGCGCCTACCGCGCTGCTCGCCCTCGGCTGAGCTAGCGCAGGGCGCATACCGCGCACAGCGCAACTAGTGGGGAGCAGATCCGGATACCCGGATCTGCTCCCCACTTTGCCTCGCTGTCCCGCTGTGCCGGCGAGGAAGGTATGTTTTTCTGGGATGTACTTCGCATGTACGACAAGTGCAGTACAGCCCTGAAAATAGATACCGCCTCCCCAGGGGCTGGTGCGACTATTGAACGTCGTGAGCCTTTGCGCTATTCGTGCAGTGTTTACTTACGCTCGGATATTACCCGGCAGTGAACTCCTCGCGGCGGCGGCCGGTGTATTGGATTGCGATGCGGTCCTCCGGGCGGGCATCAACAAGGTAAATCACTGCCAGGAATAGCCATTCCAGGGGTTTCATGGCGATCCATACGATGTCCGCTGCGAGGCGGGTGCGGATGAGTCGCGAGAGCGGAAAGCCGTAGCGGTTGTAGAAGCTGCGGATTGCCCGATGCGCTCTCGGGGTCTTTTCTTCCAGGACCTGTTCGAAAGCATTCGCGATAAGAAGCTGGCGGTTCACGGTAATGCGATGCCCGCCGCGCACCCCGTCCCGGATCGGTTTCACCACCGCCGGATGACCGCCGGCTGCCACAGTGCATAAATAATGCTCATCGTAATAGGTATTGGGCGGGGAGATTCGCTGCGAAAGGGTCCAATCGCTTGTTTCCGTGAAAGCTTTGATGGCGGCGTTTGGTTCCTGGCCGAAAAGCACCAGAATAAGGAGGAAGATCCCCAGCACGGGTATCAGGCCAAGCAGGGCGAGGAGCGGCCAGTTTCGAGCCTGGGAAAGAATCTTTTCCAGGTAGGCGAGCACACCCGATCCGGTCGCCTGAACCGCTCGGGGTGCTTGGGAATGAAATTCGTGGATTTTCATGATGATCGTTTTTGCGGAGATCAACACCACCACGGTGACCGGCAACAATAGGATAAGATTCTCCGGGCCGCCAGGCCGGAATGTCTGAATGGTCCAGACGATAACAATGGCGTTGCCAAGATAGATGCACGCAAAGCAGAGAACCGTGAGAAGTGGCGGAATTTCGCTAATCGGCTTGAGCCGCACATAGAGGAAAGCTGCGAAGCAGACAATGCACAGCACCAGTAGAAATGGCTGAAAACCTGTGCGGATAGGCGTATGCGTCTGGTCATTGACGAGCTGCACCGACCAGTCGGCATAAAAAACCACACGGTATCTCATCGAGATGAGGGCCAGATGGAAGCTAAGCGCCAAGAAGATAGTCCAGACATCATGCGCCGCTTCCAGAACCGGCAGCGGCTTGCCTCGTATTGCGATGATAAGCACGATGACCTGGTAACACGTGAGGATAATCGGGTATGTCGTTACCCAGGGGAGAATAGTGAAGAAAACCGGAAGGAAAATGAAAGCCTCAGGGTCCCACAATCCATCTAGGTTAAGCTGTCCCGTGTATGCGGTGTACAGCAGATATCCGGGAATTGCAATCGCATAGGCAAGAAAAATCTGCGTGAGGTAGGGGTGCCGGATCATGAAATTTCGTTTGTGCGCCTCAGGCATGTGGATTCTCCTCAACAGTCTTCGCTCGCCCCCGTTGCGCAAGCGTCACCCCAGATTCTAGATCGCGAGCAGGCCGATGTAAGTGAGGGTGCCGGCGGCCAGGGAAACGAGCATGCGGCGCCCGGAAAGCTCGTGGGCCAGGATCGTAACTGCGCTCGCCACTCCCACGCGCAGCACAGATTCCGCAGATATCGGAAGCACTTCGTTGCGGACCATTGCCAGCGCCAAAATCACCAGCACCCCCACCGGGAGCCAGGCCGATAGTGCTCGCACCAGGCGCGAGCGACGCAGCGGATGCAAAATAAGGAACGGCACCCCGCGCAGGCACAGCATGAGGGCCAGAGAACCCAGCAGCACAGCAAGGAGATAGCCAGTCATGACAGCTCACCTTCCTCGCCTGATGCGCCGCGTGGGGAAGGGGCAGCGTCGTCGTTCTTCCTAAAACGAGTGCGCACCACGAAACGCGCCACTAAGAACAGTGCGAAAAGACTCATCGCGACCGGCAGTAGGGCGCTCGGCGCACATAGCTGCGCCAGCACGAACGCGAGGCCCGCGCCGAGCACGCCGGGAATATCGCGGCGCGCGTGGAAGGCGTCGAGGGCGAGGACGATAAAAAGGGCGACGAGCGCGAAATTGACGCCGCGAATCTGGCCGGGTAGAAACCCGCCAATCGCCACTCCCAGTAGCCCGCCGCCGACCCAGCACGCTTGGAGCACGGCTTGGAGGGAGATCAGCCGGCGTTGATTCCAGACGCCGGGATGCGAGGTGGTGATCGCGTAGGTTTCGTCGGTGAGGGAGTAGACACAATACATGCGGGCAAGCGGGTGGGTGAGCTGCGCGATGGGGTACGAAAACGCGTAAAAAACGTGACGCACGTTCACGAAAAAGATGGTGAGGAGAATCGTGAGGACCGGTGCGTGCGCACTAATAAGGGCGACGGCGAGCAGCTCGGCCGAACCGGAATAAATAAAGAAGGATAGCGCGGGAGCAAGCCACCACGGTTGGCCGTACTGGATAACAAGAAGTCCGAAGGCCATGCCCAGGGGGATCATCCCCAGGCCGGCGCCCGCGGCCATCTGTGCTCCGAAGCGGACATCTGATACGTGGGAAGGCATGCGCCCTATTGTGGCACCGGCGGGGGAGCGGAGGGCGAAGTTTCCACCATGCGGAGCATGGGGCGCCAAGAGAGTTACTATGGTGCACGTCCCATTGTTCTAGGTGAAGGAGCCTCCATGACCGTCGTGAAAATCAATGCTATTTCTGTTCCAGAGGGTGCTGGCGAGCACTTCGAAGCGCGTTTTGCGGCGCGCGAAGGTGCCGTAGATCAGCGGCCCGGTTTCCTGTCCTTCCGGTTGCTGCGCCCGCTGGAAGAAGGGGAGCGCTACCTGGTGGTCACCGAATGGGAATCCGAGGAGGATTTCACCGCGTGGCGCACCGATCCGGCCGCGCATCCGCGCAAAATGGATGCTGCCCGCCAGGCACCCGATAACGCGCACTTGGGGGCGCAGCTGCTCGAATTTGAGGTGGTCAACCTTCCCGAAGTCGAGCACGGGGAAACCCCGCAGGCAGGCTTTGTTTCTATCGTGGCGCTATCTTTCCTCCCCGGAATGGAGAAGGTTATTGAGCAGCGTTTCGCGGCGCGCAAGGCGGCCGTGGATGCGGCGCCCGGATTCTCCTTCTTCGAGCTGTGGCGCCCGGTGAGCGGGGTGGAAGACTACTACGTAGTGACCGGCTGGGATGCACAGGAATCTTACGACGCCTGGGCTGAGGCTCGGGAACGCGCTCCGCATAACACCGCGGATCAGCCCAAGAACCGGGGCCTGGATGTGACCCTGCACGGGTACGCGGTGGTGCAGCAGAGCATCAAGCGGTAGGTGCAGAATGCCGGGCTGAGGTGCGGCGTGAGGCGCGGCTACGGAAACGCAAGCCATCCTTGCGAATCCGTTCCTCACGAATCCGTTGTGGAATCGCGCCAATTTCGCGGCCTGGTTGTGGAAGATTAGCCGATATGTGAGGAGAAATAAAGACAAAGATTATAAGTTATTCTGATTGAGAAGTGAATGACATTATGCGCCCTGTCGCTTTGATCACTTAAGTGTGGTGTGGCTAATGTGGTGTCTAGAGAGTGCTGTGCTGCGCCTTCAACGGCTCTGCCACCACGGCTGACACCACCAGGCCGGCACCCATGGCGCTTTCCGCCAAGTTTTAAGGATCAACTCATGACAGAACATACAACTACGCCCGGAGGGGCAACTCCCGAGCGCGATTACGCTGAAGCAGTCGCGGCGCATACCCGCGCGGATCGCGAACGTGCTACCGCACGTCCGGTAGATGCCCGGGTGGCTTCGGCCGAGCAGTACTCGGCCGAGGATGCGAAGCCGGGATGGCGTTCCACTTTCCTGGGCGCTGATACCCCGGGCCGAGCCACCAATATGTCCTGGGGCTCCGTTTTCGCCGGTGTTGCCGTCGCGATCGCCACTCTGGTGGTCTTCAGCTTCCTCGGCGCGGCGATCGGACTGGGCACTTTCGATCCGGCTTCCAGTAATCCCGGCGAAGGTTTCGGCTTCGGTATGGGGCTGTGGGCGGTGTGCTCCATTGTGATCGCCCTCGGTCTAGGCGGTTACGTGACGGGCGCGCTGGCCGTCAAAGGCGGGCTGCTGCACGGCCTGACCACCTGGGCCACCACGATTATTGTGGCCACCGTTGCGGTGTGGCTGGGTATTTCCGCCGCGCTGGGAGCTGTTGGTTCAGCCATCGGCTCGGTGGGTAACGCCGCAGGTAGCGCGGTAGGCGGAGTGGCGCAGGCCTCCGGGAATGCCGTTTCGGAGGCGGCCAGCGCTATTTCCGATAACCTTGATGTTCAGTGGGATAGCGTGGAAGCCCAAACGGAGAAGATCCTTGCCGATACCGGTGAGGAAACACTCCAGCCTGATTACCTGCGCGGCCAGGTGGACGGTGCCACGGACGATATCAGTGCAGCGGCCAAGGACCTCGTGGTCAATCCGGAGAATTACGAAACGATCCTTTCTGATCTGGGCGATTCACTCCAGCAGCGAGTTGATTCCGTGACGAAGGATATTGACCGTGATGCGGTGGCTAAGTCCGTTGCTGCCAATACGGACCTGAATGAGGATGAAGCTCGTAAGGCCGTGGACAACGCGGTAGAAGCGTACAACCAGGCGCAGGTCAAGGCTGAGCAAGCTCTTAATAACGCGGAAAAGACCCTCCAAGATGTGCAGGCTCAGGCCAAGGACCTGGTTGCGGAAGGCCGCGAGGTTGCTCAAGACGTCACCGATACCGGTTCCACCGTTGCTATCTGGGCCTTTGTGGGCCTACTGCTCTCCGCGATTCTCACCGCTTTTGCGGGTGTGTGGGGCTCGCGCGCGGTGGTTGGCCGCAATGATGCCGGTGCGGTGCGCCGCGATGCGGATGCTACGCGCAGGAAGTAGGCGTGCGGCGCATATCGCACGTGGCATGGAATAAATAGCCGCACGCTTGAGGCCCTCGCTAACACGTCGCGCAGCGATGTGACCGGCCAACGGCTGGAGAGAGCTAAGTATTGGGCCGGGTCAGGTACCGAAATTCAGGTACGTGGCCCGGCCCGTTATTTTACGGAATAATTAGCCGAGTTTCCTGAAGAAAGCAAACTAAGGGGCGGGTACCGCTTTCTCGGTACCCGCCCGTGTACAGATTGGGTTGGTGCGCGGTAGCTGCGTCGTCGTTCCGATGCCGCGCTATCGCAAAAAAGCCGCGCCTAGCGCTCCCGCTCTTCCAGATATCGAAGCAGCACTGCTTCGTATCCGTCCAGCGCGCCCTCGGGATCCTCCGCCGCCTTCTCAAGGAAGGGGATCAGATCCGGCCCGGTTTTCTCCATGACGTTCAGACGATCCGGATTCATGTAACGGAAAGCCTTTTCCATAATATGGCGGAGAATAGTCTGACCGATTGCCGCATAAGAGAAAGCCACCGACTTATGATGCGAGAAACCGCCATCTTCGAGAGCCCGGGAAAGCCCCTGGAGCTGGCGGGCGAAATGCACCGTCAGCTTCGGGTTGCACAGGAGAACCTCGCCCAGCCCGTTGTAATCATCCAGGGTGCGCCGCAGATTGGCATCTGCCTGCTCGATGGCATCGTGCCAATCGGTGCCCGCGTGCACAATAGGTGTTTCATCGGCAGCGCGCCGAATGACTGCCTCAACGATGTCCTGACGGCCATCGTAAAGGCGGTACACCGCGGGGGTCGCGACCCCGATCTTGCCTGCAATATCACTCATAGTGAAGGTAAAGACGCCAACCTCCTTCGCTGCGCGAATAACATCGTCAGCGTTGAAGCGTTGCTTCCTACCCACTCTTCTTCTATATGTTCGTTCCACGGTTTCAGTTTAGTGTAAAAATAAGTCCGGTGTCGCCCGAAACACAGGTTTTTTCTTAATAAAAGCCACAGAAAGTAAAAATGAGGCTCAGCACCGGCGCCTTTGCCGGTCCCGAGCCTCCTCCGCGCGGTGAGATCGCCGCACGCTTTATACGGTTCTCATAACGTTTATCCCGTATTCTTCATTCCAGCAGAAATGCCGTTAATCGTGGTGAGCAGGGCACGCTGCTCATCGGCCGATTGCGCCTTGCCGGCACCCCCATCAGCGGCGGCAGCATCCGCGCGCACCCGCGCCAGCAGCGCCACCTGAAGGTAATGAATCGGTTTGAGATATTGGTCACGAATACGCAAGGTGCGCTGGAGAACCGGCTGGGTATCCAGAAGATCGTCCTCGGCCAGCAGTGCTTCAAGCTCGCGTACCGTCAGCTCGTATTCTTCGCGAATCTCCGCGTAGATATGGTGGAGTCGCTCGGGCACCAGGGTGCGCACATAATGCCCGGCAATATCCATATCAGTTTTCGCCAGAGTCATTTCAATATTGGACATCGTGGTGCGGAAGAACTGCCAGCTGCGCACCATCTTCTTGAGGTCCTCACCGTACCCGGCTTCACGCGCGGCCCGCAGCCCGGAACCGGCACCGAACCAACCGGGCACAATCTGGCGAGATTGAGTCCAGCCGAACACCCAGGGAATAGCCCGCAAGCCATCCAAACCCTTTTCCGAGGTGGTGCGCTTGGAGGGGCGCGAACCGATATTGAGATCACCTAGCAATTCCACCGGGGTGGAGGTCACGAAGTATTCGGGCAGATCTGGATCATCGGCGAGCACCCGATAGCGCTGGTAAGCCGCCCCGCTGAGGAAGTCCATGACTTCGTCATAGCGGCTGAGCGATACATTGCTATTACGCGGTTCGCGGTGCAGGGCGGAAGCTTCCATGACCGCGGCCAGGGTGAGGGAGAGGTTCTCCCGCGCGAGGGCCGGCAGGGTGTACTTATCGGAAATAACCTCGCCCTGTTCGGTGAACTTAATTTCGCCATCCAGAACGCCGTAGGGCTGCGACAAAATCGCATCGTAGGTGGGCCCGCCCCCGCGCCCCACGGAACCGCCACGGCCGTGGAAAAGTCGCAGGGTCACGCCGTGCCGAGCGGCGACATCGCGCAACTGGCGCTGCGCCTGGTGGATCTCCCACTGGGAAGTCACCACACCCGCATCCTTATTGGAATCCGAGTAGCCCAGCATAACTTCCTGGCGGTTACCCCGCAGCCGCACAATTTCCCGATAGGAAGGATCGGAGAGCAGGGTATCGAGGATCTCCCCGGCCCGGCGCAGCTCCGGAACTTCTTCGAGCAGCGGCGCGAATCCCAGGTCGGCGCGCTTCTCCGCGCTCTCCAGATCAATAATCCCCGCTTCGCGGGCCAGCAGCGCCACGGAGAGGATGTCATCGGGGCCGTGGGTCATGGAGACCAGATACGTGGTAATGGCATCCGTCCCGTAAATCTTATGGGCCTGGCGAATCGCCCGGAACACCTCGAAAGTCTTTTGCGAACTCTCCGTCAGCGGCGAATCATCAGTGTTGATCAACGCGGGTGCCAGCGGACGCGCGGAGGCCAGTTCCCGCCCCAGTAGCGCGGTGCGTTCCTCGCGGCTGAGCGTGGCGTAATCCGCCTCCAGCCCCCCGAAACGATTAAATAATTCGCTCAGCAGCTCAAAATGTTTCTCGGAGTGCTCACGCACATCCAAAATGACCAGCCCCAGGCCCATCCCGTGAATAATCTGCTGGGCGGTGGCGAGCAGCCCGTCGGCCACCCGTTCCGCGCCGTGGCGGCGCAGCGCATCGCGCAGCAACTGGAATTCTTCTTGAATTTCCGTTCCGGTGGCGTAGTCATGGCCGGGAATATGCTCCGCGCCGGTGGTGATGCGGGCCTTCGTATTATTGAGTTTCGAGCGAATGGCGCCCAGCTTGAGCCGGTAGGGTTCTTCCGCGTAGAGCGCCCGCGAATCTTCATCCACGAGGTCCGGGAAGCGGAAGTCCTCTTCCAGGGAGGCCAGCAGTGCGGCGTCGTCGCCCGAAAGACGCGAGGAAATCGACAAGCTGAGCATCGCGCGGTTCACGAACCACACGGCAATATCGATAGCGGTGCTGGACTGGAGCCGCAACACATCGGCCGTGACATCCGCGGTGACGTACGGGTTTCCGTCGCGATCCCCACCGATCCAGGAACCGAAACGGATCGGGACTGCGTCTTCGGGCAGGTGGGCGCCGTAACGTTCCAGTTCGTCGCGGAAATCCGTGATGACATCGGGAAGGGTATCCGTGTAGAGACTGCGCAGGTACCACATGACATTGCGGGCCTCGTCCAGGGGAGTGGGCTGCACGCGGCGCAATTCGTCCGTGAGCCAGATGCTCTCCATCACCGAGGCGAGTTCGCGATCCTGGCGGGCGCGTTCCTCGCTACCTTCTTCCGTTTCCGTTTCCACAATTTCGGAGACGCGGCGCAGCTTGGTCAGCACGGCGCGCCGTTGCGCTTCGGTGGGGTGAGCGGTAAAAACGAGGCGAATATCCAGCGAATCGACGGTTTTTTGCAGGCCCTCCAGCCCGACCGCGTCATAAATACGGGAAATCGCGCGCGGAACCCAGGATTCAGCCGGATCCTTATCACCAATAACCTTGATACGGAACGTTTGTTCCGCCGCGTTGGCGAGCAGGAAGTATTCCGCGAAGGCACGCGTGAGAATAATAGCGGTATCCGTGGACATATTATCGAGGGAGCGCTGCACTTCCGAGGCGGCCGTTTCCGAATCGAGATCGCGCGCCGCCGCCCGGACTTTCTCAATGAGATCGAGGGTTTCTTCCCCGTGCTGCTGGGCAATTTCCTGACCGAGCATCGTGCTCAGGCGCCGCACAACCGCGCGCAGCGGTGCATCGAAATCTTCGGGGGAGCGGGCCGTGGTGCGGTCAACGGAGTCGTGGAGCTGAATATCTTGGTCGTGGCTCACTAGATCTACTCGCCTCTCCTTGGGGATCTCACCGTCGCGGTATCGGCCGATGCACAGCTGTGGCGCGTGCCGGTGCCGATGCCGCTTTCCATCCTAACGCTAAGGCCGCGCCCGGGTGTAATCACAGGTCCCGGGTGGAACGACGCCGCGGCACCTGCGTTGTTACGTGCGCGCGGAGGCTCGCTTACACTAGCGGTGGTGAGGTACGACGACGAGGTGGTGCTGGTGGACTCTGGTGTTGTGACGCGGGATGGGCTTTCTTCCCGTGATATTGATGCGCTCGACGCCGCAAAACTGTATTACTCCGGACTCAGCCAGGACGAGGTAGCCCAGCGCATGCACCTGGCTCGCTCCACCATCTCCAAGTTGCTCAGCCACGCCCGCAAGCGCGGTTTTGTGCGGATTACCGTCAACGATCCGCGCGAAGATGATGCGTTCCTGTGCGCGCGGTTGAGTGAGCGCTTCAATTTATTGGATGTGCGCCTGGTCAGCCCGCCCAGTTCCGCGCCGGAAGATGTGCGCGAAGCCCTCGGGCGGGTGGGGGCGCAGGTGCTCTCCGAACAGATTCGCGACGGCGACGCTATCGGCATCTGCCTCTCCCGCACCACCGAAGCGGTCTCCCGCCACATGCCCCGTATTCCGCGCAAAGGCGTGGCGATTATTCAGCTGACCTGCTGTATTGGGGCGTGCGTGCGCACCATTGATGAAACGATGGTGATGGAGCGCATCGCCGCCTCCTGCGGTGGGCAGGCGGTGTATTTCCAGCTCCCGGCTTTTCTCAGTGCCCAGCAACGTGAAGATCCGGATATCAAGGCGCGTTTGCGGGCGACCCGCACCCAGCGGGCCAGCACCCGGGTGGTTCTCTACACCGTGGGGGATGCCCGCTCGAATCTGGCTTATTTGGCGGGTTTCCGCCTGGATGATGCGGATATGACGCGGCTGCTCACCACCTCGGTTGGTGATATCTGTACCCATTTCATTACCGCACAGGGTCGGGTATGCCTCCCGGATCTCAATAATCGAGCCACCGGGATTAGCCTGCCCGAATTGCGCGAGAAGGAACAAAAAATCCTGGTGGCCGGCGGGCCGGATAAACTCCAGGCTATTTATGCAGCCCTGGCCAATGGTTATGTGTCGCGCTTGGTTACCGATGTGGGAACCGCGCGGGCTTTGACGATGATGAGCTAGGCACTCCTCGCGCCCGCGGAACATATGTTCCTTTCGCGAACATCGGTGGCAATATCGGCGCGGCGCATTCGCGCGGCAGTGACTTTTCCGCGCGCTGGCGGGCTTATGGGCACTTCCGGTGCGTGGGGCGGTGAAGGGGCAGCGCGTGGCACTCGGCGGCGCTCTCACCTAGATTCACTCGTGAACACCGGGAACGGTGTTATATCAGTAGCGTGAGACTGCTAGGGGAGACTACGGTGGTGGAGTTTCCCGCTATCAGCGTGAATCACGGTGGGAAACATACAAAGGAGTCATGATGCCCGCTCTCGATCATTATCCACATCCCGCACAGCTCATCGACCACACACTCTTGCGAGCCGATGCACGCCGCGGCGAGATTGAGGAACTGTGCTCCCAGGCCCGCGACCTGGGAACAGCATCGGTATGCGTTAACCCGGTGTGGGTGGAAACTTGCGCGGCCCGCCTTGCGGGTAGTGGCGTCAAGGTGTGCACCGTTATTGGATTCCCCTTGGGGGCCAGTACTTCGGCAACCAAAGCTTTCGAGACTCGCGATGCTATCGCGCATGGAGCTACCGAAGTAGATATGGTCATGGACCTGGGTGCGGCACGCGATGGACGCTGGGAGGATGTGGAAACGGATATCGCCGCGGTAGTGGGTGCAGCTCAGCCCGCCGCACTGGTCAAGGTGATTATTGAGATCTGCCTGCTCAGCGATGATGAGATCGTGCACGCCTGCCGGGCTGCCCAACGTGCCGGAGCGGATTTCGTAAAAACCTCAACGGGCTTTTCCTCTGGTGGGGCAACGGAACACGCCGTCGCGCTCATGCGGGCAACTGTAGGGGAAGAGATGGGGGTGAAAGCGGCCGGCGGGATCCGCAGCGCCGCTGATTTCCGCGCCATGGTGGAAGCCGGAGCCAATCGCATCGGGGCTTCCGCCGGAGTTCAGATCCTCGCCGAATTACAGCGCTAAACACCAGCACGAGCACACGTACCAACCGAAAAAACGAATATTCCCTTCCGGGTGGTGGGGTGGCAGCGACGCCGCAACCCACCACCCGCGGGCGAACTTTGACAAAAGAAGGACTAGTCATGTCAGGAAAATCGGGCAATGACGCCCCACTGCGGACCACACTAAAACCGCACGAAGAAGAATCCGGAGTTCCCAATACCAGCTTCGGCCTCATTAAAGATCCCTCCCTCCAGCTGCGCGACGGTTATCTCAACCGCACTCCGCTGCTCCAATACATTCTTATTTCCATTTGTTTCCCATTGTGGGGAGCGGCGGCGTCCCTCAATGACGTGCTCATTACCCAATTCAAATCAATTTTCGAGCTCTCTGATTTCGCCTCCGCTTTCGTGCAATCAGCCTTTTATGGCGGGTACTTCCTGCTGGCCATCCCCGCTTCGCGGGTGATCCGGAAATGGTCGTATAAAACAGGGATCTTGGTGGGCCTGAGCTGCTATATCATCGGCTGCACGATGTTCTTCCCGGCCTCCCATATGGCAACCTATTCCGTTTTCCTGGCAGCGCTTTTCGCTATTGCGACCGGGCTTTCCTTCCTGGAGACCTCCTGCAATACCTATTCCACTATGATTGGCCCGCGGCGCACCGCCACTCTGCGCCTCAATATTTCCCAAACCTTCTATCCGCTGGGCTCCATTTTCGGAATTCTGCTCGGTAAATACCTGATTTTCACGGAAGGGGAGGCGCTACATAAGCAGCTTGATGATCTGAGCGGCCTGGAGAAAACTCAATTTGCGCAGGAGATGCTCCAGCGCACTTTGCAGCCTTATAGGTTCATTATTCTAGTGCTCGCCGTCGTACTTATTCTGGTGGCGCTTACGCAATTGCCGTCGTGTAAACCGCTCAACGCCGCGCACCACCAGTCCCGCGCTTCCATCGGCGAAACGCTCCGCTATCTTCTCCACAATAAGCGCTTCGGCACCGGGATTCTCACCCAGTTCCTCTACGTAGGTATGCAGACGGCGGTGTGGTCCTTCACGATTCGCCTCGCCCTCACCCTCGATACTTCCATTAATGAACGCACCGCCAGTAACTATATGGTGTGGGCTTTCGCGGCTTTCTTTACCGGGAAATTCATCGCGAATATTCTCATGACGAAGCTGAACGAAAACCTGGTCCTCGTGCTGTATTCCCTGGCCGGGGTGGCTGCCCTCAGCTACGTGGTGCTGGTGCCGAATATGACGGCGGTTTACGCCGCCATCGTGACCTCCGGGCTGTTCGGGCCGTGCTGGGCCACTATTTATTCGCGTACCCTCGACGCCATCGAGGATAAGCGGCATACGGAAACCGGTGGCGCCGTTATTGTTATGTCGATTATCGGCGGCGCGGTGATACCCGTTATTCAAGGGTTGGTCTCTGATAAGACCGGGTCGATGCAAACCTCCTTCATCGTGTCGCTGTGCTGCTTCGTGGCGGTGCTCATCTACTTCTTCTCTATTTATCGTAAAGATCGCGCGGGCGCCGCGGCCTGACAGCGCCTGCCTGTCGCGTTTTTGAGACGTCACTGTTATGAACAAAGGAGATCATTATGACGTTCACTATTAATCTGCGTGAGGATCAGTTCACCGAGGCACCGCGCTGCCTAGCCGAATCCCCAGAGTTTCGGGTGATTGCGCAGCGCTATCCTTCGGGCGTTGCTGCGCTCACCGTGCATAATTCGCGCGGATATATTGAGGTTCTTCCGTTTATGGGCGGCATCATCTGGGATGCCAATTTTGACGGCATCTCGCTGCGCATGAAAAATATGTTCAATCAGCCGCGCCCCGCCCGCGAGATTTCTGATACCTACGGCTGTTTCGCTTTCCATTCCGGATTGCTTGCGGCTGGCTGCCCGAGCCCGGACGATACTCACGTGCTGCACGGGGAATTTTCTTGCGCCACGATGGATCGTGCCTGGATCGAGATCGATGGTTGTGGGAACGACGGCGCTATTCGGCTCGCCTCCACCTATGAATACGCACGTGGATTTGGCGATCATTACCGCGCCACGCCCACGGTTTCACTGGGTGCCGGGGCCACCGATTTCACCATCGGTATGGATGTGGAGAATCTTTCTCCCTGCCAGCCGATGCCGCTCCAGTACATGTGCCATATGAATTATGCTTTCGTGCCCGGCGGCATCATGCGCCAGTCGCTCCCGGCGGGTAGTTTCCACTTGCGCCGCTCCATTCCCGCGCACGTAACGCCCACGCCGGAATGGACCGAGTTGAATAACCGGATTATCGCCGGTGACATTGATGCGGATTCCTTGGAAGGTGCGGAGAGCTTCAATCCGGAGATCGTGTACTTCGCCGATGATCTGCCCCGCTACGGGCAGAGCGCGCGTTTTGAGCTTGCTGCCCCTGAGGGGCACGCTTTCTTCACAGAATTTTCGACGGCGCAATTCCCCGTGGCGACCCGGTGGATCCTCTGGACTTTAGACCAGCAGGTGGCTGCTTTTGTTCTTCCGGGAACCAGCCGGCCTGAAGGTTTCTTGGCTGCTAAGGGGGCCGGCACTCTTATCTGGGTGGAACCTGGTGGAACCCGGAGTTTCCGGGTCCATACTGGCCTGGTACCGGAAGTGCAGGCCGCGGAGCTTTCTAATTCCCGCAGCGCGAAGAACGATACAGCAGAAGAGGCACACTAATGGATATCGCAGTAATCGGCTCGAATATGGTCGATCTTATTTCCTATATCAACCGCATGCCCGGCGATGGCGAAACCGTGGAGGCGCCCGATTTTGCACTCGGCTGCGGTGGAAAGGGAGCCAATCAGGCGGTGGCTGCCGCACGCCTAGGTTCGGCGGTGCGGATGGTGACCCGGGTGGGTAATGACCTCTTTGCCGATAACACGGTTGCGAATTTCGAGCGCAACGGGATTGATACCACCTACGTGATGCGTACCGCGGCAACATCGGGGGTGGCTCCTATTTTCGTCAATCCGGATTCCCAGAATTCGATCATTATTGTGCAGGGTGCTAATTCCTTGCTGACTCCGGCTGATATTGATGCCGCGGCCGCGGATATTTCCAAGTGCAAACTGATCGTTTTGCAGCTGGAGATTCCCCTGGAAACGGTCTATTACGCTATTGAATTCGGGGTGAAACACGGAATTGATGTGCTTCTCAACCCGGCGCCAGCCCAGCCGGATCTGCTGCTCTCCCGGGTGCGAGCCTGCACCTATTTCACACCCAATGAAAGTGAGCTATCGCTGCTCACCGGGATGCCGGTAGAAACTATCCCGGATGTTCGCAATGCCGCGCATACGTTGCTGGAGGCGGGCATGCGCAACGTTATTGTGACGCTCGGCGGTAGGGGAGTGCTCTGGGTGGCCGAGGGCGTGGATATGCTGTTGCCGGCAACGCCGGTGGAGGCGGTGGATACCACCGGCGCAGGCGATGCCTTTATCGGGTGCTTCTCGCATTACGTGGTGGCCACCGGCGATATCGAGTATTCCTTGCGGATGGCCAATCGCTACGCTGCCGATTCGGTAACGAAGCGCGGCACCCAAACCTCCTACGCCAGCAAGGAGGAATTCGCTCTCCTGCGCAACTAAACGGCGGTATGGAATAGGATCGAACTCGGTTATATCCCCGCGGTGAAAGGCGCGTAGAAAGTGGCGGCCAGGGGCTCTTTCGGGAGCTTCCTGGCCGCTGCTGTGTTAGTGCGCCATTGATATAAGGGCGTACGATAAATAATTGCATGTGACATTACGCACTATATCCTAATGTGCTAGTCAAAAGCATAACCGCATACATACAATATTGGTGACGCCAGGAGCGGCATATAGACCAGCTAGAAGCTGGCTATGAATACTATTTACAAAACCATCCCATAAACCTACACCTTTTTCTGAAAAGTTGTACTGATTTTGTATCGGGGGTGTGAATGGGTAAGCCGCGAAGCAAGCTCATTCCCTATCACAAGCTCAAGTTTCCCGAAGTCTACGGGTTCACCACTGAAGTTCATTTTGGCAGGCAGGCTAAACATATGCCCGGCCAGCCTGAATACGATCCGTCACGTTCACCTGTTACGGTCGATATTCTCACCATCCAAAGACTTGTTCTACGTCATGCCGGCAGGGGCACTCTTCGCGGCAAAAACTCGAACAAGGAAACCGTGAATTTTGGAGTGACTATAGGAAACTACCGCTCCCTCAATTCCACGCGATCAGTCCCGACGACGTGGGTAAATATTCACTATTCAAAGACAGGAGCTCATATTGTTCCTGCTGCGCCAAGGGAGGAAGACCATGCGTCCAAAAATTGACCATCCCGAAGAACATTTGCAGGCAGGTCATCTGGAGGAATACCACTGGAATCATCAAAATGCGCGCTACCACATCGCTTTTTCAGATGGTGAAGAATATATCGGTGTTTTCGATACAGCTTACGAAAGCGATAATGCCGGAGAGCTCGGGATAGAGATGGATGATCCCGAGTACGATGAGTTCTTCGTTGTTGATATCGAAATCCAAGAGATCTTGCACGATGGTTCCAGACGCCTCAACCAATACCTGTCACTTGATTACCGGGACTTTCCGGAGAAGATTATCGACATCACGAATGACACCGTGGTCTACCAGGTAAATCCACCGAAGGATTCGGAGGAGTCATATGGGGAAACCACGTAGCAAGTTAATTCCGTACCATAAGCTGAAGTTCCGTGAGGTTTACGGCTTCACGACCGAGATTCATTTCGGCAGGCAGGCTAAGCACATGCCCGGCCAGCCCGAATACGATCCGTCACGTTCGCCTGTCACGGTAGATATTCTCACGATCCAGCGTCTTGTTTTACGGTACGCCGGTGACGGCAAACGTTATGAATCCAGTCCGAATAAGGAGATCGTCAATTTCGAACAGGTTATTGGCATGTATCGGTATAGCAGTTCCGATCCAGGTCTGCCCACAACCTGGGCTACGATTCACTATTCCAAAAACGGAGCGCACTTAGTACTAGCAGATCCTAGGAGGAGATAATGGGACACGATAACTTTTTCCACCCTGAAGAATACAGCCAATTTGGGGTTGTGTGGGATTATGACAACGAACATTCTGATGCCGTTTACGAGATCGCTTTTTCCAATGGTGAATGTTACCGCGCAGTCTACTTCACCGCCTTTGAAAGCGACAACGCCGGTGAACTAGACATCGAAATGGACGATCCCCGTTACGACGAGTTTCATGTTCTGGTATTTGAGATCCGTGAGATTATCCATGACGGTCCGCGCCGATACAGCCAGTACTTGTCCATCGACTATCGGGACTTTGCCGAGAGAATTATCGACATCACGAACAACACCGTGGTCTACCAGGTAAATCCACCGAAGGAATCGGAAGAAGCATATGGGTAAACCACGTAGCAAGTTGATTCCGTACCATAAGCTGAAGTTCCGTGAGGTTTACGGCTTCACGACCGAGATTCATTTCGGCACGCAGGCTAAGCACATGCCCGGCCAGCCCGAATACGAACCTCACCGTTCCGCAGTCACTTTAGACATCGTGACGATCCAGAAGCTCGTTTTACGGCACGCTGGCTACGGATCCCGCTTGCCCAATAACTCGAATAAAGAGGTTGTTGACTTTGGGGTAGTGATCGGCATTTATCGTTCCCGGCACCAAAAGTTGGGCAACCGACAACTCGGGCAAATATCCACTATTCAAGGAGTGGTGCACACATCGTTCCCGCCACGCATACAAAGAGGAAGAGTAAATGACCGGCATCACCCATCCAGAGGAACGAGACCAAGTAGATGTTCTTGAGGGCTACTACTGGGATCATCCGGATGTGTACTATCGCATTGTTTTTGCCGATGGTGAGGAATACATAGGTATTTTTTTCGCGGCATTCGAAAGTGATAATGCCGGCGAGCTTGGAATTGAAATGGACGATCCTAGATACGATGAATTCTTCGTTGTTGCGATTGAGATCGTGAGTATTGTTCACGATGGCCCCAGACGCCTCAACCAATACCTTTCGCTCGATTACCGCGACTTCCCCGAAAAAATTATCGACATCACGAACGGTGTTGTGCTCTATCCACCTTCAAAGCGATTGTAAAACCACTACGGAAACCCGATGTCTCTAGATGGTGTGGCCGTAAAAACAATTTTGGCAGGATACATGGTTAGCGAAGCTAAACGTTTATTTGGAATTGGAAAGCAAGAAATACCCGGATTGGCGCTGAGTGGATTCACGAATATAACTCAGTACGGCCATAATCTCATTACCCCAAGCTCCCCTGAGCCGTCACTCACCTCCGGCGATAAAAAGCTAAGAAAGAATAACCGAAACTGGAACCTCTTAGAACGGCTCGATAGTGCCGAGCCGTGGGGAATCCCTATCATAGATCCGTGCACGGCAATCCCTAAGAAGCTCATTGCTTTCTCCGAAGCTGCCTCAAAACGAAGCAAGGCAGAAACCGGAACGTGGATTCATTTCTACGAAGATGACTACAAGTTCGAACGACTTTGGAAACACCCGGAACGTTATATCAATAGATTGAGAGAATTTGGGGGAATAATTTCTCCCGACTTCTCGACATACGCGAATATGCCCGCGGCCGAGAAGCTTCATTCGGTTTATCGCAACCAGCTACTTGGAAGTTGGGCACAACACGAGGGTATTCCTGTAATCGCGAATGTGCGCATGTGCGGACCGTATTCAGACGAATACGCATTGGCTGGAATCCCTTGTGGCTCAACGCTCGCCATCGGACTCCATGGCTGCGTGAAAAATCCCGCGAATCGCGCCATCGTCAAAGAAGAAATTCGGCACATCTGTGAAACTAAGCAGCCAACCGCCATCGTTGCCTACGGCTCAGAAAGTGGGAGAGTACTTGATCCCGCACGCGAGCGCGACATCGCAGTTTATCTATTCGAACCAGATTTTCGAACACGTTCAGTCTGTCGGCAGTCCATCTTTTCCGAAAGCAACAATAACAATCCGCGGGGTCCGGGATGCTCACCAGGAACACCGCCAAACCCCGCGGATCGTGTGATGTGCACTAGCGTTTCCGCTACGGCGACATCATGAAATGTGAAATATAGGAACTGTTATTAGATATAGGAACCGTCCGGCTGTGGGAAGAAGCCCACGTGGCTGTAGAACACCGTGAGGGACAGGAAGATCCACAGCATGCCCACGCCCCAGGTCAGGATGGCGGCAATACGCGCCACCCACTTGCTATCCGGAACGAAGGGGGAGAGGATCGCCGAAACCCCGGTGCCCACGTACAGGAACATGACCAGCAGCGGCTCGATCAGCGATCCGGCCATGAGGCGCGCAACCGGCTCGATTTCCGGGGGACGCCACATACCGAAATGCATACCCGCGATACCGAAAAGCACCAGCCCGAAGCCACCAATAGCGGCCACGTAGAGAAGCGGACGCAGCGTGGCCACCAAATCGAGGGGACGCACACCCTTATCCGCAAGCTTTTCAGCGCGCAGAATCGCAATACCGGCGATAAAGGTCAAAATTCCGTAGAAGGCAGCCGGCTCACCGAAGGTGATGTTATCAACGGAGCAGCAGAAAGCGCCGTCGATCTGGGCCAGCGGCCAGGTCAGGGTCATATGAATACCGGTAATCCCCAGGAAGGCACCGGTAGCAACGAAAGTCCAGCCCCACCCGGCCAGGGTGCGGTGATTCGGGTTCGCAGCCACGCGGGCGAAAAGAACCACGAGCACCATAATCGCACCGGCAACGAGCGCCATGGTGGTGTTATACGTAATACCTTGCATGAGCATGGCCCGTTACCTCCTTTCCGAAAGCAGGAATTGGCGGATGGACATCAAGGCGATGGAAGCGGCAAAAGTGATGCACCAGCTCAGGACGCCAAGATCCTGCCCGGTACTTCCGCTTGCCGTGGCCCAGAAGACCAGCCCGATAACGAGTCCAAGCGCGAGGACAACCCAGGTGGCTTTAGCGAGGAGCGACGCCCACCTGGCAACCTTGTGCTCCTCTAGGTCAGTGGGGATGCCACTGAAATCTTGATGATTTTCCATGTGTCAAGCATAACTTAATTTGCCCAGAGTTTTATCAGCTTGCATGGAGCATTTCCCCGGACAATAGTCCCGTGTGACGGAAATCGCTGAAAACTCGCCATTTTGCGCAGGTTTTGTTTTGAGTACGACGCCGCAGTGTGTCTCACCTCCCGGACAGACTCCTATACCCGGTACGAATTCAGCCCGCATCCCCAAAGATGGCTCTTATATCCGGGTTTGCCCTGTTATGGCAGCGAGAAGTCGACCTTATTAAGGTTGAGTACCTCAATGAGCCTGCTTTCCTGACAGCCGCGGGGTGGACAGAAGTGTCAAAGTGCGTCATTCGGGACCGCGCAGGCGCCACAGTACGCGTTAGAGACACGGAATCGGGTGCAAACGGTGCTCTCCCTCGCACTTCGTTTGCGGACCCAGTTCGTACGGATCCGAGCCGGATCCAAGCCAAGGACACGCCGTCATTAGACCCAAGTGTCCTATAGGCCCCAACGCCTTGATCATCAACCGAGCCAGCGGGGAAATAATCGCCGAGTTCACCATCGACCCGACCCGGGATTACCAAAAGAAAAACACGAAGAAAAACGGACACATGACGCGAAACATACCCGGACATATGACGTGAGACATCCAACCCAAAAACACGAAAAATCCCGCGTCACAGGCGGACCTATGACGCGGGACATCACATCGTCGGGCTAGCGGGATTTGAACCCACGACCCCTTGACCCCCAGTCAAGTGCGCTACCAAACTGCGCCATAGCCCGAAGCGATAAGAAAACTTAGCGCTACCCCCGTTCCGAAAACCTGATTTCAACACCGGGTCATCGCCACGTGGACCACATGAGATTACCTCATGAGCGCAGACAAATACAAATCTCAGAAGGTGACGTAGCACGCTCTTCCCTCGGAACTGTGATACGCCCAGCCCGGTGCCATCACTCCGACACAACGGCTCTGACGTATCTTTCGGAACGGATAGCCTCACTAGAGTTATCACCCCGAATCGTTATAGGATTGTTACCGATAAAGACGCGCCCGGGGAGCGCACCAGGGCAGTGAAGGAGAAGTCATATGGCTGAACAATTTGATCCGAGGTCGGCCGCACCCGCGCCTACGGAAACTTCTCGCTTCACCGCTATCGGCGCGCAACCTGATCAA
The DNA here is from genome assembly GCF_051265055.1 of Actinotignum saccati. Taxonomy (NCBI): domain Bacteria; kingdom Bacillati; phylum Actinomycetota; class Actinomycetes; order Actinomycetales; family Actinomycetaceae; genus Actinotignum; species Actinotignum saccati. The sequence continues at coordinate 39,047 of NZ_JBOZCC010000002.1, forward strand.
CCGGTGGCCGAACGGCATCTCAGTCCGCAAGAATGTACCGCTATTGATGCGCTCCCTGCCGGCTCCGCGCTCCTGATTGCGCTCTCCGGTCCTAATTCCGGAGCTCGGTTCCTTCTTGATGGGGAAGTGACGAATGCGGGACGTTCCCCACGTGCCGATATTTTTCTTGACGACGTCACTGTTTCCCGTAAGCACGTTCAGTTCTTCCGCCGCGGCGATACGTTCCACGTGCGTGATTCCGGTTCTCTCAACGGCACTTACGTAAATCGGGAACGAGTCGATGACGCTGTACTCCGCACCGGTGATGAGATCCAAATCGGAAAATTCCGGTTAACTTTCTACGCTTCGCGAGCCGGTGCGTGATACACCGGTGATATCTCGCGCTTCTACGGCCACTCCGGATTCTTCCTTCCCGCACACTTGCGCGCCGCGCCGCATGCGGACGGATGGCAGCCCGAGCACCTGGCCCCATGACCTCAGCCACGAACCAACTCTGCGTATCGGGGAGGTTCGCCGTGCACTCACGGACGAGTTCCCCATGCTCTCGGTTTCAAAGATCCGGCATTACGAATCCATTAATCTTATTTCTCCTTATCGCACCGCTACTAATCAGCGACTTTTTTCCACCTCGGATACCGAGCGTTTGCGCTTCATCCTGAGGGAACAGCGTGATCGTTTCCTACCCCTCGATCAAATCCGGGAGGAGCTGCGTCAGCTCGACGAGGGCATCATTGAGGCCCCGGGACGCCCCGGGGGAATGCGCGCCGTCGCCGCACCGGAAGTGCGCCGCCCGAAACCGGGCGAACGTATTACTCAAGCCGAACTGGCCGATATGACCGGAGCGGCTCTGGGCACCATTGAGGAGCTCGTCACCGCTGGCATCCTTGCTACCGACGCACGCGGGCGCCTATCCGCCCAATCGGCGGATATTGTGCGTTACTGCGTGATGCTGCTGGAAGCCGGTTATGATCTACGTCAGATTCGCAGCGTCAAAAATTCCGCACACGCTCAAGCCGTGATGATTACCACCCAGCTAGCTACCGAGCTGGCAAAGAAAACACCGGTTGCCTCCGAGCGCGCCCTCAACCAGGCCGCCGAAGACGGCACCACCATCGCGCGGCTTTACGGTGCTCTTCTCACGGAAAACGTCGAAGTGGAACTGCGCTAAGGTGCGTTCCACCGCCGCGCTCACGGGGCACGTTTTCAACCTCGTCTTAATGCACTAAGGCCAGCTCGCCGCTCCGGCAAGTAGCCTTTTGCGCAAAAATGAACCACGTCAGGCAGACAGCACCACCCACTCAGGAGTAAGGTGGCAGTACAACTTCATATCGATTGAACCGAACCCAGGTCATGCTGGGCACCTCAACTAGCAGGAGACAATTAATGTCAGGTTCTGTGGAAACCCAAGGTATCGACCTTGTATCGCCCCACGAAAGGTACGGTCGCCCCCGCGATCTTTTCTTCCTGTGGGCGGGCACAACCACTAATATTTTTACCGTGTCCTACGGCGCCATGCTGGTGCTGCTTTACGGACTTTCATTCACGCAAGCGCTCGCCGTTATCGTAATCGGCAACGTTATCGCATACCCGCTTCTCGCGCTAACCTCCATTCAAGGGCCGCTAACCGGCACCACCACGATGACCATTTCGCGAGCATCACTGGGTACTCGCGGAGCTCGTATTAATGGAGTTTTGTCCTGGCTGATGCTCATCGGCTTCGAAGCCGGGGGACTCATTCTCGTTTACTATGCCTGTGAGGCACTCCTCGCTCGTGCGGGTATCGCCCTGGAGGGCGGCGCGCAGATTACCGTCGTCGTTCTTCTTGCGGGTATTCAGCTTCTTCTTCCCCTTCTTGGCCACCGGATACTCATGGCAGCACAAAAATACGCAACCATGATTTTCACGGTGGCTTTTATTGTGTTAGCAGCCCTCATTATTCCGCAGGCCGCGCCGGGCGCCTCCGCGGGTACCGATTCGCTCTTCACCATGATTTCTGCAACCTCGCTCGTTATTGTTTCGGGCGGGCTTTCCTGGGCGCCAAGCGGAGCAAATTTCTCCCGTTATCTACCCGCTAATTCTTCGCCACTCGCAGTGGGAACCTGGGCGGCGCTGGGTGGGTTTATTCCCTACGTGCTACTCCAGACCCTCGGGGCCGCGATGGCAACTGTAGCGGTTCCCGCTGAGGTGGAACTTTCTAATCCGCTGGCCGTCCCGGCGATCCTCAGCCCGGCGTTTGCGGTACCTTTCCTCATTCTTGTTATGGTCGGTTTGCTGCTCCAAAACGGCACCAACCTCTATTCTTCCGGCCTGAATTTGCAGACCGCCGGTATCCACGTTCCGCGCATGGTTATCGTGTGCATCGATAGCCTCATCTGCGTGGCCATCTGCATTTTCGCGATCCAGCAGGAAGCGTTCTACAGCCTCCTCAATGCTTTCGCCGCCTCGCTAAGCATCTGGCTGGCGCCGTGGGTGACCGTATATTTGCTGGATTGGGTGGCCCGGCACGGCACCTACCATCTTTCCGGCCTGGCCATTGAATCCCACGGCCCGTACTGGGGCAGCGGTGGGGTGCGCTGGTCCGGAATGGCCGCGCTGCTGGGCGGCATGCTCTGCTCAGCGCTCTTCACAAACTCTGGCTACCTGGTGGGCCCGCTCACCCGACTCCTCGTGGATGTGCCCGCCGCGGCACCGGATCTGTCCATTCCCGCCGGAGTGATCGCCTCCGCGCTAATCTACCTGGCTCTGCGCCCGGTGCGCGAACGCGAACGCGCTGCCCGCCGGGCCTTCATTACCGCTGCCTAAAGGCCGCATACCGTCACCCCGCAACAACGTCATTATTTTTAGGAGAAACTCATGCCTCATCGTCAGCTTCTTGATGTCGCCTACGGGCGCGCCCACGCCGACACCATTATTGACAACGGAATTCTGGTAAACGTTCTCACTGGGGAAACCTACCCCGCCTCCGTCGCCATCGCTTACGGGCGCGTGGCCGCGGTGGGGAACGTGGACGCGCAGCGCGGCCCGAACACCACCATTATTGATGCCGACGGCGCCTATCTGACTCCCGGTCTCATTGACGGGCATCAGCACATCGAATGCTCCAAGCTTTCCGTGACGATGTTCGCGGATCTGGTATCCCGCTACGGAACAACCTCCGTTATTTCCGGCCTCGACCAGATCCTGGTATCCGCAGGCCTGGAAGGCGTCAAGGAATTCCTGGCCGAAGCCGAAGAATCCTCCATGCGAGTGTGGTGGGGTGCGCCCGCTAAAGCTCCCTACACGGTTCCTGAATCTACCGTGGGGCACCGTTTCGCGGTGGAAGACCATCGGAAAGTGCAGCGCATGCCCGAATGCGTGGGCTTGTGGGAAACCGTGCAGGAAATGGTGGAATACGGTGATGAAGAAGTCCTCACCGCCATGGACCTGGCCGAGGAAAACCGCCTGCACGCCTTTGGCTGCGCACCGCTCGTGGATGCCCGCCGGGTAGCCGGCTACGCAGCTTCGGGCGTGACGCTGTGTCACGAATCCTATTCTCCGGAAGAAGAACTGGAGAAGATGCGTAACGGCATCAATATCCTTATCCGGGAATCCACCGCCGCCCCGATGCTCGAGGAAAATATTAAGCTCATCACCGAGATGGGCGCCCCGGCCCACCGGGTTGGTTTCTGTACCGACGATGTGACGGCCACCGATATTTTGGGCCGCGGCCACCTCGATTACGTGGTGCGCCTGGCCATTGCGAAGGGAATTGATCCCGTCACCGCGATCCAGATGGCCACGATTAACACCGCGCGGATGTTCCAACTCGATGACCGCATCGGTGCGATTGCTCCGGGGCGTTTCGCGGATATTCTCTTCGTTGATTCCCTCGATGATTTCCGGCCCCGCACCGTCCTCAAGGGTGGGAGGATCGTGGCGCAGAACGGTGCCGCCGTGCACGCCCCGCATGCACCGCAGCGCACCGCAGCGGTGCTCGATACCTTCAAGCTCGCCCCGGTCAGCGCTGATCGCATCGCAGTTCGGGTTGCCGATTCGGCTACCTCGGCGCGAGTGCGCACCATCGTGCTCTCCAAGGATGTTGCCTTCAAGCGCCCCGGAGCTGAGGTGGAACTCCCGGTGGTGAACGGCAAGGTGCAACCCGATACTGCCCAGGATGCCGTTTATGTATGCGTAGCGGAACGCTACGGCAAAACCACGAATTTGCCCGTTGCTTTTATTCAGGGCTTCGGCCTCAAGCGCGGGGCAATTGCCACCTCGGCGGCCCCGGACGATAACAATGTGGTGTGCGCGGGAGTAAACCCGGAGGATATCGCGCTGGCGATTAATCAAGTTTCCCGCCTGGGCGGGGGACAGGTTGCGGTGTGTGATGGCGAGGTTGTTGCCTCCCTGCCCCTCCCGGTGGGTGGCATTGTTGCCGACCTGGTAGCCGAAGATATGGCCACCGCCGAAGCGGAGATGGACCGGGCTGCCCGGGAGGTGCTGGGTGCGGATCTCGATTCGCCCTTTGGCCAGCTCATCTTCCTGTCCATCACCGCGATTCCCGATTGGGCGATCACCGATCTCGGCCTCATTGACTGCGTCAAATTTGACGTCGTCGATCCCGTTATTGCAACACGGTAACGTAACGGGTACCCGCGAACGTAACCACGCAGAAAGGAAAAATATGACTGCGATATCGCCCTTCGTGCAGGGTCTGCCCAAAGTTGAGCTCCACCTGCATATTGAAGGCACCCTGGAACCCGATCTCAAATTCAAGCTCGCCGCGCGCAATGGCGTAGAGCTGCCTTACGCCAGCGAGGAGGAGGTGCGGGCTTCCTACCAATTCGATGACCTCGCCTCTTTCCTGGACGCTTATTACGAAGGCATGAGCGTGCTGCTCACCGCGGAGGATTTCTATGACCTCGCGATGGAGTATTTCCGCAAGGTAGCGCGCCAAAACGTTCGTTACGTGGAGATGTTCTTCGATCCGCAGGCGCATACCTCGCGCGGGGTGGAATTCCATACCGTGATCTCCGGGCTGCGCCGTGCCCAGATTGAGGCGCGCGAACAGCTGGGTGTGGACAGCGCTCTGATTATGTGTTTCCTGCGGGATTTCCAGGCCGAATACGCCATGGCAACCCTGCTGGAATCCCTGCCGTACCGCCCCTGGATAATCGGCGTGGGGCTTGATTCGGATGAAACCGGCAACCCGCCCGCCAAGTTCGGGGCCGTCTTCGCGAAGGCCCGCGAGCTGGGATATCAGCTGACGATGCACTGCGATGTTGATATTGCAGATTCAGCGGAGCATATTCGTCAGGTTCTCGAGGACGTGCGGGTGGACCGCGTGGACCACGGTACGAATGTGGTGGAAAAGCCCGAGTTGGTGGAATACATGGCTGAGCACGGTATCGGTCTGACCTCCTGCCCGATCTCCAATACCTGGGTCTCCGACGGCTCTAAGGTGGGACTGCTCACCGAACTGGATAAGCGGGGGGTCAAGGTTACTGTCAATTCGGACGACCCGGCCTATTTCGGTGGCTATATCGCGGAGAATTACCAACGCGTGGCGGACGAAGCCGGGGCAGATGAGGAGACCCTCAAGCGTTTCGCGCGCAATGCGGTGGATATTTCCTGGGCGCCGGCCTCGCTCAAGGAACGCATCGCCGCGGAGATTGCTGCCTACGAGGGCTAGGTGAGGTAGGCGCTGGGGCGTGCGCGCGAGGCATCTCGCATGCTCGCCTCAGGTACCTCAACTGTCACAATAACATCGCATGTATCGTTTATCACATCGCGATGGGAACGACGGCGCCGGCCGCTTCCCGCGTGGGAGCGTGCCGGCGCCGCGGGCTTTAAGTGGCGGGAACTAGCCAATTTGTGGAGTGGATGCGGTAGGCTAGGGGAGTAGTAAACAGTGCTTTCTTGCGGCACCTTACCCTAAAGCTCAAGTTGAGCTTTAGACACGCCGCGCCGGGCGCTGACCCGCTGGCCGGCCTGCTATATCGTGGTAGCTAACACTGGCAACCGGCCAGAATCCACGCTGCGAAACGGAGAGACTATGAGCGACGCGACCGCCAAAGACGCGACGTATCGGCGCACCCAACCGATGCTCTTCGGCGATCCTCTTCCCGAGCTTGACGCCGAAACCGGCTACCGCGGTCCGATTGCCTGCAAGGCAGCAGGCATCACCTACCGTCAACTCGATTACTGGGATCGCACCGGTCTTGTTTCACCTACCGTGCAAAATGCGTCGGGTTCCGGCAGCCAGCGTCTCTATTCTTTTAAAGACATCCTGGTCCTCAAGGTGGTTAAGCGCCTCTTGGATACCGGGGTATCACTCCAGCAGATTCGGGTTGCGATCGCACAGCTCAAGGATCGCGGAGTGGAAGATCTGGCCGGTATCACCCTCATGTCTGACGGTGCTTCGGTCTACGAATGCACCTCCGATGATGAAGTGATCGACCTGGTCAAGGGCGGCCAGGCTGTTTTCGGCATCGCGGTTGGCCGGGTTTGGCGTGAAATCCAGGGTTCGCTTTCCGAGCTTCCCACCGAACGCGCTGAAGAAGAAGTGGTGGATGAATTGGCGCAGCGGCGGGCCGCCAAGCGCCGCCGCGGTGCATAACTCACAATTCTTTTACCATCCAGGTCCGTTGCCGAAGTGCAGCGGACCTGTTTCGTTTATTATCAAGGCTCCAGGTAGCTCTTGCTCATTTCCTACCCTGGCGAGCAACGTCACTCAGCAGTATAGAAACCCGGCACCGTTACCACGTAAACGAAACCTCTGGAGGAAGCTTTTATAGCTTCGTTTCCAGAGGCTTCGTTTACATTACTGTTTTCCCGTAATCGTAGTGGCTAATTTCCGTAGTTATTTTCTATCCCAATGGCGCAACCGAACGAAGGCAAGGCCGGTGGCAAGAAGCAGTACAACTCCTGCAATACCACCAGCTGCTGCCGTTCCTGTATGCGCGAGCTTTTTGGCGGAAGTGGAACTGATTGCATTGTCGGTACCCGAATTTGTGGGATTAGGACTGGGAGTCCCCGGTTTCGTTCCCGGGTCGTCATCAGGCTTCGTTCCCGGATCACCACCAGGCTTGGTTGTTATTTTCTCCCATTGACCAGTGAGAGTAATGTCACCCGTAACTGAAGTGGAGAAATCATAAGGCTGACCGTCCTTAAACCAGCCAATGAACTTGTATCCATCCCGAACAGGAGGTGCGATATTTTCGGCCTGTTTGCCATGAAGTACCTGCCGGTTACCATCCGGTGTTACCCCATCGTCATAACGGTAAGTAACGTTGTATAGAATCTGATCCCACTCCGCAGTCAAAGTAATATCAGATTTAACCGGGGTAGCGAAATCATATTGATGACCATTGAGATACCACGCGATGAAGGCATGACCTTCCTTAATCGGATTCTCAGGTTCTTGTGCGGGAGATCCAGCTTTAACCTGCTGGGAAGGAATGACGTTTCCGCCACGAGTATCGAAAGCAACCGTGTACTTAGCGACGGCAGCCCACTGTCCATACACAGTTGTGTCAGCCGTAATCGGGGTGGTGAAATCGAAAGGCTGTGTGAAGCTTTCATCTTTGAACCATCCCTTGAAAACGTGACCCTTTTCTTCCGTGTTAACGGTCGGGAAACCCGGCTGGGAAACCACAGTATTACGACTTACCTTAACTGAAGATTCGGCCTTGGTAGAACCATCGGGAAGGAGCTGCTTGAAATTCACAACAGGCTTCGGAACAACCCGAACCTTTACGGTATCTTCCGCATAGGAACGAAGGCCCATCTCATTGTCCTGCCAAATCCAATCAGCAAAAGGACCTGCTTGTAACGTGAGCTGGTACTCGCCTGGGGTGGACGTATCCACACTACCGGAAGCTACGCGATACATAGGCGCATCGTTTCCGCTAAGAATGGTGGTCCACTGATAATCAGGGTTCTCTTTAGTACCCGAATTCTTCAAATAGCTATACGAATCAACGAGTTTCTTTAGGTTAGTCTGGGCTTTATCGACCTCTTCCTGTTTCCGTTGAGGTCCCGTATAGAAGTCACTACCCTCCTCAATCTCGTATACGGTATCGATAGCATTGAACTTGACCAGATTTTGCTTTTCTCCCCACAGACCAATATTGAAATTCTGCGTGGAGCCATCCGGATAGATATAGTGCGCTTTCTCGATGGGAAGGCCTGGTGTCGAATCATAAATGGCCACCAGATGCGGAGAATAATTGAACTTCTCGAAAATCTGGAGGTACCTCATATGCGTCGCGGCATCATAACCGGTCAGATAATGCTTGTTGGGCTGGTCCGCTACGGAATAGGCTGCAAGTTCCTCACGAGTCATTGAGAAACCGATTTCACCATTAGCATCAGTGGTGAAGAATTTCCCTTTATTTCCGTCGATAATCTCGCTATTGCGTTCGAACCAGAGATTCAACCCGGAAACGGGTTCTTTCGTCTCATCATCGACGTATTTCAGCTTGAATTCATACGGCGTACGCTGATCAGCGGGGAATGCCACATTTGATTCGGTCGGGGTATTCCCGTACTTAGTATCCCGACCGAGGACATTCGCTGACGAATGGGAGCGCTCCAGGTGGCGCTTCGGAACGACTGTTACCGTTCCTGTAGCTTTGGTGGTCTTCCCTCCACTATCAGTGAGGGAGAATTCGACGGTGTAATCCCGAACCTCGTTATACACGGAATACTTAGGTTTATCTTTACCTTCCGTGAACCCACTCTTATTCGTAACGACAACGTCATCACTTCCGAGCTGAGAATCTTCTGCGTCCCCGGCTTTCACGATCATGCGTTTCAGATCGAGGGATATGTGCTCGCGATTGTGACGTTTTGTATTTCCAGGGTCGGAGCGGTGTTATCCGGCGCAGCCCAAGCCGTGCCGAGCGTAGCGCCGGTAACCATAATTCCGGAAACCAAGCCCGCGGCGATGGTGCGAAGCCGATTCACCCCCTGTCCAATTTTTTCTTCCCGTAGTTTCATCTGCAATCCTTTCAACAGCGCCACCGAGGGCACACTTCGACGCGCACATTCTTGACACTGTGACTTGATATTTTGCACCAGCTATAGTGACAAGATGATAATACCAAAGTTCTTACTGTATTTGTTTAGAGTCATTTGATTTCGAGGAATACGAGAGCACTCAACGCTGCCCTTGCGGAATAAACATCCCTCTGACCTTGGCAAATGCGAGGTTGTTTCATTTTAGTGATCTTCGAGCTACTAACCAAGAAAATGTTTCTCAGCTTTATCTTTAAGCGATGCAACAAAGGACCCCGATGTGTCGTCACCGTAAGTAGCGACACATCGGGGTCCATTTAATCTTTAAAGGTGAAAATACAGGGGGATCTCACTCTTTCTATCGGCGCACAGCCGGGGTATCCGTTCCGTTGCCGTCCCAATCCCCGAGGAAGACCGCATCAGCGTGGCGCCCATAGGCAAGAGTTGCTTCAGCATCTCCTCCGGTGAGCTGGTTGCTAATGTGGAAGGTATTTCCGCGGCGCACCGCGAAAGTATCCTTACCATCCCCATCGAAGTCCCCAGCAAGGACCTGGTCATCGGCGCGTCCGTAGGAGAATACCTGCTCAGCATTCCCACCGACGAGCGAGTTCTGGACGTAGAAGGTGTTTCCGCGGCGCACCGCGAAAGTATCCTTGCCATCCCCGTCGAAATCACCCACGAGGACTTCGTCGCCAGCCCGTCCGTAGGAGAATACCTGCTCAGCATTCCCACCGACGAGCGAGTTCTGGACGTAGAAGGTGTTCCCGCGGCGCACCGCGAAAGTATCCTTGCCATCCCCGTCGAAATCACCCACGTAGTCCTCGTCGCCGGCGCGCCCGTAGGAGAAGACTACGGAAGCAACGGTCGCCGTCCAGTTATTGGAGACGAAGAAGGTATTGCCGTGCACAGCCGGGGGAGTGGCCGGCTTGCTCGGCTGTTCGCTCGGTTCCTCGCTCGGCTCCGGCTGGTCGCTGGGCTCGGGTGCCGGAGGTTCGGCCGTGGGCTCCACGCTTGGAGTAGGAACCGGGGTCGGTTCCGGCTTGTCACTCGGGCTCGGTGCCGGCTCGGTCGGCTCCACCGAAGGTGTCGGCACCGGGACCGGTGTGGTCGGATCGACCGTGGGCTCCACGCTCGGAGTCGGTGCAGGCGCCGGGGTAGTCGGCTCCACGCTCGGGCTCGGCGCGGGCGCGCTCGGTTCCGGCTTCTCGCTCGGGGTAGGTTCCGGCGTGGGCGTCGGCTGCGGCGTCGTGCATTCCTTGACGCAGAAGGGCGCGGTTACGAAGGTTTCTTCGCTGGAGCTGCGGGTGAAACCGGGCAGGGTCTCACCGCTCGGCTCAGTTGTTCCGCCGCCGGTTCCCTTAACGACCCGCAACTCGAAGACGTAGCGACCCGGGGCGGCCGCGGTGCGCGTCGTCGCCGAAGCGGATTTGAGGTAGGTGCCGTCCCAGGCGAAGCGCCCCAGATCGGTACGACCCACGCCGTCCTCGCTATGCACCACGTTATTTTCCGAAACCGGGGCGCCCTTCGAGCCGTCCTCGTTCGCGTGGAAGACCCGGATTTCCAGCTTCTGCACCGGGGAATCGATATGGTATTCCACCACCGGAACCGCACCGTTGGCGTAGTCCATGGCGTAGGCGAAAAGCTCGGAATTGGGGGCGTTGGAGTACTGCGCGCCCTTGTCCAGGCACTCACCCTTGTAGATGGTGGCCGGATTCGGGCAGGCAATGAGCTTGGTCAGCGAGGGCGGATCGTAGGCGAGCAGATTCGCCAAATCCGGGCGCTTCTGGGCGATATCCGGGCGAATATCCTTGACCTTCCACGTGGTGTGGAGGAATTGCAAAGCATTTTCGTAATCGCCCTTGAGGCCCGCGAAAGGCACCTGGTAGGTGGAATTATCATCGCCGTGGGCCACCACATAACCGCCGTAGATCGCACCCTCGGGCACGTTCGTCGGATCGGTGACCGAGACCTGCACCTGGGCATCCGCCCCGGGCTGCACCGTCACCTGCGCGGGGCTAATCGCCACCTGCGCATCGGTCCCGTTGTAGGTGGTGAAACGATCGTGCGGCCCGCTGGTGGCACGCACGTGAGTATCCGCCGTGAAGGTGTAGGTGACGGGCGCTGCCGAGGCGTTGTGCACGGTGAGCGTCGTCGTTTCCTGCACGTCCGAATCACCCAGCGAAATCTTCGCGGGCGTAATCGCGGTGGGAGCCCCGCCGCCATTCGTGCCCGGCTCCGTGACCGCAGCGAGAGCGGCGGGCAGATTGACCAGGCCGGCACCCTGGCGGTGGGTGGCGAGCTTCGGGGCATCCGCGCTGCCGTCCACGGTCACCGGGTCGGCGGTATTCTGCAAGGCCGTGCGCACCTGCGCCGGCGTGAGATTCGGGTTGGCTTGGAGCAGCAGAGCCGCGCTCCCGGCCACGTGCGGGGCTGCCATCGAGGTACCCGAAATCGTCTTCCACGAGGGCGTCACAGCATCATCAACCGGCCACGCGGAATAAATATTGCCGCCCGGGGCAACCACGTCCGGCTTGAGCTGGAGGTCCGCAGCCAGGCCCCAGGAGGAGAAATCGGAAATTTTCCCGCCGGTGGGGGAGGTGGCTACTCGCTTCGCATCCGTCCATTCCAGGCTGGCGTTTCCGGCGGCCGCGGCCTCTTCGAAACGCTCGCCCTGTTCCTGGGTGACCGCGATGACCGGGATCGTTACGGGCGGGTTTCCGGCGATGGTTGCGTTGATGGTGCCGGGCTGGTTGTTGTAGATGATGACCGCTGCGGCGCCGTCGTCCTGCGCGGCACGGGCCTTCTGGTAGAAGGTCGACGTTCCGCGCGAGACAAGCACTGCTTTCCCGGTAAACGGTGTTCCGGGAAGATCAACGGCGCCGGTTTTTTGCCCTTCGGGATAGGCGACGACGTCGACCCTACCCGCCGTGGGCACCGCGGGAGATTCCGTGACAGTCTCAAATCCCTCAGGACCGCCGTTGAACATCACGACCGGGCGCAGCACGTGGGTATTATCCACGGAGCCCACCGCGATAACCGAGGGGCCCACCGCCGGCGCACTGCCGGAGAAAATGCCCTTCGCACCGGAGTTACCCTGGGAAGCCGTGACCACCACACCGGAGGCAACGAGGTTTTCCGAGGCCACCGCGGTGGGGTAGTTAGGCCAGGTCGCGAAAGCCGCGCCGATGGACATATTAACAACGTCCATCTTGTCCCGCTGGGCGCGTTCGAGGGCGGAGAGAATGACTTCGGAGCTGGTAGATCCCGTGCATCCGAAAACGCGGTAAGCACCGATGACAGCATCGGGAGCCACGCCCTTAAACGTGCTTTCCGGATCGTTACCTGCGGCGATGCCAGCCACGTGCGAGCCGTGCCCGCCGCCGGCCCCGCAGTCATCAGGAAGAGCATCCGGGTGGGGGACCGGCTGGAAATTCGGGTCACTGCGATCCGTATTGAAGGAATCGCCCACGAAATCGTAGCCGGTCACGATCTTGTCATTGGGGAAAGCACGCTCACCCTTGACGCCGTTCCCGCCGAAAGCCGGGTGATCAATGGCCACGCCGGAATCAATGATTCCCACGCGTACGCCCTTGCCGGTGAAGCCGAATTCCTCATTGGCCACGCTCGCACCGGTCATATCCCGCGCGGAGTACATATCGGGGGTTTCCCCGGGGCGGTTCATTTCCGCAGCAGATTCGACTTCGGCGGGCCGTTCCACCGTGAGCACCGGGTAAACACCGATCACATTAGCGTCATTGACGTAGCGTGCCAGTTCCACCGAATCGGCTTCGACGGTCACGCCGTTCCACACGTGCTGGTAGGAGGTGTCCACCTCACCACCGTCATTTTCGACCGTCTGGGTGAATTCCCGCTGTTCGCCCGCGATGCGGGCGGAGGAGCCACCTCGAATAAGAGGTTCGCTCTTGAGTTCAATAAACCATTTTCCGGTGAAATTCGGATCGCTTTCCGCCGCGGCAACGGTGGCGCGGATATCGAGGGGTTCGTGCCCATCTGATTCCGTGGCCGCCGCGGTTGCGGGAGCGAGGGCGCCGCCAACGAGGGCGGCACACGCACAGGTGACGCCGAATCGGCGCCAGCGTGGTTGCTCAGCCATACATATCCTTCCTGATAGCTGGCCGCTGGCCCGGGCGTGGAAATATGAGCCCAGCTCAACGGCATGCCAGCAATTTTGCCGAATATCTTAAATAATCAAAATTGATAGTCCAGAGTGTGAACGACCGGTGGAACAGTATGTGAGAGTGGAGAGCGGGGGCAGCGGGGGACGAGTGGGGCTCACCGGCACCCTCGCGCGGCATCGCCCGGCCGTGTTTTGACATAATGTACATTATCGGCAAGTAGCGTGAGGTGGCCAGAATTCTGTCCAGCCCCTCTTTAACGCGTCAAAGCGCCCGTTTCCGGGACGTAAGCACCGGGGCCCGCGGCGGCGTCGTTAATATGGAAACGGAGAAACGTAACGCGAGCAGGCCTGCTCGCGAGGAAGGACGGCACGATGGCTGAACGTTCGTTGCGCGGTATGCGCATCGGAGCGAATTCGCTCGAAACTGATGACAATGTGGTTTTTGTGGACCGCCAGCAGGTTAAATACCGCTGCAAGAACGGCCACGAATTTGGGGTGGCCATGGCGGTGGACGCCGAAGTTCCCACCGCGTGGACCTGCCGCTGCGGCGTGGAAGCCGAGCTCATCGAAGGCGAAGGCGTGGATGACCGCAAGCCACCCAAGCCGGTGCGTACCCACTGGGATATGCTCCTGGAACGCCGCAACGAAGATGAGCTCAAGGTGCTGCTGGAGGAACGCCTTGAGCTGCTGCGTGAAGGAAAGTTGCGGCTACGGCGCAATCGCTAATCGCGCTCAGTTTTGCGGCGTGCCGGCCGCGCGCCTCAGTTTTGCGGCGCCGTACTCCACTACCGCGGCGCTAAATTCCGTGGGGCTCAGTCCCGCGGCGCTCAGTCCCGCGGCCGGCGCAGCTGAGTGACCACGCGTTTCGCGAGATTGCCCAGCTGCCTCCCCCGCCGCGTGACGCCCATCACTGTGGTGCGCTTGAGGGATTCGGTGAAGACCGAGCCGGAGAGCTTCGACTCCCCCGCCTCGCGCTCCGAAAAAGTGATGGGCATTTCAACGATATGGCCCCCGCAGCGCGCCACGTGGTCGGTCATATCGGTCTGGAAGAAGTAGCCGCGCGCTTCCACGGTGTCCAGGTTGAGACGCTCGAGGATATCCGTGCGGTAGACGCGGTAGCCCGCGGTGGCGTCGCGCACCGGCAGCCCGAGCATCCCTTGAATATAGAGGTTGCCCAGGCGCGAGAGCGCCTCGCGGGGCTTGGACCAGCCGTCAATTTTCCCGCCCCGCACGTAGCGCGAACCGATGACCAAATCCGGCGCATCGGACATCGCGGCGCGTTCGAGCAGCAAGGGCAGCTGTTCGGGATGATGCGAACCGTCTGCGTCCATCTCCACCACGTGAGTGTAGCCGCGCTCCATGGCCCAGCCGAAAGCCGCAATATAGGCACGCCCGAGCCCGTCTTTTTCGGTGCGGTGTAACACGTGGATCTGCTCATCACGTTCGGCCGCCTCATCTGCGATCTTCCCGGTACCATCCGGTGAATTATCATCAACCACGAGGATATCCGCCTCGGGTACGGCCCGCCGGGCCCGCTCGATAATCCGCGGAAGATTTTCCGCCTCGTTGTACGTGGGAATTGTGATGAGAACGTGCACGACTAACCTTTCTTCCAGCGCAGCCTTGCGTACCACACCCATGCTATACCGCCAGCCGCGCCAGCCGCAGCCAGAAGTCCTTCCCGGTAGTACGGGTAGAAACGCGCCGCCGGGGTGAGACCTTCGTGCAGGGCGACGGTGGTGGTATGCGCTGCTTGCGTCCACGGTTCGGTGCGTTCACGTACCGCACCATTTGTTTCGACGACGCCGGAAATTCCCACGGTGGAAACCTGGAGCGCAATGCGCTGGTATTCGACTGCCCGGAAACGGACCATATCGAATTGCTGGGCGGATTCGGCGCTATCACCGAATGACGCATTATTAGTGGCCACCACATAGAGTTGGGCGCCCTGGCGGATTGCCTCGGATCCCACATCGCCCAGTGCCACTTCGAAACAAATCGGGGTGGCCAGGCGGACGGTGGCGTTCTGCGCGCCCGTGGCGCCGGTTTCGCCACCGGTGCGGCTCTCCGCCGGGGCGCGCTCCCCCACCGGAATATCGAGAACCGCCGGTGTGGTGCCGGCCCGCATATCAACGGAGACCAAATCAACGGCGGAGCTGAACTTCCGGAAGAAATCCCGGTAGGGCATATATTCCCCGAAGGGAACCGGGTGCTGTTTGCTGTAAACAGCGCTTACCTCTCCCCCGGTCTCGGTGGGCAGGTAGACAACAAGGTCATTGGTGCGGCTCACTGCCTGCCCGGTGGCATCGCGCTCATAGGCTTGGGTGCCCAGGAGCAGCGGGACGCCCAGGTAAGTGGAGGTTTCACTCACCAGAGCCCGGGCGCGCGGATGTTCGCGAATATCGTGGTCAGAGGCGGATTCTGGCCATACCACCAGGTCCACATCCTCCGGGTTAATCGCGCGGGTGGCGGTGCTGAGGTTCTCGGTGACGGTCAGGGCTTGATCCCGGCCCTCCGGGAGGGTGCCCGCCCGCGGGACGCTCCCCTGCGCGTAGCCGATGCGCAGGGAGCCGGTGGGCGCGGTGGCGGGAAGCGGAAGGGCCCAGGGTAGGGCGAAGATCAGTGCGGCGCTGAGGGCCAGACTCGCACCCGCGAAGAGCCGCCCGCTGCGCACTCGCATAAGGGCCAGGCTGAGGGCGGCTCCGCAGATGACCACCGCGGCGGAAACCAGCATGGTGGAACCCCAGGGCGCCAGCCGCACCAGCGGGCTATCTACCTGGGAAAAGGCAAGAGTTCCCCAGGCGATACCACCGAAGGGCCACAGGGAGCGGGCCAGTTCCGCGCCTGCCCACACCAGGGCTGCCGCGGGGAGGAAGAGGAGCGGGCAGCGGGTCCAGCGGGCCCGGCACATAGCGCTCCAGGTGGCTACCACCAGCCCGGTAAACAGTGCTTGCGAAAAAGCGAGAGCGAGTTGGGGAATGAGATCCCCGGAGGCTTCCCCGGCCCAGGAAAAATGCAGGGAGAAAAATATACATCCGGAAAGGAGCCCGTATCCGAAGCCGGCGCTGGGGCGGCAGTGCGCCGCAACGAGAAGAAGGACCGCGATACTCACCGGTGCGAGGATCCCGTAGCTCAGGGGCGGGAAAGCGGCGAAGAGCCCGAGGCCGGCCAGCATTGCGCCGCACAGCCGCAAGAGAACACCGCTCACATGAGCTCCGATCGCCGCATGAGGTCACGGGCTTGGCGTGCGATATCGCTCAGCCAGGTTCCTTCGGTTGCTACCGTGACCTGCCCGAGGACGTCGATAATACGGCGCGCGGCGGAAATGAAATCCCCGGCGGTCATATGGGCTGATTCCAGGCAGGCTTCCAGGCCCACTCCCCCGGCCCAGGCCGCGAACACGTCCGCGCAGCCCGCGCTGAGATCCGGGGTGCGGGTAATCCCGTATTGAAGCTCCAGGGATTGCAGGTACTGGACTTCCGCGCGCGCCACGCGGGCGGTATCAATAAGTCGGGCATCGTGCGGCAGCGCGCTGCCTAGCCGATCATCGACCAAAAACATGGAGACCCATCCGGCTAGGGCCGGTGCATCCAGGCTGCCCTCGGGTAGTTGCGCCAAACACTGGTACATGAGCAGATCAGCTTCGGTATGTAGCTCGCGTAATTGCGCGGCGCCCGGGCCCATGCGGATCACGTCGTTATCGCCTTGGAGCACCCCCACTTCGCGTAGGACGGCAGCCGTGGCATCAAATTCCCGCCCGGCCGAATCGGTGAAGGCCGCGATGCGCTGATCGAGTTCTTCAATGCGGTGGTGCAGCGAGATCCACGTTTGGGCCTCATCGAGGTGAGCGTACAGATGCGGGCAGGATGCCACCGGATGCGCGGCGACTTTGGGATCGCGCGGGGTCGCGAAACGCGCCCAGGATGCCAGCAGGTCCCGGTCGATTCCCAGATCGGCACGCCCACCCACCAGGTCGAGGATATCTTCGGCGATCTGCTCGCGCACCGCCGGCTTTTTGGTGGACATCCCGAAAGGCACCGTGACCGGGCCAATTTCCCGCATTTCCGAGGCAAGGGAATCTTCATACAGCCAGGCCAGATCGCCGAACCAATCGATCACGCGCACGCGCTCCGGTGAGGCAGAAAGCACCAGGGCGTAAACGAGATCGGTGCCAATCGCGTAGGCGTACACATAGCCCTGGCGCACAGCCGCGAAGCTCTTCGCGATGCGCTCCCGATAGCGCCGTTTCGCGGCCTTACGTTCGGCTTTCGCGGCCCGCCCAGCATTCCCGCGCAGGCGCAGGTAGTCAAGCAGATCACCGCGCGAGCAACTCAAGCGGGTTTCTTCGGTCTCCACCCGGCGTTCAATCCGGGCGCGCCGCGCCACCAGGCCGCCCAGTTCCGCATTGCGTTGGAATTGCGCGAAGGAGCGGCCCATCAGATCGCGCGCCGCCGCATAACTCATGCGAGCCAGCAGATTCGTCACGGTGTTATAGGAGGGCTGGAAAGCAGAGATGAGGGGCTCCACCCGCCCCGAAGCCAGATCGGCCAGATGTTCCGGATCGGTTTCCGCATCAGCCAGGACCACCCCGTAGCCCACGGTATCGCGCCCGCGCCGCCCGGCCCTCCCGATGAGCTGGGTGTATTCGGTGGCGCTCAGGTCCACAAAACCGTGCCCGTCCCAGCGCTGAAGCTCCTCCAGCACCACGGTGCGCACCGGCATATCGATGCCGAGGGCCAGGGTGCCAGTGGCGTAAACAATGCTGAGGAGCCCGCGTTCCATGAGGCGCTCGGTTAGCTCTTTGATCGCGGGGAAAACCCCGGCGTGGTGGGCCCCGTAGCCGCGCTCCAACGCCGCGGCTGCCCGCTCAAAATGCACGGCCCGCCGATCCGATTCCGTGAGCGTTTCGCGCAGCGCCGCGATTTCTTGTTTAATTTCCGCGCGCTGGACCTGGGTTGTGAGGACCTCGTTATGGCGCAGCAGAGCCTCAACCGCTTTATCGCAGCCTTTGCGGGAAAAAATAAATTCGATAGCCGGTAGCATGCCCCGTTCGCCGAGCTTGTCGATAATGGCACGGCGCTCGCGATCCGAGACCCGTTTCTTGCGTTCCGCGCTGCGCCGATCCAGCGCATTGACGAGGGCCGGATCGGGCTCGAGGGTATTCGCGCGGTAGAGCGGGAAGAGTTTGCGCCCCACATTCACGTATTGCGCGAGGGGAACGGGCCGTTTCGTTGATACGACGACGTCTGTTGGCCCGCGCACGGAGCGCATCCACGCCGCGAGTTCCTCAGTATTGGCCACCGTGGCGGAAAGCGCCGCCAAACGCACATGATCGGGAAGCGACAAAATCGTTTCTTCCCATACCGGCCCGCGATCAGGATCCGCCAAAAAATGCACTTCGTCCAGGACCGCGTACCCCACGTCAAGGATATCCGGGGATTCGTGCAGCAGCATATTGCGCAGCACTTCGGTGGTCACCACCAGAATCTGCGCCTCGCGATTAATACTCTGGTCCCCGGTGAGCAGCCCCACCTGTTCCTCGCCGATCTCGCGCGCCAGTTCGGCGTATTTTTGGTTGGAGAGCGCTTTTATCGGTGCGGTATAGATACATTTTTTCGACGACGCTAGCGCAAGATACACCGCGTAGTGGGCCACCACTGTTTTCCCCGAACCGGTAGGTGCGCATACCAGCACATCATGGCCGCGCCCCAGAGCCGCGCAGGCCTCCAGCTGGAAATCATCGAGGTGGATCCCGCGGCTAGCGTAGCTTTCCCGATAGTCCTCGAGTAGCAGATCCGTCATCGCTCCCCCTCCGGTGTACTTTCCGGTGTATTTTCGCGGCTGGCTAGCATAGCGGCGTCGTCGCCCTCGTTCGCGCGCAAACGCGCGCAATAATCCGCCACCGCGCGCGCAACTTCCGGTGGTTCTAGGGCGATCACGTCGTCAATTTGCACGAGGAGTGAGACGAGCCAGGGAAGGGAGCGGGCCCGGACCTCAATAGTGAGCAGCTCCTCGCCAGCGCGCGCATTCGCGGGGCCGCACTCATTCGTGGTGCCATGCTCTTCATTCGCATCGCCGCGCGTCTTCGCGGCGCTGAGCGCGTTCGCGGTGCTGAGCTCCTCGTTCGCTTCGCGCAGCCGTGCGCCGGGCAGCGTTTCAGCCACCCAGCGTGAGGCCCCGGTGACGGTGATCCGCACGTCCGTGCCGCTCGGCTCCCAGGTATTCTCCCCGCGGGCACGCTGTGCTTTCTCGTTTTTCTCCACCTCGGCGAGCGCCCGGCGAGCGGCCGCGCGTTTCGATCTGCTGAGTTTCGTGCCGGGGCGGGCCGCGGTGATGCGATCCAGGCGGAAATGGCGCAGGCCCTGGTCGGTGAGGGCGCGCAGTAGCGGGGCGTCACCGGCCAGAATGACGAGGGGAATAACGCGTTCGTGCCCGGCCCGCGCGTGCGGACGCGGATCGCTGAGCGCGCGTTCGTAGCTGAAATCAAGGTAGAGACCGCTCTCAAGTGCGGCGTGCACAGCTTCCATGGTGGCCGCGTCGGCGGCCGGGCGGGTGGGCGGCCAGAGCGCGCCGTCATATCCGGCTTCGCGCACCGCCTCCCCCAGCGCGGCGCGGGTGGCAGTGAGGGTCGCGGCGGCCGGCCCGGGGGCGGTGACATCCCGGGCGGCATCGAGCAGCGCGGCCACCACCATCGCATCATCCAAAGTGAAGGGAATAACCGGGTCGTCGGTCATGGAGCGCAGGTAGACGCGACTCTCCGGCCCGGCCACAGTATTCGCCTCCGCCATGTTTTCCGGCAGCTCCGGGGCGCAGGCATCTGCCGCGCTATCGGCCTGCGCCGTACTCCCCGCACAAGCACCGCGTTCGGGCAGCTCCAATTCGAAGGGGACATCAAAATCAGCGGTTTCGGCCAGATTGGCATCCCAAAGGTAGTCGAGGGTGCGCTTCCAGGAGGGGAACTGGAAATGAGCGGTGAGCTCGGCCAAAGTGGCGCCCTGGGGGCGTTCATGCAGGTAGATCAGCATGCCGAGGGTGGTGACGATATCGGTACTCATCGCGCTCCTCCCGCCTCCGGTCCGGCGGATTCGCCCAGGTTAATGAGGTTGTCCACCCGGCGCTCCCATTCTTCACGCAGTTCGCTGGGTGCAGCCAGGCGCACATCGACCCCGTAAAAAGCCAGATATTCGAAAATACGATTAAGGCCCACGGTGGAGAATCGGTAGGCCGTCCAGCCCGCGGGGGCCGGTGCGTGTGCGGGAGCTGGCGTATCTGCTAGAGCTGGCACATCCGCGAGAGCCGAATCATCCACTGCAGCCGGAGCATCCCCACGGCTGAGTTTCTCCCCGCGGGCGGCAAGGGCGGCCGCGGCGCCGTCGCGAATATGCAGAATAATATCGACGTCGAAATGCTCCCCGCTGACCTCCCCGCGTGGGAATTCGCAGCGCTCACCCACGCTGAGGGTCCCGGAAATCACGCGGCTGAGGCGGAAAGTTCGCTCGGCCCAGGGGCCGAAATCCTTACCGCCGCTCTCCCGCGAGCGTGCCAGCCCGGAAACATAGAACATGCCGTAGTGTTCGGCGAAATTCCACGGCTCCACTTCATAATGTTTGACCAGGTCAGCACCCCGGCGGTAATCGAAGCTGACGCGGCGCCGGTACTGCAAGGCACGCGCAACCACCCGTGCTGCCGCGCCGCCCGGAATCCGGACGCGCAGGTGGGTGGGGACTGCGGCGTCGCCGCTTTCCGGAGGTGCGCCCGCAAGAAGTTTCGCCACCCCCAGGCGCGCCGACTCGCCTTGGGGATCACCCGCCTCGACACTGGAGCGCAGGGCGTGGAGCACCCCGGCCCCGATGCCGGTGACCCGCGCGAGCACCGGCGCCGCAGAATCGTATGAATAACGCCACCGGTCGTCGAAAATAATGGGATATCCTGCTTCCCGCAGCGCGTCAATATCGCGTTGGAAGGTGCGCAGATCGATTCCCGCTTCGGCGTAGGCCGGGATGCGCTCCATGAGTTCCGCCGCGGTGAGGAAACTGCCGCGGCGAATCGTGTGGAGGAGCGCGAGCTGGCGTTCGCGGTGCCGGCGTGTCTCTTTCTGCTTCACGTACCCAGCCTAGCCGACGGTAGAGTTAAAGCCGTGATGATGTGGCGCAGAGGGAAAATTATTTCCCTGGGGAAAACATGGCGCGGGGCGCGCGAAGCCGAGGTCGAGCTTGAGGACGGCAGTCGCGCTCGGGCACTTGCCTATCCCGATCTGGTGGGCGAACCGGCCGCCGGTGATACCGTGCTGCTCCAGGCGAGTGCCGCCGCGCGCGGGCTGGGCACCGGCGGGTATTTCTTTGTGTGCGCGATTCCGGAGCGGCTCCCCGCTGACTCCCCCACGCCCGGCCATATCGTCAAGGCCCGCTACACGCCGCTCCAGTACCTCACCCTGGGGGTTGATGAACAGAATTCCCCGTACCACGAGCTGCTGCGCGAGGCCGATACCATTGCCGGGATGCCGGTGGTGGCTGCGGATTTGCATTCGGCGCTTCCCGCCATTGTTGCCGGGGTGCGTGCGCGCGTGCCGGGGGCGCGTATTGCGTATGTGATGGACGACGGCGGAGCTCTGCCCGCGTGGTTCTCCCGCACCGCTGCGCAATTGGAGGAGCTTGGCCTTATCCTGGGCACGATTTCGTGCGGGCAGGCTTTCGGGGGGAAGCTCGAAGCTGTCACGATCTACACTGCCTTGCTGGCGGCGCGCCTGGTGTGGCGGGCGGATGTGGCTGTGATGGCGCAAGGTCCGGGGAATTTAGGCACGGATACCCGGTGGGGTTTTTCTGGCACGCGCGTCGGTGAACATCTCAATGCCGCTGATACCCTGGGGGGAATCCCGATTGCTGCCTTACGTATGTCGAGTGCGGATCGGCGGGAGCGCCACCTGGGGCTTTCCCATCACAGCGTGACTGCTTTGAGGCGGGTGGCGCGCTGCCGGGTGAGCTGCCCGGTGCCGGTGCTGGGTGAGGATGCGCTCTCCCGCGCGGTACCCGCCGAGGTAGGCGCGCGGCTGGCCGGGCAGCTGGGGGAACTTTTCCAGGCCCCGCACCTGGAGCGGGTAGACGTGGAGGCGGATGCGGTGGCGCGCGCCCTCGCGGACTTCCCGGTACGGCTGTCCACGATGGGGCGCTCGCTCACCGAAGATCCCCTGAACTTCTTAGCGGCCGGCGCGGCCGGCTACGCGGCTGGGGAGCTGGTGACGCGGGCGCGGGCAGGTGCCTTCTGATTCTCATACCCTAAATACCACCGTGAAATTTCCCGCTGGATTCACTGGACTGTACAACCAGCCTGCTTACTGGTCGATCCGACGATAAGCCTGGTATCGAATAGCGAAGAATAGCCGTGCTTGGGGTATGGCACCTGAGTTCCTCTTGACACTTGAGAAGATAGCTAAGAACACCCTACGGATCGCGGGAGTGGACATTGTGGTATTGAACACGTCTGAGAATCGGTACGTCATATACGATTGTTGAGACGCAGGACACTAGACCGGAGAAAGACATGGACACAGTCGGATACGTACTGGCAAAACTTGACGACTTGAGCGCCGAAGACGTTATCAAAGCGCACATCCGCAACGCAGAAGCGAATCATGGCCGAACGCTCATCACTATTGATTCTCAAGCTCCAGATAAAGAAAACTGGGACAAAATCAAGTACGCCGTGTTTGTCAATCACAGCAAGACAGCTTGTCTCATTGGAATGGTTCACAACCTTGGCAAAAAGCCCGATAATACGCCCTCGGGGTGGACTGCGGGCTCTGACCCGCGATATACGCAGCCACAAGAGTGGGAGCCGGACGATATGCCGACATGGTTTGAGTTGGATCTTCTTGATGAAGCTGATCTCGGGCAATTTGTCGCAGAGTCGGGTAAGCCGCTAGCACAGTCTCTTACGGGTGGCTGCGGGTTGGTATACGCAACGCGCACTACACATTAAACCAAGGCGACAAAAGAGAGGGTGGAATTTCGCAGCCCTCTCTTTTGTCAATTGCCTAACGACAACTGCCTAAGCGCTAGTTTTCCTTAAAATAATGCGTTGTCAACCGCAAGTTAGATCTGGGGGGTAGTGAACTCGGCCCGGAGCTTCTGGCCTTCGCCGGTCGCCCGCACGTCTACCTCGCCAAGAAGCTCCGCCCCTTGAGGCACGGTATCCGTGGTAGCAGGTGCGTTACGCCCAACATAATAGGCACGCGCCGTATACACCACCGGAGTCTGATCCAACCACTTCCCATCACCATACGACTTATCAACAGAAGTCGTGAGGGTATCGGAAATTTTCCCATCAAGGTTCACCGGCCGGGTATCTACCTGGGAAACGCCGGTCGGTTGGAAATCGAAGATAACCCTCCACGTCGGGCCAGGCTGGGTAATGGTTTCTGGGTCAGATGCCGGGCGATTACCGTAAGAAAGCATGTCCTGGATAGAACCATCCGCACCAAACTTCGTAAGGGTGCGACGAGGTGGATTGATTACCTCGTGATCAAAGGTGACTTTTCCTGTTCCCGTGGAACTCCAACTCAAGGAAATCGGACCGGACTGGGACTCACCACTCCATACATTGGTTCCCGTTGCGTCAAAAATGGCAGGACCGCTAAGGGTGAGATTCATTTGTACCCCAGGAATCCAAGTGTCCCGATCCTCCGGGTGCACGCCGATCCCATTGATGACGCCCTTACGTTGGCCATCACCCTCAACAGTGCCACTCTCGTAACCAACAGCCGCGCTATTGCGGGCCTCATCGGCATACTGCAAAGCACGAGTCTCAATACCCGGTGCCTGGTCTCGCACAGCAGCAATAAGCTCATTCACCGTCGCCTGAGCAGTACCAGGACGGCGATACTCCTGCTCAAAATTGATATGCAACAAATAAGCCAAAGCCGCAAGATTCGTATTATCCCGCGTCTCATTCTGATACTTATTGAGCAACCAAGCCAACTGCGGCGTCGTCAAATTCAACTCAGAAGGCCCCAGCTGACGCGACTCCGTAAGAGTAGAAATACTCGTCATCTCGTTCGGCCCCGGATCACCAAGCTTGGCCTGAATACACCAAACCGGATAATCCTCAACCGCAACCCCACCAATACTCGCGGTTTCGGGATAATGAGGCCCAAGGCGCAAAACACCAGAGGTAGCAACACCCTGGATCTCGATACCTTTACCCACGCTAGAATCCCAGTCAGCACGAGCCAACCCGGAAACAAAGAAAGAACCAAGCCCCAAAGTCAGTACCACGAAAAGCACCGTAAGGACCCGGAAAACGCGCTTCTTGCGCCCAGAATGGGATCGATACATCTACCCCACACCTTCCTATAACTTGCGACAAACACTCGGACGAGTGCTCCACTCGTATAGTGTGCGGGGGAACGCGCAAAAGATTACCCGCCTCGCATATAGGGGTGCGGGGCGGGCATGTAGGTGTGGCGATAAGGGGTTACGGGCAAGGAACGGCCCAGGTATTACCGCTGGTGTCTCCTCGCCAGCAGTCATTGGTTCCGTTGGGTTCCCAAGTCTCAACCCATCCACCGTTATCCGACTCAGAAGCGGGAGCCGGCGCCGCCAGTTCCGGTGCTTCATAGACCGGCGCAGGCGCAGCCGGTGCCTCATATGCAGGCTCGGAGTAATTAGACCCCGAGCTATAGGAATAATCAGAATCCCCACTGCCACCGCTATAGGAGGAACCACCAGTAGCCGGAGCCGGCACGCCAGCACCCCCGTTATCAGCCTGCGCCGGCGCAGCCCCACTATCCCCAACCGGGGCCGGAGCGGCCTGGGCAGCGCCCGCTACCCGTGCCTTGATAGCCTCGGTCTTGACCTTGATTTCGGGCAGCTTCAAGTCACCCTTACGCAGGCTCTCGCACTCGGGATCTAGGTAAAGTGGGCACTCTTTATCCAGGTAAGCCTGGGCGGCTTTCGCTTGCTGGATGGCAAGTGTTATACTGAGAGCCTGAAGGCTCTCGGTAAGTTTTTCGCGAGCCTTGATGTCTTCTTTCACCTTATCGGCGTTTTTGCTTGGTTTTTCACCCAGTCCCGCCTTAGCATCTGCAATAGCCTTTTCCAGAGCTGCGCAGGTCTCCTTGCTTCCACCATCCTCAATACAGCCAGCGGTATCCACGTCACCAACCACCTTTTCCAGGGCAGCACCGGCCCTGGCGTAGGCGGAAGTTACTTCTTCGAGGGTCTTAGCACGGTTGTTATGAGCAACTACCGCCCATAGTCCACCCGCCAAGAGTGCCACAATAACTACGGCAGCGATGATAGCCGTGACCCTTTTCCCAGACATCTTCGATCTTTCCTCTATGCCCATTCAACGGACTTTTGGCTATAGCATAACCACCCAACACTTTTTCACGTGTTCTTACACAACTACCGCGAACGCGTATCTACCTCGCCAAGAAGCTCCGCCCCTTGAGGCACGGTATCCGTGGTCGCGGGAGCGTTACGGCCAACATAATAGGCACGCGCCGTATACACCACCGGAGTCTGATCCAACCACTTCCCATCACCATACGACTTATCAACAGAAGTCGTGAGGGTATCGGAAATCTTCCCATCCAGATTCACTGGGCGGGTATCTACCTGGGAAACGCCGGTCGGTTGGAAATCGAAAAGAACACGCCACGTGTTACCGGGAGCGATATAGAACTTGGGGTCCTGGTACGAGGGAACCTGGGTAGTTGTCTGGCTGCCGGGAACCAGCATCGCGATAATCTCATCGCGCGGCATCTCGTACTTGGTGCTTACAGTCACCTCGCCGTTGCCAGTGGACTTCCACCCAAGGGAGATCGGGCCAGACTGGCTAACACCCGACCATTCCTGAGTGCCGGTCTCCTTGAAAATAGCGGGACCGGAAAGCGTTACCGTGAGGTTACGTCCAGCAATCCAGCTGCCATCCTCGTTGCGAAGACCAATATTGTCGATGATTGCCTCCATCTGGCCCTCGCCGTGTCCCTGAGCGGATTCGTAGGAGTGCACCCCGGACTTACGAGCAAGATTGGCCATGTTGCGGGCATGGCGGTCGATAACCGGGATACCAGAACTCACGTCACGGATAAGCTGAGCCACGTTACTAGCAGCGTCAGGCCCAGACTCCAGATTCACATGCACCAAATAAGCGACAGCGGCCAAAACATTATGGTCCCTAGTCATCTGGTTCTGGTCGATAATCCAGGCAAGCTGAGCGGTAGTCAAGCTAAGCTCATCATCTTGCCCAATATCCCTGGTCTCGACCAGGTGGGAGACCTGGACTACCTTATCGGGGCCAGGTGCCATCTCGTTAAGATCGATACACCAAGCCGGGATATTCGGGTCCCCGCCTTGTGGTGCCTTAAGCGCGGCCAGGCGGTAGCGCCAGCCACTGGGTGCCCTGAAATCAACACCAGCCCCATCAAAGAAAACGTCGTCGCCCTTGATGGGGATACCTCCGTCAGCCCTGGCGGCACCGGAAACAAACAGGCTTCCGAGTCCCAAGGTGAGTACTGCTAGGAAAACGCCGAACATGCGCCCTAGCTGAGAGAACTTATGCCTCATGGCGAATAAATCCCTTCCTCATCGTCGTGTCAAGCACCCGGATGGGTAACTCCACATATGTAGTGTGCGCAAACGTTGCGGATTCATGAGGGAGCGCCCCACTCATACGAATGGGGCGCTTCTTGGCTGCGCAGAGACGTAAGGAAAAAGATTTCGCCTTAGTCGTTGGGGCGGTAGTGGTTAGTCTTTTCGGTCGTACCGTCGGAATACTGGACAATAAGGTAGCAATCTGCATCAGATGTTCCACCGGGAGCCGTGCACTCCCAGTATCCTCCAACAATCGTCCGCTCCGGTGCCGCAGGTGCAGGAGCCTCAGCTTCCTCTACCGGCGCAGGTGCAGGTGCTGCCTCATGTGCAGGCTCGGAATACTCAGAATCAGCGTTTCCACTGCCACCGTTATAGGAGGAACCACTGGTGGCCGGGGCCGCCGCGCCAGCGCCCCCGTTATCAGCCTGGGCCGGCGCGGCCCCACTATCCCCAACCGGGGCCGGCGCGGCTACCCGTGCCTTGATAGCCTCGGTCTTGAGCTTAGCCTCAGGCAGCTTCAAGTCCCCCTTGCGCAGGCTGTCACATTCGACATCCAGGTGCAGTGGGCATTCCTTATCCAGGTAAGCTGCTACAGCATTAGCCTGCTCGGTAGTCACCTTCTTGGAAAGCTCGGTGAGTTCCCCCGCAAGCTTTTCACGCTTGGCGGTAGCTTCCTTCACCTTATCCGAGTTCTTACCCGGCTTTTCGGCAAGCCCGGCCTTGGCATCCGCGATAGCCTTTTCCAGGGCCTTACAGGTTTCGTCCGTACCGCCATTCTCGGTGCAGCCAGTGGTATCCACGGTAGAAACCACCTTTTCCAGGGCGGTACCGGCCTTGGTGTAAGCGTCCGTTGCTTCTTCGAGAGCCTTTGCGCGGTTGTTATGGGCAACAACCGCCCACAGGCCAGCCCCAAGCAAAACTACTGCCATAACGCCGGCAATAATCACCGCAATCTTCTTCCGAGACATCTTCGATTTTCCTCTATATTTATGCACCGTGCTTTAGCTACCAGAATAGCGAAGCGTGGCCGGGTATAGGCGGCTGACACCAACCTGGTTCAGCAAACTCGGCTGGTTACGCGGCCAGGGAGCTGGTGACGCGGGCGCGGCCGAGGTGAGCTGCGCGCCTGATGGGCCGGTGGCTCGCAGCTGCGCCGTCGTTCTTAATGCGCGCTACCACCGGTCAGATCCACGAACGCATCGGCCGCAGCAACCGGTTCGCGCAGGAGCTTCTCGGACATGAATGCGGCCATCGCCTCCCAGCGCTGCGCATCCTGCACCCCGAGCGGAGTGCGCCCGGCGTAAAGCTCAATGGTATTCGCGAGGACTTTCTCGGCCGCAGCAGCGTTATCCGTTTCGCGCAGAGCCGGCACATGCTTCGCGGTGATCTTCACGGTCTCCTTCGGGTTGCTGCGCGCAAAATTCACGGCGCGGTCAAGAGCTGCAAGCATGCGGGTGAAATCATCGCGATGCGCATCCACGGTGGGGCGCAGCGAACCGAGCCCGACGCCCACGAGCGGCAGCCCGCCCGGGAGCATCTCGATGGTACGCACCGGCACCCCCTGGCGTTCCACGCTGGGAACATCGGAGTTACGGAAGCCGATAATCGCGTCCACTTCCCCGCTGGCCAGGGCCGCGGCCTGGGTGTAACCGATGTAGTTCACGCTGATATCGGATTCGCTCCAGTTGTGGGCGGCCATGAGCGCCTGGAGGGCATAGTAGTTTTCCCCATACGGGCCGGGCAGCCCGACGCGGCGGCCGGCCAGGTCAGCGGCGCTCTTGATCGGGGAATCAGCCGGCACGATGAGCGTGACGGGGTAATCCTGGTACATCGTGGCCCAATTGACCACGTTGATGCCGTTGGAGCGGCCTTCCATCATTTCATCGCCGCCCGCGAAGACCACATCCTCGCTGCCGCTGGAAAGCGCGCCGAGGAGGGATTCTTGGGCGCCGTGGTGACGCAGCGTGATATCAAGCCCGGCCTCGCGGAAATAACCCTGGTCTTCGGCCACGTAGAAGGGCGCGAATTGGATATCGGGAACATAGGTGAGGCCAACGGTGAGGGAAGCGGAGGCGCTCGCGGTAGTTGGCTGCACGGCGGCGGGCGAGGTGCTTTCACCGTTTTTATCCGCGCCACCTCCCGCACATCCGGCCAAGCCGAGGGTAGCTGCCGCGAGTGTGGCAATGAGTCGTTTCATGGGTGTCCTTTCTTGTGTGGTGCGCTTCTATGCGCTGGGGTCTTGTTGGGGCGTGAGCTGGGGCTTTGGGTTGGGTTTTGGCGGCGAGCGTTATCGCACCGGATCGTTACCGCACGGCATCGTTACCGCACCGCCGCGGTCACGTGTTTTTCGATGGTAAAGATAAGCAGGTAGATGCTGATGGCGGCGGCGGCCATGACGACGATGACAGCGAACATCCCGGTGATATCTCCGGTGGGTTGGGCGCGCGAAAGTTCGGTGCCCAGGCCCGCTCCCCCGATGATCATTTCGCCGACGACGGCGCCGGTGATGGAAAGGGTGAATCCGGTGCGCAGGCCGGCCAGGATGGAAGGCGCGGCCAGGGGCACGATGATGGGGAACAGGAGGGTGAGCCCAGCGGCGCCGTCGAGCCGAGCTGCGGCGATGACGTCGCGGTCGATAGCGTGCACGCCCACCGAGGTCGAGACGATAATCGGGAAAATCACCATGATGGTGCAGAGCACGACGATGGAGGGCATCCCGTAGCCAATCCACACCACGAGGAGCGGCGCAAGGGCCACTGCGGGGACGGCTTGTGAGGCGGCGAGGAAGGGTTGGAGTGCGCTGTTGAGGAGGTGCCAGCGGGCGAGGGCGATGCCGAGGGGAATTCCGAGGAGGGCCGCCCAGGCACAACCGGTGAGGGCCGCGGTGAGGGTGTTGGCCAGTGCGCTGAGAAGGTAGGGCGGGTGGTCGCCGATTCCGAGGAGTGCGGTGGCCAGGCGCTGCCCGACCGCGCCGGGTGTGGGAAGGAGATGTTCGGGCACCAGGTGGGCACGCGTGACCACCACCCAGAGGAGAAAAACCGCGAGGAGAGAAAGGGTGGCGGGTACCCACGCGGTGCGAGGCGAGCGCGGGCGTGGGTGAGAGTTGCGGCGCACAGTGTTCACGTCCTGGTTCCTGACCTTCCCGATGGCCGGGAATGATGAAACCGGGAGACGCTGACGCCGCGGCACACCGAAATAGAGTAGCCGAAGCAGGGCTTGGAGCCCTTCGATGCGCCTCCCATCCGGACTGTTACCGTCGGTTGGGGAATTCCACCCCATCGGCCACGTGCGTGGTTCGCGGACTGTTACCGCCGGTTCAGACTTTCACTGACCCCGGTGCATCGTGTTCTATATTAGCCCTTCGGGTGCTGGCGCGCACCCGTGGTTAATTTGCGGCGTGCTGCAACGTGCGTGTGCTTAGTTTTCTGCGTGCAGGCGCGCGTCCCTAGATTGAGGCGTGCTGGCACGCGCCCGCGGCGAGTTCGCGGAGCTTCTCCACTTCGGTGTAGGCGTCCTCCGCGCGGAATACCGCCGATCCCGCCACGAAGTTATTGGCTCCGGCAGCCGCAGCCTGTTCGATGGTGGAGCGGGAAATGCCGCCGTCTACCTGGATCCACACGTCCAAGCCGGCTGCTTCAATTGCGCGCCGGGTGCGGGTGACTTTCGGCATCATCGTTTCGATGAAGCTCTGCCCGCCGAATCCCGGTTCCACGGTCATGATGAGGATCATGTCGAATTCGTTGAGGATATCGAGATACGGCTCGATTGGGCTGGCTGGTTTGAGGGCGAGTCCGGCGCGGGCGCCCTGCGCGCGCAGTTCGCGGGCGAGGCGCAGCGGGGCTTGGCAGGCTTCGGCATGGAAGGTGACGGAGGCGGCTCCTGCCTCAGCGTAGGCGGGGGCCCACCGATCCGGGTTCTCAATCATGAGGTGCGCGTCCAGTGGAACACTGGTTGCCTGCGCCGCCGCCTCAAAAATGGGCAGGCCGAGCGCGAGGTTGGGGACAAAATGATTGTCCATAATATCCACGTGCACGAAATCGGCGTTGGAGATTTTCTCCAGTTCATCAGCGAGATGCCCGAAATCGCAGTTGAGGATTGAGGGGGAAATCTTCACGTCCATGATGGTCCTTTCAAGAGCGCCGCGCTGCGGGCGCGGGGGCGGTTGCGGGTTTGAGGATGCGTGCCATGTACATGGCGTCCGTGTGATGGATATCAGGCCAGAGTTGCACGGTCATTCCGCGGGAGGCGACCGGGCGCAGGGCCCGCCGGTTCGCGGTGACGGTCACGTCTCCGAGTTCCGCTCCTTCGGTGCGTTCCAGGAAGGCGGAGATGACGTCGCGGGTTTCCGCGAGTACCGGAGAGCAGGTGGTGTAGAGCAGCAGTCCGCCGGGGCGCAGGGCCCGGTAGGCGGAGTCGAGGAGTTCGCCTTGGAGTTGCGTGAGTGCGCCCAGGTCGCTTTCTTTTTTGCGCCACCGCGCTTCAGGGCGACGACGCAGCGCTCCCAAGCCAGAACATGGGGCATCCACGAGGATCCTGTCATAGCTATCCGGTTCCTGAGCGCCAATATCCCGCCCATCGCCTTCCCGCAACGCCACGGTAGCCGCCCAGGGTGCAACGTTTTCTTCCACGAGATCGAGGCGGTGAGCCTGGGGTTCATTCGCGAATACCCGGGCCCCGCGCCGGGCCGCCGTAGCGGCGATAGTTGCGGTTTTCCCGCCCGGGCCGGCGCACATATCCAGCCAGGATTCATCCTTCCCGGAAATGGAGGACTCGGTAACAACAGCGGAGATCAACTGTGAGCCCTCATCTTGGACGCCGGCGACCCCGTCGCGCACGGGCCAGAGCCGATGCGGGTCACCGGAGGCTAGCAGCACTGCGCTGGGCACCAGGTAGGGATCTTCCCACGTCATTTTGGCACGTTCAATCCGGGCTTTGAGGTGCTCGGGTGAGATATTGCGGCAGGCCAGCGCCACTTTCGCTGGCGTGTTATTAGCTTCGAGAACGGCTTCTACTTCGGTTGAGCGCCCAGCGGCCGCGAGAGAGGCTTCCAGCTGGCGCACAATCCAGCGTGGGTGGGAATGCCAGACCGCCAGGAATTCTTCCCGGGATGCGGTGCTGTTTTCGATAATTCCGCGCCAGGCATCCCGGCGCTCGGAGACTCGGCGCAGCACGGCATTGACGAAACCGGCGATTCCCTGCCCGAGTTCATTGCGGGCTAGCGCAACTGTTTCGTTAATGGCCGCGTGGGGTGGTGTTTTCAGTTCGATGAGCTGGTAGCAGCCCAGGCGGAGCAGATCGAGGGCACCCGGGTCAATTTCTGCGAGGGTACGGCCTTGGGAGCAGCGGGCGATCATGGCATCCCAGCGGCCTTGAAGCCGCAAGGTCCCGTAGGCGAGGTTGGTGGCGAAGGCGGCGTCGCTCCGATTGAGGCGCGCCCGGCTGACCATGCCCGGGAGGATGAGATTAGCGTAGGCATCTTCGGTATGGACTGCCCGCAGTGCGTCATAGGCAACGAGGCGGGCGTGGTTCGATGACTGGCGGCGTGGTACCCAGCCGGCGGGGCGCTCATTCATGCTGGCCCTCCTTCACCTCGGCATCGAAACGGGTGTGCTCGGCCAGCCGGGCGCCGTTGAGCCAGGCAGAGGCCTCCATATGTGC
Source organism: Actinotignum saccati (assembly GCF_051265055.1). NCBI lineage: Bacteria > Bacillati > Actinomycetota > Actinomycetes > Actinomycetales > Actinomycetaceae > Actinotignum > Actinotignum saccati. The sequence continues at coordinate 71,435 of NZ_JBOZCC010000002.1, forward strand.
TTTGCCAGGCGGGGCAACCCGCAGTAACTGGATTGTTCCTTCCCCGCAGCCGACCACGCCGCCCGGACCGATTTCGCCCGGTGCCAGGGTCACGCGTGTGGCGGGGGCTTCGGGTGTTTCGGGTGTTTCAGACGTTTCGGGCGCAATGACGCGCACCGATTCGATTTTGAAGCGCTGCCCGTTGAGAGTGGTCCAGGCACCGGGGGCCGGATTGGCGGCGCGGACGCGATCCGCGATGCGCTGGGCGGGCCACTCCCAGTTCACCCGCGCCCAGGAAGAATCGAATTGCGGGGCGAGGGTCACCTCCCCGCTTTGAGGCTGCGCGTGGGCGCTGCCGGCGGCAATGGCGTGGAGGGTATCGCTCAACTGGCGCGCCCCGGATTGTGCCAGGCGGGCGAGCAGCTCTCCAGCGGTTTCCTCAGCCCCGATCTGAGTGGCTTCACTCGCGAAAACGGGGCCGGTATCCAGGCCTTGTTCTATCTGGAAGACGCTGGTTCCGGTGGTGGTATCCCCCGCGGCAATCGCGTAATTGACTGGCGCTGCCCCGCGCCAGCGCGGCAGGAGGGAGAAGTGCAGGTTGAGCCAGCCGTGGCGCGGCACGTTGAGTAGCGCGGGCGGAATAATGAGCCCGTAGGCAACCACCGCGACGGCTTCGGGAGCAAGTTCAGCGATCTGTTCCTGAATCGCGCCGTCTTTCAAGGTGCGGGGAGTGAGCACGGGAATACCTAGTTCTGTTGCCGCGCGGTGTACCGGCGAAGGTGTGAGCACCCGTTTGCGACCCTGGGGTGCCGGGGCGCGAGTGAGCACCCCAGCGATATCGAAGCCTTCATCATGCAGTAGTTGCAAGGCCGGGACTGCGGTCTCCGGTGTTCCTGCGAATAATATTCTCACGTGTCAATCCTACCTAGTTCTTTTCTGTGCCTATCTCATCCGGGCTCGTTACAGGGGCGGATTGACCTGTAAACGCAGTGAGCCGCCCAAGCGTTGGGCGGAGTAGGCGCCGTAGGTTTTTCGTGCCTGCCGGGTCAGGGTGATTCCGCGGGAGAGTTCTGCCCGGGCATACACAGTGATTTCTGCCGGGCGCGCCCCCGGCACCGGGCCAAGCAGGACGATTCCGGAGGCTAGCTCGAAGGCTCCTCCGGTAAGCAGATCAGCTTCTGTTTCTTTCCCGCTCTCCGGCTGCCATTCTTTGGTACCGGTACCGGGGGAAAACTGGGTGAAGAGATGCTCACCATACGCATCCTGGGCACTTTGCGTTCCCTGCGTACCGCGCGCCCCGGCCGCGCTTCTCACAGCCGCCGCGACTTCCCCGCGATTGAGCGCGGCGCGCAGCATGGCAAGGTAGGTACGCACATCCCCACTGGCCCCGGTGATTCCCACCCAGGTTGCGGTGGGAGGCAAATCCAGTTCGGCCCGTTGTTCGAGCAGCTCAGCGGCATATTCGCCCAATTCCCATCGGGCGATCCGGTTGAGGAGTTCAGGTGGCGCTCCCCCGGCTACCAACATATGGCCGCCTTCTCCCGCGCAGCGCACCCGGGCCGCGACCCGCGCGAGCACCCGAATAAAACGCGTTTCAGCACCCAGGCCTTCCCCGAGAAGGTAGCGTGCATCCAGCACCAATGCAGCGGCGAATCCACCTTCGGCTTCCGGTTCCGCACCCGGGGTTGCTACCACGATCCGCGGGCGCTGGGAGACCTTCCCAATAATGCCCTCCGGGGAGTGGGCTCCGGAGAGAATAATGCCCACCCCGGGGAAAGCCCGCCCGATTTCTTCTGCGGTGCGCGCTGAACCAATCCGGATAGCTCGCAGTTTCCCGTTGTGGCAGTGCTGGCAGCGCCACGGGTGGACCCGCACCCCGCACCGTTGGCATTGCAGAGGATCATGCGGCCTGCCCTGGGCCAAGTTCCCTCCGCAGATCGCGCATAGGGCACGCTCCCCACAATAGGCGCAGCACAGTGCCGGGATGTACCCGCTGCGCGGCACCACAATAAGAACCGGGCCATCTTCCAGGGCCCGCCGCAGAATAGGGAACGCTGGTTGGGGAAGGCGTAAATGATCCGCTTCTCCCCCGGGCCACTGGTGCGGGCCGGAAATATTCGGAAGCGCGGCGCGGCGCGCTGCCGCGGTACCATCCAGCAAGGTGATGCGGTGTTCGGATAGCAATTGCGCGCATTCTTCACTCACATAGGGTGAGAAAGCGAGGAACGCAGCGTTTTCCCGCCGTGCCCGTTCCAGTACCACGTCACGCGCGGCCAGATAGGGCGCGCGGATATCCCGCAGGGTGGAGGCGGCATCATCCATGATGATGGCAAGCCCCAGGTCAGTGAGCGGTGCCCAGGCGGCCCCGCGGGTGCCCACTACGATACGTGATTGCCCCGAAAGCACGCTCAAAAAAGCACGGTAGCGTTTTTCATGCGATTCTTCGGAGACCATGAGGGTGGGCTTTTCCCCCACCCGGGTAGCGAGGGTAGCTAGCAGCGTTCGTGCCGCGCGGGTGGTGGGAACAACCAGGAGGACGCTACGCCCGGCGCGCCGCACTGCTTGCACGGCCCGAACCAGGAGCTCTACTCCCCCGGCGGGCCCGGGTAGCGCAGCCATGCAGGCCCGCACGGCTTTCCCGGCCCCGAGCGCCGCAAGGAATTCCGGCCCACCCCGATAGGCTTCCCAGGGCCCCGGTTCAGGAGCCGGGCGCGGGCTGGCCAAAGGAATAGCCTCCTGGGCATCGGCCAAGAATTCTTTCGCGGCGCGCGCGTGCCGTTCCGGGATAGCGGCCCGCAAAATATCAGCAACCGTTCCGGCGTATTTATCGGCAAGAGTGCGGGCAACCGAGTACACCGATGCGGTGAGAACGGGGTGTTCCGAGACTACTCGGTACAGGGGGCGCAGCCGCCCGCTGCCTTCCGTGGTGGCATCCCGGGCAACGATGAATCCGCCCACCCGTTGCGCACCGAGATCTACCACCACCCGGGTTCCCACCCGGGCACTATCCGCGAATTTTTCGGGAATAAGGTAGTCAAATACCCGGTCCATATGGGGTTGGGAATGAAGCACATGAACATGCGCCACGGGATTGGGCACCTTGGAGCGCACGCGGGTGCGTGCAGGGCGCGCCTCAAGCAGGGCGCCCTGCTCCCCCATGAGGGGGAGGGCATCGAAATCAAAGAGTGTGCTCTCCATGCAACCTAGGATATCCCGGCCCTACGACAGAAAAATCCGCCGCGAAACTTCAGGGCCTAGAGACCTCAGATATCTGAGATACCTCAGGTCGCCCTACCTCAGTCATCCCTAGATAGAGCGGAGAAGTTCTTCAACCCGATCCGTTTTCTCCCAGGTGAATTCGGGAAGTTCCCGCCCGAAATGACCGTAGGAAGCCGTCTTCGCGAAAATGGGGCGCTTGAGTTCCAGGGCGTCGATAATCGCCGCGGGGCGGAAATCGAAGACCTTCTGAACCGCGTTTTCGATGCGGCCCAGTTCTTCTGTTTCCGTGCCGAAAGTATCCAGGCGCACGGATACCGGGTGGGCGCGCCCGATCGCGTAGGCCAGCTGGAGTTCGCACCGGGAAGCGAGCCCGGCGGCAACCACATTCTTGGCCGCCCAGCGCGCCGCGTAGGCCGCGCTGCGATCCACCTTGGAGGCGTCTTTACCGGAAAAAGCCCCACCGCCGTGCCGGGCCATCCCGCCGTAGGTGTCCACGATGATCTTGCGGCCGGTCACTCCGGCGTCGCCCATCGGTCCTCCCACCACGAAACGCCCCGAGGGGTTAACGAGAAGCGAGAATTTATCGGTATCAATATCGATATTTTCTTCTTCGAGGACGGGTGTGACCACGTGGTCGCGCAGGGTTTCCGTGAGCCAGTCACGCTGCACATTTTCATCGTGCTGGCTGGAGATGACCACGGTATTGAGGGCCACGGGCCGCGCGCCTTCGTAGTCAATGGTGACCTGCGTTTTCCCGTCGGGGCGCAGCCCGGGGACCACGCCTTCGCGCCGCACGAGTGCCAGGCGTTCGGCAAAGCGATGGGCGAGCAGAATGGGCGCGGGCATAAGCGTTTTGGTTTCATTGCAGGCGTACCCGAACATGAGGCCCTGGTCTCCGGCGCCCTGCAGGTCGAAATGATCGTATTCGGATTCCTGGCTTTCCCGCCGTTCCAGGGAGGTATTCACGCCAGCGGCAATATCCGGGCTTTGCTCATCGATGGAAATCGTCACGCCGCAAGAATTTCCGTCAAAGCCGACCTGCGAGGAGTTGTACCCGATCCCGGTCACCACATTGCGGATAATATGAGCGATATCCGCGTAGGCATCCGTGGTCACTTCACCGGCCACGTGCACCAATCCCGTGGTCACCATGGTCTCCACGGCGACGCGCGAATTCTCATCCGACGCGAGCAGCGCGTCAAGAATGGAATCGGAGATGAGGTCACACACCTTATCGGGGTGTCCTTCCGTGACCGATTCGGACGTGAACGGTTGCCGGTAATGCATCGTATCCCCTCGCTATTTCAAACTATTTCGTCAGTATTAGTCACCAGCGGCTGGCAGGTAAGGCAAGCCTTATTCTATACGCGCTCGGTGGTGAAGTGATCGGCTATAAGGCCCGCAATGATAACAGCCATCTGGGCTTTGGTGCCCGCTCCGCTCGCGATGATCTCACCCGCTGGCGTGACCACGGTGATCTCGGTAGGTACCTCGCCGAATCCTGCTTTCTCCCCCACCCGGTTGATGACAAGTAAATCAGCGCCTTTGCGCCGCGCTTTTTCCCGTCCGTAATCCAAGACGGTTCCGCCCGCGTCCCCGGTTTCCGCCGCGAAACCCACGATGAGCTGGCCAGTCCGGCGCCGTTTATGTGAAATATCAGCCAAAATATCGGGGTTTTCCACCAGTTCGACAACGCGCGTGCCGCTGCCGTCTTTTTTCTGTTTGCTCGCGGCGGTTTCGGCCGGGCGGAAATCTGCCACCGCCGCGCTCATGACCACGCCATCCACATCCTTCACCCGCGCCAGAACCGCTTCGTGAAGATCGCGTGCCGAACTGACCGGAACAATCTCAGCTCCCGGAGCAAGTGCGGTAATATCGCGGCTTACATGGGCCGCTAGCACGGTGACCTGCGCGCCGCGCTCTAACAAGGCGCGCGCAATTTCCAAGCCGAAGCGCCCCGAGGAGCGGTTGCCGATAAAACGAACCGGGTCGAGAGCCTCGTGAGTACCGCCCGCGGTAACGAGAATATGCCGCCCGCGCAGCGACACGTGCTCAGCAGTATCCTGCATGGCGCGCGTTTCCGGGTTGTCGCCGGTGAGGATAGCCCAGGCGTGCGCGAAGATCTCTTCCGGTTCGGGCAGCCGCCCGGGCCCTGAATCCGCCCCGGTGAGGCGCCCGGTGGCGGGTGGAATAATATGCACCCCGCGTGCCTGGAGCACCGCAATATTTTCTTGAGTGGCCGGATGTTCCCACATTTGGGTATGCATCGCCGGTGCCATGACGACCGGGCATTGCGCCCCCAGCAAGGTGTTGAGGAGGAGGTTATCGGCTATGCCTGCCCGGGCTTTCGCGACGGTATTCGCAGTTGCCGGGGCAATCACAATGAGATCGGCTTCTTTTCCGAGCCGAACATGCGCGACTTCATCAGCGTGTTCGCTGGTGCGCACCAGAACGGGATGGTGGGTGAGAGCTTCCCACGTGGTGGCCCCGACCATCTCCAGGGCGGCCGGGGTGGGAATAACATGCACATCCGCACCGGCTTTCACAAAAAGCCGGACGAGGTAGGCCGCTTTATAGGCGGCGATACCTCCGGTCACGCCGATAACGACGCGCGGCGTGTGCTCTACTTTTCGTCCAGCTGCCATTCGAGCTTGTCCTCGGCGATTTCACGCAGCGCGATGGACAGGGGCTTTTCTTCCGGTTCCGCCGAGACAAGCGCACCGTAATGCTCGATATTGCCGTCCCCGCGCGCCATTTCCTGCTTGTAGGAGTTGATCTGACGCGCACGATCCGCTGAAAGCACGCACAGCGCGTACTTCGAGTCAATCTTTGCGAGAAGATCATCAATGGGCGGGTTGGTAATACCTTCGGGTTCCGGAACAGTTCCGAACATGTAGTTCCCTTCTGGATAAACGTGGCACCGCGTGCGGGTACCACCGTGAAGCTTCGGCCTTTTATTCTAACGCTTTGGGGCGATGAGGTCGAGGATTTCGCCGGTGGCACGTGCCACGGTGTCATTTACGACGACGGCGTCAAACTCCTCCTGCGCAGCTAATTCGCCACGGGCGGTTTCCAGGCGGCGGTCGATGGCCTCCTCGGTTTCGGTACCGCGCCCCCGAAGCCGCGCCTCAAGTTCTTGGAACGACGGCGGGGCTAGAAAAATCTGGAAAGCTTCGGGCAGCGACTGGCGAACCTGGCGCGCCCCTGCCAGATCGATTTCGAGAAGCGGAATTTTTCCCGCTGCGTATGCTTCCAGCACGGGTTGGCGCGGGGTTCCGTAACGGTGCTTCCCGTGGACAACGGCCCATTCGAGCATCTCCCCGCTTTCCACGAGGTGATCGAAGTGTTCATCATCCACGAAGAAGTAGGATTCCCCTTCGCGTTCCCCCGGGCGAGGGGCGCGCGTGGTGGCAGAAATGGAGAGCCAGATGCGCGGCTCCCGCTCAAGGAGCTGCGCAACCACGGTTCCTTTCCCTACCCCGGAAGGGCCGGCAAGCACGCAGATACGGCGATGATCCTCAGGTGTCATGACATTTATTCTGCCACAGCCCTACGACACAATTTTCGCTCGCGTTTTTCTGTGCCGGCCGCCGGGAGTAGTTGAGTCCTGCCCGGGCTCAGCCTTTAACCGAAAAGCGCGATGAGGGCCGCGGTTTGATGTACACCCAACCCGCGCACGCGCCGGGAAGGAGCGATCCCAATATCGGCCATGGCCCGCGCGGCCTTGGCTTCACCGATACCGGGAAGTGCCCGCAGCAGCACACTGGCGCGGGTGCGCGCAACGACCGGGTCATCACGCTGAGCCAAAACCTCCGAAAGGTGCAGCTGTCCGGATTTCAGTTGCTGCAAAAGTTCCGCGCGGCGCCGCCGTGTTTCGGCGGCCTTATCCAAAGCGGCGAGACGCTGCTCCGGAGTAAGTGGTGGTACCTCCACAGTGTCCCCTTTCTAGCGCATCAGATATACCCTGGTGCTCATAACAATTCCGTCAACATCAGTCACGGCGACGCTGACGCTACGAAACTTCTTCGTCTTGTTAGTAGCGTAGAGCGAAATAGCGCTAAATAATATAAGAAGCCACGCCCTTGTTTTTTTATAAAACCATCGCGGCAGGTCAGCGCCGCGGCTTGTGACGAAGTTCGCGACCAGTAGCGGCGTCCGGGTAGGCTACAGCCATGGAAACGACCCGGATTGACGTGTGGCTATGGAGTGTGCGCCAGTGCAAAACCCGCTCGCTCGCCACCTCCGAATGCAAGGCTGGCCACGTGCGCATCAACGATGAACCGGTCAAGCCCGCCGCGAAAGTCCGTGTCGGTGATGTGGTGCGCTACCGGGTGGAAGGTTTTGATCGGATCCTCAAAGTTACCGGAATTATTACCAAGCGGACGAGCGCTCCGCTGGCCCGGGAAAATTACGAGGATCTCACCCCGGTGCGGGAGAAAGTTTATCTGCCGGTGATGCGCCGCGATCCTGGTAGCGGCCGCCCCACGAAGAAAGAACGGCGCGAACTCGACCGCCTTTTCGGCCGCAATTCCAATTACGGCCGCCGGTAACCCCGCGGATCCCGGGGATGCACAACTATCGTGGCCTATAGGACACCAGGGGCTGCGTAACGAAATTTCACATGCACAAAATGGCGAGTTTCCGTGAGATTTTCACGGAAACTCGCCATGAGGTACTGGTTGTCAGAGAAACTCTTATTCTTCTACGCCAACTTCGCCGGCTTCGGGAGTATCCAACTGGCCGGTGCGGATAGCGGCGATGAGGCCCGCCTCATCGGATTCCGAAGGCTCGCTTTCTTCGCCAGATTCCACCGCGCTAGCGGCGTCGTCGTTCTGAAGAATGGGTGTGCTGCCGCTTTCCTCACGTTCGCGGATATCGGCAGCCTTGTTGAGCACGCCCATCACGAAACCGACCGAGCGGTCCGTGGAGAATTCGCGCACTAGGTTGGTCCACTCCACGATCACGGCACCGCGGAAAGTCCCCAGGTACATGAGTTCGGCAACCGCACCGCGCAAAGCGCTGCGATCCACCGCGTTCATGCGCTCGAGCGACCAATCTTCCGAGGAGGCCTCAATGAGGGTATCCACCTGCGAGATTTGCTGCGCGTAAGCGGTCACGATCTGCGAGCCGAATTCCCCGATGGGAACCTGGGCCGTGGAGACACGCTGGCGTTCGGCAAGGAGCTCGAGAATACCCGCTTCCGAGGTGATGTTCTTTTCATCAGCTTCGAAAAGCACATCCAAGGCGCGATGGCGCTGGGTGGAACGGCCCGTGGACCGGCGTTTCTTCTGTTTAGCCATTAGTCGTTCGCCCGGGAAATGTATTCACCGGTGCGCGTATCAACCTTAATCTTGTCCCCAATATTGAGGAAGAGCGGCACCTGGAGTTCGTAACCCGTCTGCACCGTGGCCGGCTTGGTGCCCGCATTCGAGCGGTCGCCCTGAAGACCCGGTTCGGTTTCCGTCACTTCGAGGATCACCGAAGCCGGCAGTTCCACGAACAGCACATTACCTTCGTGGAAAGCGACGATGGCCTTCTGGTTTTCCAGCAGGAAGTTCGCGAGATTGCCCATAACTTCAGCGGTGACGGGAACCTGTTCGTAGGTATCCTCATCCATGAAGATGAAATCGGTGCCGTCATGGTAGAGGTACTGCATATCGCGGCGGTCCACGGTGGCGGTTTCGACCTTAATGCCCGCGTTGAGGGTGCGATCCACAGTTTTGCCGGAGAGGACATTCTTCAGCTTGGTCCGCACGAAAGCGGGGCCCTTGCCCGGCTTGACGTGCTGGAACTCAACAACCTGCCACAGCTGGTTGTCGAATACCAGGACCATGCCATTCTTCAAATCATTGGTTGTTGCCACAAGGTATCCTTTCAGAAATAGTCCTCCCCAAGTTTACACGGGGAGTTTCATCTTTGCGACGCACACGCCTCCAAAGCCGCGCGGATCCGGCGTACCACCCGGTGCGGGGAGCCCCCGTCGGAGGTCACCGTCACGCTGGCGATATCGCGGTAGAGCGGAGTGCGTTCCCGGTCCAGTTCGCGCAGCCGCGCCGCCGGATTATCCTCGAGGAGCGGGCGGCGGGTGCGTGATCCGGTAATACGCCGCACCAAAATATCCATCCGCGCTTCGATAAGAACCACGGGATAGCCGCGCAGTGCCCGGCGGGTGGCCTCACTCAAAATAGCGCCTCCCCCCAGGGAGAGCACGCCGTCAAAATCCGCGAGAGTGCGCGCGATAATATCGGCTTCCAGCCGCCGGAATCCCTCTTCCCCTACCGTCTGGAAAATCTCCGGGATGCTCTGCCCGGTTTCGCTGACGATAAGAGCGTCCGAATCGGCGAAAGGAAGCTCTAGATCCTTGGCCAGCAGCTTTCCCACGGTCGATTTGCCCACTCCGGGCATCCCGACCAGCACTGCCCGCACGCTCATCGGCGTTCCTCCGGGATGCGGTTCAGGTAGGCGTGCACCGCCGCTTGGGTATCACCGAGGGTATCCCCTCCGAATTTATCCTGGAGTGCTTCCGCGAGTACCAAGGCCATCATCGCTTCGCAGATAACCGCTCCGGGAACCACGGCGGTGGCATCGCTGCGCTGGTGGAGCGCGGTGGTGGCTTCCCCGGTTTCGGTATCGATAGTACGCAGGGCCCGCGGGACGGTAGAAATCGGCTTGAAAGCAACCCGTACCCGGATCGTTTCGCCGTTGGACATGCCGCCTTCGATGCCACCCGCCCGATTGGTCAGGCGGTGCACGCCATCTTCCGTGCGGACAATCTCATCATGGGCCTGGCTGCCGGGCCTGCTGGCGGTGGCGAATCCGTCCCCGATTTCCACGCCTTTGACGGCTTGGATCGACATCATGGCGCGGGCCAGTTCCGCATCAAGACGCCCGTAGGGGGTTGCGTAACTGCCCAAGCCTTGCGGCACGCCGTAGGCAAGAATTTCGACGACGCCGCCCAGGGTATCCCCCGCGCTTTTCGCCCGATCAACTTCATCCATCATGGCCTGCGCCGTGGCCTCATCCAGGCAGCGCACCGGCGAAGCATCGAGAGCCGCGGCATCGCCCGGCCCCGGAACGGTATCCGAAGTGTCACTCACGGAGCCGATGGCTACCACCCGGGAAAGAATGGTGATTCCGGCGCTTTGGTTCGCGTACTCGCGGGCGATGGCACCCAGAGCCACCCGGGCCGCGGTTTCCCGGGCCGAGGCGCGTTCGAGGACATTCCGAGCATCGCTGTGATCGTATTTATTCATGCCGGTGAGATCGGCGTGCCCGGGCCGGGGCGCGGTGAGGCGCTTATTACGGGCAAGTTCTTGGCTATCTCCCCGCCCGGCATTACGCAGCAGGGCTTCGGGTGGGACCGGATCAACGGACATGACCGCTTCCCATTTGGGCCATTCGGAATTCTCAATAACGAGGGCAATGGGTGAACCGAGGGTGGCTCCGTGCCGCAATCCGGTAAGAACGTGCAGCTTATCCTGTTCGAATTTCTGGCGGGCACCGCGACCGTAGCCGAGCCGGCGGCGGGCCAATTGATCGCGAATGGTATCCGAACTCAGGCTCAGGCCCGCCGGGATCCCCTCGATGAGTGCCACGAGGGCTGCTCCGTGGGATTCCCCCGCTGTTGACCACCGAATCATGCGCCGTCCTTCCCCGTTCCTATGTTCATAGGTCCCGCTACCCGTTCTGATACCAGATGAGTAAGCGGTTCCGTTCCGCCCGCTGTAGCCCAGTGCTACCGGGATGCAGGCGCCTACCTATCCTAGCCCGGCAAGCCAGGCGAGGGCGCCACCGCCCATGAGCCACGGCCCGAGCGGCACCGCATCAGCCAGGGTGAGCCGAGCGCTCAGCACCCGTACCGCGGCAAAGATACCCGCGCCCAGCACACTGAGGAGTAGGGTGAGCCCGAGCTGCGGGCCCGTCCACCATCCCAGCACGATAAGCATTTTGACATCACCCCAGCCGAGCTGGGCGAAGCGATGCGCCACGTAGCCGCCCAGGCCGGCCACGGCTCCGATAGCGAGATCCTCCCACTGCCCGCGCAGCGCTATCCCCGTGAGGGCAGCTCCCCCGGCCGCGGCCAGCAGCGGATCGGGAAGGAGCTGCACCCGCGCATCCACCACCGCGGCAAGCGCCAGGAATGCCCCGCACACGCCCTCACAAAGAAGCGCAAGCGCACCGGCGCCTAAAAGTGTTCCGGCCGCCAGGAGCGCGCCAGCAGCGCCAGCAGCACCAGCATCACTAACCGGGCGCCCACTGGCAAGCGCACCTACCGCGCGCGACCATCCCAGCCCTGCCCAGCACAGGCTCAGGCCCAGCAGGAGCACGACCGCTACCGGTGGGCTGAGGGTACCGCGCAGGATGCGCTCGCGAGAAAAGAAGGTCATGCGCTCAGATTACGGATGACCCAGCGCCTCAACCAGCCCCAGCTTGCCCCCTGTGGATAGCACCGCCATTTGGGCAACCTGGGGATAAGTACCGGCACCGCCGAATCGGCACGTGCCAAAGCAGCTTGCGCCGTCGTACCTATACGCGGCTGCGCTAATGGTCCTTTTTCTCTCCGTCCGGATGCGCGGCGTACCACTCGCGGAATTCGGCCTGGAAACGCATCTGTTCCTCGTAATCGGCCGTGAACTTCGTTTCCCCGGTTTCCAGATTCACGGTGGTGAAGTAGAGCCAATTGCCCTCGGCCGGATTGACGGCCGCTTCAATGGCCTCCACCCCGGGTGCCCCGATAGCGGTGGGCGGTAGGCCCTTCACCCGGTAGGTGTTATAGGGATTATCCGCGTCCAGTTCGGCCCGGGTGGGTACCCCGCCGGATTTACCCACCCCGTAAAGCACGGTGGAATCCATCTGGAGCCGCCCGGCGACCTCCGGGGCGTTATCCCCGAGCCGGTTCTCGATAACCCGGGCAACTTTCGGATAATCAGCCGGGTGCCCTTCACGTTCCACGATAGAGGCCGTGGTGAGCACCGCCTGCCACCGGCTCCGCTCCGCACCGCTAGCTTCCAGGCGCCCCACCTGGACCTCCACCATCTGCTGGAGTGCCTCGGTCACCGTGGTATTCGGGTCGAAATCATAGGTGGCGGGCGCCAGCCAGCCTTCCACATTCCCGCCGGCTTCCGCGGGCAGCCCGAGAGCTGCGGCGTCGTTCATCGCATCTTCGACCACGCCAACATCGATATCCATGAGGTTGCCGAGCCGGTCCCGCACCTGCCATTTTGTGAAGCCTTCGGGAATCGTCACCTTAATTGTGGCGGCATTGGCCGGGTCCAGTAGCGCGGATAGCGCGGCCGATGCGGACATCTGCTCGCGCAAGGTATAGGCCCCGGCCTGGATACCCGTGGAGCGCGGGTCGCGGGAAAAGACATCAATAAATGCGCCTTCGGTGGCAACAATATTTTTTTCGGCGAGCACCGCGGCGATCTGCCGCCCGGTGGCTCCTTCCGGAATCCGCACCACGACCTGGCCGGTTCCTTCTCCGCTGTAATCGCGCACGGTATCGGAGCTGTGGAGCAGGCGCGGGAAGAAAATAACAGCCGCCGCGGTGAGCGCGGTGACAAGAAGAACAGTAATAATTCCGGTGGTGATACGACGGCGCCTACGCAAGCGGGCCCGCTCATTGCGCCGCGCCGCGGCTCGGCGCCTCGCCTCCGCGGCATTGCGGCCTTCTGAATTTCGCCCCGATGAGCTGCGCCCGGCCGGTACCCGCCCGGAGCTTCCCCGCCCCTGCGAGCCGCGCCCGTGCGGATGGTTTCCGCGCGCCGTGCCCCGCTGGGAGCCGCCCCGTAACTCGCCGCTTCGCGACGCCGCGCCGCGCAACTCGCCGCCTCGCTGCGAGCCAGCCCCGTGAGACCTCCCCCGCGCACCCGATTGGCGACGGCGCGGGGTATCGGCGTCGTCCGCACTCAAGCGGTCAAAAACGTCACTCATTATCGCCTTTCGCTTCGCTTTGCGCTTCGGTTGTCGCCGCCACGAGTTCGCCGGCAGGTGCGCCGGTGAGCCGCTCTGCTTCCAACGCATTATTAAGAATAACGGTCGCGGCAACCTGGTCAACAACGGCGCGGTGGCGCCGCGAGCTGCGCCCCGCCTCATGCAGCTGTGCGTGGGCGGCCACGGTGGAGAGGCGCTCGTCGAATAGCCGCACCGGCACCGGAGCGATACGCCGGGCTAAACGCCGCGCCCACCTGCGCGAATACCGCGCGGAGGCCCCTTCGCTCCCATCCATATTGCGCGGCAAGCCCACGATCACCTCAATGGCGCCACGCTCGCGCACCTCGCGAGCAACCTCACTCACGTCCGTGCCATTCGCCGGGAGCGTGGCGACCGGAGTGGCGAGGATACCGTCGCTATCGCAACTGGCCACGCCGGTGCGTGCCCGCCCTACATCCACTCCGATCCGTACGCCTCGCCGCATTAGCCGCGCAGCTCCGCTTCCAGAACCGCGAGGGCTTCATCCAGCTTCGTCACGTCCGAGCCGCCGCCCTGCGCGAGGTCCGGCTTACCGCCGCCGCCCCCGCCCAGGATCTTCGCCGCGCGCGAGACCAGCGCCCCGGCCTTCATCCCGGCACTGCGCGCCGCTTCGGACGCCGCCACCACGATGAGGGGCCGCTCATTGCTAATCCCGGTAATAATCACGATGAAATCATCGGAAGGGGCCAGCCGCCCGCGCACTTCCGTGGCGAGCACCCGCAGGTCATCCGCGCTTTCTACCACGCCCAGGTGAGCGCGGTAGAGGGTGCGATTGCCCAGGTGCACGCCCTGGGAAATAACCGTGTCCACCTGCCCCACAATATCCTTCTGGCGCAGCGCCGCGATTTGCTTTTCGGCCGCCTTGAGCTTGCCGAGCATGGTGTCGATACGCTCGGGGAGTTCCTCCGGGCGCACCCCCATCATCGCGGTGAGCTGGGAAACCAGGGCGCGTTCGCGCGCCCCCTGCGCGTAGGCGCTTTCACCCACCAGCGCGTCAATACGGCGCACCCCGGAACCGATGGAGGATTCACCCAGCACGGTAATCATCCCGATTTCCCCGGTATTCGCCACATGGGTGCCGGCGCAGAATTCCCGCGACCAGGCATCATCAATGGAGACCACCCGCACGATATCGCCGTATTTCTCCCCGAAGAGCATCTGCGCCCCGAGTTTCTTGGCTTCTTCAATCGGGTATTCGGCCCACGTGACTTCCAGGTTGTCCTGGAGGCGTTCATTGGCGCGTGCTTCGATCTGCGTCATCACATCCACCGGGATTTGCGAACCGTGCCGGAAGTCGAAACGCAACCGCGAGGGAGCATCCTCGGAGCCGGCCTGGGTGGCCTGCTCACCGATGAACTCGTGGAGCACCTTGTGGATCATATGGGTCGCGGTATGCGCCTGGGCAATCCGATGGCGGCGCAGAGTATCGATCTGCGCGTGCACAATATCGCCCACCGCGATGGTCCCTTCGGTCAGCGAGCCGCGGTGCACATGCAGTCCCTTGACGGGCGCCTGCACGTCAACGACGTCGAACATCCCGCCCCCGGCCACGCTAATGGTGCCGTGATCGGCCAGCTGCCCGCCCATTTCAGCGTAGAAGGGGGTCTTGTCCAAAATAACATCGGCGTCGGAGGGTGCGCTCACCGCCGGCACCGGCACCCCGTTTTCGAGGATGGCCACCACGCGCGCTTCCGCGGCTTTCTCGAAGTAGCCGAGGAAGGAGGTGGGCCCGCCCTGCGCATCGAGAATCTCATGGTACACGTGGGCATCCACGTGCCCGGTTTTCTTCGCCTGCGCATCGGCCCGCGCGCGTTCGCGCTGCTCGGTCATGAGGGCCCGGAAGCCCTTTTCGTCCACGTCCACACCCTTTTCGGCCGCCATTTCCAAGGTGAGATCAATGGGGAATCCGTAGGTGTCATGCAGGGTGAAAGCCGCCGAGCCGGGAATAATCACCTTGCCGGTATGCGGCGCGCTCTTTGCGCTATCCACGGCCGCCGCGAAAATCTGTTCGCCGGTGGCCAGGGTGCGCCGGAAGGCGGCTTCTTCTTCCACCGCCACCTGGCGAATCTGCCCGAAGTTTTCCTCCAGATCGGGGTAGGACTCCTTCATGGCGTTCTTCGAGGTTTCCACCAGGTCGCCGAGGACCGCGGCATCCACCCCGAGCAGGCGGATCGAGCGGATGGCCCGCCGCATGAGCCGGCGCAGCACGTAACCGCGTCCGTCATTGCCCGGGCGCACGCCGTCGTTAATAAGCATCATGGCCGAACGTACGTGGTCGGCGATCACGCGCATGCGGACGTCGTCTTCTTCGTTCGCGCCGTAGGTACGCCCGGTGAGTTCCTGGGTGCGGGCAATAACCGGCCAGACCTCATCGGTTTCGTACATATTATTTTTGCCCTGGAGCAGGAAGGCGATACGTTCCAGGCCCGCGCCGGTATCGATAGCGGTTTGGTCCAGCTCCCCGAGCAACGGGTAGTCCTTTCCGGAGCCTTCCCCGCGCCGGTACTGGTCGAAAACGAGGTTCCACACTTCCAGGTAGCGGTCCCCGCCCGGGTCTACGGTTCCGCCCACGGCGTCCGGCCCGTATTCGGGGCCGCGGTCGTAATGGATTTCCGCGCAGGGGCCGGCCGGTCCGGGCTGGCCCGTGGACCAGAAAATTTCTTCCCGGGTCAGTTTGACGATATGGGCCGGATTGACGCCCACCTCAACGAGCTTGTTGAAGGAGACCTCATCTTCTTCCCAGATGGTCACCCACATCCGCTCGATTTCCAGGCCGTAACCGCCTTCGTCCAGCGGCGCGCACAGCAGCCCGAAGGCCAGGTCGATAGCGCCTTCCTTGAAGTAGTCCCCGAAGGAGAAATTGCCGCACATTTGGAAGAAGGTACCGTGCCGCGTGGTTTTGCCCACGTTATCGATATCATTCGTACGAATGCACTTCTGCACCGAGGCTACCCTCGGCCACGGAGCTCGCTGGGTTCCCACGATATAAGGAATGAAGGGAACCATGCCGGCAATCGTGAACAAAATGGACGGATCGGGCGACACGAGGGGCACGGACGGCTCAATATGATGGTCGTGCTTCGCGAAGTAATCCAGCCAGCGCCGGCGAATCTCAGCGGTGCGCATACGTATTTGTCTCCTTATGACTTATGTGGCCGAGCCGGCCACGCACCTATGGTACAGGCTCTCCCGCCCGCTATTTTCGAGGCACGGGCGGGAGTGGCATATTTTTTACGACGACGCCGCGGCTGCCTGCGTGGGCACTGCAAGCAGCGGCGGGCATCGCTGTCACATAGCTACCAAGCTACGAAATAAAGAAAGGGCACACCTTTCCGGGTGCACCCTTCCTGACGTCCCACTGATTTAGCGGGAGTAGTATTCGACGATCATCTGGACATCAGCCTGGACCGGAACTTCCACGCGGCGCGGGCGGCGCACCAGCGTGAACTTCAGCTTCTCCAGGTCAACATCAAGATATTCGGGAACCGCGGGGAGCACATCGCGGTGCGCGCCCTGCGCGGCCACGAGGAACTGCGGGGAGGCCTGCGACTTCGGCTTGACCTGCACAACCTGACCCGGGGTTACGCGGTAGGAGGGGAGGTTGACGATCTTGCCGTCCACCATCACGTGGGAGTGGCCCACAACCTGGCGAGCCTGGGCGATGGTACGCGCGAAGCCGGCGCGCAGCACCAGGGCATCGAGGCGCATTTCCAGCAGCTCCACGAGGTTTTCACCGGCCAGACCATCCTGGCGGCGCGCTTCTTCCCACACGCGGCGCATCTGCGCTTCGCGGATGCCGTACTGGGCGCGCAGGCGCTGCTTTTCCTTGAGGCGGACCGAGTAGTCGGAATCCTTGGTGCGGCCGCGGCCGTGCTCACCGGGACGGTAGGGGCGGCGCTGCATATAGCGCTCAGCCTTCGGGGTGAGGGCGATGCCCAGGGCGCGCGACTGACGCACGGCCTTACGAGAACGATTTCCTGCCATGAATAATCTCCTGTAGATGTACGTTCCAGCGCCGAGCGGCGCCGGTTCGGGGCCAACACAATCGGCTAAGACCCCAGGTGTTACTTCTCGCAAAGCAACCGAACTAGTGTATCAGTTCTCCCGGCCCAGCACCTCGCGGTTACGGGCCAGGCGCGGGGTGATATTCGCCTCGTAGCCGCGGGTGGTCGGTTCGTAATACCGGGTGCCTTCCAGGCCCTCCGGCATAAATTGCATGGGGGCGATACCTTCCTCGTAATCATGGGCGTAGCGGTAGCCCTCCCCGTAGCCGCGTTCGGCAGCTCCCTTGAAGGAAGCATTGCGTAGCGCCAGGGGCACCGGGGCGCTTTTCCCGGCCCGCACATCGGCAATCGCGGCATTAATCGCGCGGTAGGCCCGGTTGGATTTCGGGGCGGTGGCCAGGTGAACCACGGCTTCCGCCAGGATGATCCGCGCTTCGGGCATCCCCACCAGCGCCACGGCCTGGGCCGCCGCGGTGGCGGTTTGCAATGCGGAAGGATCGGCCATCCCCACATCTTCGGCCGCGGAAATCATGAGGCGGCGCGCGATAAATCGCGGGTCCTCCCCCGCTTCCAGCATGCGCGCCAGATAATGCATTGCTGCATCCACATCCGAGCCGCGGATCGACTTGATAAAGGCGGAAATCACCTGGTAGTGCTCATCGCCATCGCGGTCGTAGCGCACGGTGGCACCATCGGCGGCCCGCGCCACATCCTCCACGCTCACCCGGTGTTCCCCGCGGGCGCGCGCCCCGTCCACCGCGGCTTCCAGGAGGGTCAGGCTGCGCCGCCCGTCCGCCCCGGCCAGGCGCACCAGGTTATATTCCGCATCCTCGTCCAGGGTATATGCCCCGCCCAGCCCGCGCTCACTGGTGAGGGCCCGATTGATGATGGCGCGGATATCGTCGTCGTTCAAACCGCGTAGCGTGACGAGAAGCGAGCGCGAGAGTAGCGGCGCCACCACGGAAAAGGCCGGATTTTCGGTGGTCGCGGCCACCAGGATCACCCACCCGTTTTCCACGGCCGGCAGCAGCGCGTCCTGCTGCGTTTTCGAGAACCGGTGCACTTCGTCAATAAAAAGCACGGTTTCGGTGCCGCTGCTCACCAGTTTGCGCCGGGCGCTCTCCACCGCGGCCCGCACGTCCTTCACCCCGGCGCTCACCGCGGAGAGCTCAATAAAATCGCGCTGCCCGGACCGGGCAATGAGGTACGCGAGAGTTGTTTTCCCCACCCCGGGTGGTCCCCACAAAAATACTGACGACGGCGCAGACCCGGCCTCCGCGTCAATGAGGCGGCGCAAGGGCGCACCGCGGGCGAGCACCTCATCCTGACCTACTACCTCGGCGGCCGTGCGCGGGCGCATCCGGACCGCCAGCGGGCCGGTATCGGAATCGGGCACCCCGCGGGCATCAACTTGGCTACTTTCGAAGAGATCCACCCTCCCAGTCTACGAGCTCGGCGCTGGGGCGCACGCGCGGGGTGGGCGCCGGCTCACGTGCGGGCCGAGCACCGGATACTGGTGGCGGGTACGGGTGGCACTACGGGCAGCGCGCGCGAAAGCTCCAGGTCAAGCGTTCAAAGATGGCTTAAAAACCGCTATTTTTCGGGAAAATGAGCGATAATAGAGGCATGACAGAGTTGTTAGCGCGTGCCTCTATTCGCCACCCGTGGAGAGTCATCATCACCTGGATATTGTGCGCCGTTGTTGCCGGTATCGCCGCACTGTCAGGTTTCGGTCAGGGAGGCCTGTTCTCCCGCATGTCCTCCACCCAGGGCCTCACCACCGGAACGGAATCCGCTCGCGTCCTGGAACTCACCGATTCCCAGGGCGATTACCGCATGGTGGCCGTGATCCACGGCGCCACCGAACCGCAGCAACTCACCGCTGATATTGCTGATCTCAGTGAAAACATCGCGAAAATCCCGGGTGTTGCCAGCGCGGTGAGCTCGCCCTCCCTCGTGCGGGAAGCCGAAGTGGAAGGCGCAGCCCAGGCGGAGGAGAAAGCGCGCGCGGAATACCAGAAAGCCGCCGCCGCGGCCCAACAGCAACTCACCGCCCAGATTGAGGCGGCTACCGCGCAGCTCATGCGCGCCGGTATGCCGCGCGAGGCAGCCCAGGCCCGCGCCACCCAGGAAGTAAGCGCCGCGGCGGCCGCGGCCCAGGCGGGCCAACCCAGTGAGGAAGAAGTCATCGCTTCCGCGCGTGAAGAAGGTATAGCGCAAGCCCGTACCCAGGCGAGCGAGGAAACGGCCGGTTTGCGCGCCGCGGACGGTTTCGCCCTCGTCATTACCTTCACCTCGGATGCGAAGAGCGAAGCCACCGAGGCCGAAGTCCAGCAGGCGCTTGATTCTTTTGCGACCGCTCACTCTGTCCAGGTGGATGCCACCTCCGCGAACGCCGCGATGACCGCTATTAACGATGTGGCCCGCCACGATCTGGTGCGCGGGGAAGCCATTGGCCTGCCCGTGGCCCTCATCCTCATGGTGCTGGTCTTCGGCGGGGTCCTCACCGCTCTCATGCCGCTGGCCGGAGCTATTGTTGCCATCATTATTACCCTAGGCGGTATTTGGCTCCTCACCTTCGTGGCGGATGTGGATTCCTTCGTGCTCAATGTGGTCTCCATTATCGGCTTGGCGCTCTCCATCGATTACGGCCTGCTGGTAGTTTCCCGCTACCGGGAAGAAATCACCCGCGGTATTGAGAAACGCTACGGGCCGGGCGCCCGCCCGGAGAAGAAAGACCTGGCCGTCATTATGGAAGGGGCGCTGGCCACCACGGTCCGCACCGCCGGGCGCACCGTGATCTTCTCCGCCGTCACCATTGCTTTTGCCATTGCCGGGCTGCTGGCCTTCAATTCCCGCATTATTCGGGTGATCGCCATGGGCGGTTTCGTCGTCGTGCTGCTCGCGGTTATTTCCGCGGTAAGTTTGGTACCTGCCCTTTTGCGCATTGCCGGGCCGCGGCTGGCCCAGCCTTCTGTGCTCGCGAAAATTCCCGGGCTGGGGCATCTCATGCGCGCGGTGGGTGATACCCATACCGATCACGGGGTGTTCTCACGGATTGCCGGATGGGTGCAGCGCCGCCCGTGGGTGATTATGACCGTGGTAACGGCAATCCTCGTGGTCATGATTATTCCTATTAAGGACACCACTTTACGCACGGATACCAGCGAATATATTCCGGTGAGCTCCTCGCCGGGCACCACCCAGGAGATTCTCAAACGCGATTACCCAGATTTGAGCCAGCCGGCCATTACCGTCCTGGTGAAGGGCGATGCCGCCGCGCTGCGCGAGCAATCGGAGTGGATTGCCGGGCTTCCGGCGGTATCCAAGGTCGGGGAATCCACGAAGATGGATAACGGCTGGCATAACCTCGGGGTATTTGTCAGCGGTGGGGATCCCACCTCCGCCCAGGCCAGTAACACCGTTCGCGATATTCGCGCCCACGCGGAAAGCGCCGCGAATACGGAGATCCTGGTGGGCGGCAGCGCGGCCATCCAGATTGATTTCAATCGGGTGCTACGCGAGGGCGCGCCCATTGCTTTCGCGGTGGTGCTACTCGCCGTGCTCATCTTGCTCTTCCTCATGACCGGCTCGGTGCTGATCCCCCTCAAGGCCATCATTATTAATTCGCTCTCCCTGGTGGCCTCCCTTGGGCTCACCGCTTTCCTCTTCGATAACGGCCTGTTGGGCTTGCCGGAAACCGACGGGCTCACGGCGGTGGTGGTGGCCTGCGGCCTGGCCTTCGGCTTTGGGCTTTCCATGGATTACGAGGTATTCCTGGTGGCCCGCATGAAGGAATATTGGGATGCCGGGGAATCGAATGACCGGGCGGTTTCCCTGGGCTTGCAGCGTTCCGGGCGGATTATTACCTCCGCAGCCGCGATTATCGTGGCGGTTTTCGTGGGCTTCTGCTTCGGGCAGATGCTGGCGATCAAGGAAGTGGGCGTGCTGCTGGCCATCACCGTGATTGCGGATACCAGCCTCAGCCGTATCCTCCTGGTTCCGGCCACCATGACGGTGCTAGGCAAGTGGAATTGGTGGGCGCCGCGCTGGCTTTCGCGTATCTACCAGCGTTTCGGGGTGTCCGAAGGCGGGCACCGCACCCTCGAACACCACGAGCCGGCAACCGCCACCAAGGACAGTGCGCCGGTAACGCTTCCCGCGGGCGCTACAACGCAAAACGCCAGCACCACCGATGCCACCGCAAGCGCGAGCACCGCGGCATCGGCGCCACGCGGCCGGCACGCCGCGCCATAATGGAGGCATGTCTGAGATCGATCACCTGAAACTACCTGAACTCCTGGGTATCACCTGGTTGCAGGCGGGCGCCATAGCCGTGGCCACCTGCCTCATCTACCTTTTCCTCGTGGTGATTTTGCGGGCCCTGGGGCAAAACGTGGTGAGCCGGCTCTCCACCTCGGATATGGCGGCCGTCGTCGTTATTGGGGCGATCGCGGGGCGCGTCACCCTCGGGCATACTCCCACCCTGGCCGGCGGCGTCGTCGCCCTTCTCACCCTGTTCTGCATGCAAGCACTGCTGCGCTTTATCGCGCTCTCCCACCGCGGGGAGGCCTGGGTGCACGCGCGGCCCGTCGTTATTTGGGCGCGCGGGGAACTCACGCCCGCGGCACGGCGGCACTCGACCACCACGGAAGAAATCATGATGGCCGTGCGTTTGCGCGGCGTTGCGTGTGTGGACGACGTCGCAGCTGTCATCCTCGAACCCAACGGGCAGCTATCGGTACTCACCGGGCCGGCCACCGCGCTTGATCCGCGCCTGCTCGCGGGTGTGAAAGACGCCGAGCGCATCTGAGCACGCTCGGCGTCTTCCCTGCATATCGCTAGCTTCTTCGCGGCTGCCGACTACAGGCCACCGCCTACGCGGCAGCTAGGCCGCTGAGAGGCTACTTTCCAGCAACTTGCCAGCTACTTCCCGGCAACCGCGGGCCGCTACTTTCCGGCAGCTGCCCCGGCAGTATCACCGACCGCCGGCGCTTCCTCCGCGAGGGGTGCCCCGGTTGCGGCATCCACCGCGCCGGAGCGAGCCTTCGGGGTGGCATCCACACCGGCTTCCTTACGCTGCTGCGCGGTAATTTCCGCGGGAGCATCGGTGAGGGGATCCCAGCCGTTGCCGATCTTCGGGAAGGCGATAACGTCGCGGATCGAGGGCGCCTTGACCAGCAGGGACACAATGCGATCCCAGCCGAAAGCAATCCCGCCGTGCGGGGGCGCACCGAATTTGAAAGCTTCGAGGAGGAAACCGAATTTCTCCTCGGCGGCTTCCTTATCGATACCCATGACCTTGAAGACGCGTTCCTGGATATCGCGGCGATGGATACGTATGGAACCGCCTCCGATCTCGTTGCCGTTGCAGACGATGTCATAAGCGTTCGTCAGCGCACCGGCCGGATCGGTATCGAAAGTATCGAGGTGTTCGGGCTTGGGAGCGGTGAAAGCGTGATGGACGGCGGTCCAGCGCGAACCGAGGGCCACATCGCCTTCCGCGGCGGCCTGGGAAGCCGGCTTGAACATGGGGGCATCCACCACCCACACAAAAGCCCAGGCATCCTCGTCAATAAGGCCGACCCGCTGGCCAATTTCCAAGCGGGCCGCACCCAGCAGTTCGCGGGAGAAGGTCGGCTCACCCGCGGCGAAGAAGATGCAATCCCCGGGCTTCGCGCCGGTGGCTTCGGCCAGGCCAGCACGTTCCGCGTCGGTAATATTCTTGGCCACCGGGCCACCCAGGGTGCCATCCTCCGCGATGGTGACGTAAGCCAGGCCGTGCGCACCGCGCGCCTTCGCCCATTCCTGCCACTTATCGAAAGTGCGCCGCGGCTGGGAAGCCCCACCGGGCATCACCACCGCACCAACATAGGGATTCTGGAAGACCCGGAAGGTGGTGTCCTTGAAGTACTCGGTCAGGTCGATAAGTTCCAGCCCGAAACGCAGGTCCGGTTTATCCGAACCGTACTTTTCCATGGCGTCCTTAAAGGTCATCCGCGGAATCGGGGTGGACAGGTCGTAGCCGATAAGCTTCCAGATTTCGCGCAGCACTTCTTCGGCCACCGCGATAACGTCATCTTGATCAACGAAGCTCATTTCCACGTCCAGCTGGGTGAACTCCGGCTGGCGATCCGCGCGGAAATCCTCATCGCGGTAGCAGCGAGCGATCTGGTAGTAGCGTTCCATCCCGCCCACCATGAGCAGCTGCTTAAAGAGCTGCGGGGACTGCGGCAGGGCGTACCAGGTTCCCGGGTTGAGGCGCGCCGGAACAATAAAATCGCGGGCGCCTTCCGGGGTGGAACGGGTGAGGGTCGGGGTTTCAATCTCCACGAAATCGTGGCCGTCGAGTACCCGCCGGGCCGCCTGATTCACCTTGGCGCGCAACCGCAGGGCCTTCTGTTCGTAGGAGCGGCGCAAATCCAGGTAGCGGTACTTGAGGCGAATATCTTCGGAGACCTTGCCGGCCCCTTCGGCGTGATCGGAGACCTGGAAAGGCAGAGCTTCGGCGGGGCTGAGGACCTCAACGTCCGTGGCCTCCACCTCGATCTCGCCGGTGGCCAGGGCAGCATTCGCATTGCCTTCCGGGCGTTCGCGCACGATCCCGGTCACCTTAATGCAGAATTCGTTACGCAACTCGTGCGCAATTTCTTCACGGACGGTCACCTGGGCGATACCCGAGGCATCACGCAGATCAATGAAGGCGATACCCCCGTGGTCACGGCGGCGATCCACCCACCCGGTCAGCGTCACTTCGCTGTCAATATCACTTGCTCGCAGCGAGCCGGCATAACGAGTACGTAACACGCTTTTGTCACTCTTTCTATCGTGGGAAACGGCTAGACGGGCCGTCCTAAGGTGCTTGCGAGACGAGCAAGCACCGGCTCCATGGTAGAACCCGCGGCACGCTCCGGGCAAAAGTTACGCTCCGGCCGCCCGCCGAACACATCTCATTACGCTCTGCCACCGCACCAGGCGGCCCCACGCGGCCCCACCCGTGGCCCACGGTGGCACACACCACCGCATGTACCCGGCTGCGCCTCTTCCTTTCTGCCCCCTTTCGCTGGTCTAATGGATCTAATGAGCAGGTATCTATCTCCGGAGCGCGAACGCCTTTTCCGTATTTTTTCCGTTGGCTTTATTTCGCTCGTTGCTTTTGAGAGCATGGCGGTCACCACGGCCATGCCTACCGTCGCGCGCGCTTTTGACGGCCAGAACCTTTATGCCCTCGCGCTCGGCGTGGTACTTGCGGCCCAGTTAATGACGACGGCGCTAGCCGGAGAATGGTCCGATTCCAAAGGCCCGCATTCTTGCCTGTACACCGGCGTCGTGCTTCTCACCGTGGGGCTCACGATCTGTACCGTCTCCCCCAGCATGGAAATTTTCGTGGCCGGCCGCGCCATCCAAGGCCTGGGCGGGGGCCTCATTATTGTGCCCTTCTACACCATCGTGGGCAATAGCGTGCAGCCGCGTCGTCGCCCCGGATTCTTCACCGCTTTCGCCGCGGCCTGGGTCCTCCCCTCGCTTTTCGGCCCCCTGCTCGCCGGAATTATTGTTGAGGCAATGTCCTGGCGGTGGATTTTCGGTTTCGTGCCGGCCACCATCCTGCTCATCGGGCCCTTCTTCTTTATTGGGATGAATAAAATCCCGGATATTGATCGCGTCAAGAAGCCGATGAATATTCGCACCATGGTCATTCCGGCCTTCGGGACCGGCGCATTGGTCGCTTGCCTGCAAATTATGAGCGGGGCGACGGAGCATAGTGCGCACACCTTCGCCATTATCGGGGTGTGTGGATTCGCCTTGCTTTTCTGCGCTCGTCCGCTTTTCCCGCGCGGGACTTTCCGCGGGGTGCGCGGGCTGCCCGCAACTATTGCCACCCGCGTTCTCCTCGGTACCTTCACGGCAATTGAGATGTTTTTGCCGCTCCTGCTCCAGGATGTGCACGGGTGGAGCCCGGTGGAAGCCGGTCTTATTTTGTCGGTCGGTTCGATCACCTGGGCGGTGGGATCGTATTTCTCCGGGCGGATCACCAATGCCGCGCTGCGCCTGCGCCTGCCGCTGTGGGGCTCGATTGGCGATGCTATCGGCCTTGGCCTGGTGCTGGCCGGCTCGCATCACGCTCTTCCCGGAAGCCTCGTTATTATCGGGTGGGCCATCGCGGGTATCGGATGCGGCTTCGCGTTCCCGGCGCTGAGCGTACACGCCCTCGCCTGCACCTCCCAAGAGGGCCAGGGGCGCACTTCTTCCGCGCTCCAGGTTGCCGATTCCATGGGAACCTCGCTGGTAGCCGCAATTATTGGGATTATTTATTCGGTGCTCACCCCGCCGCAGGATATTGCACTGATGGCCGGCATCGCGGTGTCCATTGCGCTGACCATTGCCGGCGCGGTGGTAGCCAGCCGCATTGTGCCACCGGCGGGCAGCGAGGCCGCGGAAAATCTTGCCGAATCGCAGCGCCTGAGCGGCGTGGGTCCGGGCGGGGAACAGCTGAGCGGCTCGGATATGCTCAGCGAAGATTCCAGCGCCGCGTGAACAGAGGGCAAGCTCACCGCATATATCCAGCGCCGGGCTTGCACCCCGGAGTAAACTAGTAGCGGCGCGTTTGCGCCCCCTGTGCCTATGTTAGGAATCCATGTCTGAACATCTCGGCGAAAATACGCCGTCTGATTCTTCCTCCACCGCCACCCCGGCGACTTTCGCTGACCTCGGTCTTTCCGAGGAAACGCTCACCGCTATTCATGCTCTCGGTTTTGAACACCCCTCCCCGATCCAGGAGCAGGCCATTCCGCTGCTGCTGAGCGGGCGGGATGTTATCGGCGTCGCCCAAACAGGAACGGGGAAAACTGCCGCTTTCGGTTTGCCGCTTCTGGAACAGGTGGATACTAGCAGCGCCGTCGTTCAAGCTCTGGTGCTCGCACCCACCCGCGAACTCGCGCTTCAGGGCGCGGACGCCATTGAATCATTCGCGCGCGGTACGGATACCAAAGTGCTGGCCGTGTACGGCGGTTCGCCCTATCCCCCGCAGCTTCGCGCCCTCGAAAACGGCGTGCATGTGGTGGTGGGCACGCCCGGGCGCATTATGGATCTCATTGATCGCGGCGCGCTCGTGCTCGATCACGTTTCTTACTTCGTTTTAGACGAAGCGGACGAAATGCTGCGCATGGGCTTCGCGGAGGACGTGGAAAAGATCGCCTCCGATCTGCCCGAAGAGCGCGTATCGGCGCTTTTCTCCGCCACCATGCCCCCGGCGATTCGCCGCGTGGCCGATTCTCACTTGAACGACCCGGAGGAAATTACCGTTACGCCGCCGGCCTCCACGGTTGCGAATATTACCCAGGAATTCGCGGTGGTTCCGGCCCGCCGCAAGGTGGGTGCTCTCGCTCGGGTCCTTGCGGTTTCTGAAGCCGACGCCGCCCTTGTATTCGTGCGCACTCGCGCCACCGCGGAGGATTTGGCGATTGAGCTGGGTACCCGCGGGGTGGCCACCGCGGCGCTTTCGGGCGACGTCGCCCAAAAGGATCGCGAACGCCTGGTCTCGCGCCTGCGTGACGGGACCCTGGATGTTCTGATTGCCACCGACGTGGCCGCGCGCGGCCTGGACGTGGAACGCATTGGGCTGGTCGTCAATTTTGATGTGCCGCGCGAAGCCGATACTTACGTGCACCGCATCGGCCGCACCGGCCGCGCCGGGCGCGAGGGCCGCTCGCTCACCTTCGTGACGCCGAAGGAACTGCCGCGCCTGCGCCGCATCGCGAAAACCACCAAATCACAGATGGAAGAAATCGATCTTCCCACCCCGGCGGAAGTCTCGAAACTGCGCGCCGCCAAACTCATGGAGCAGGCCCGCACCCGTTTCGACGCCGGGCGCCTCGGGGTCTACCGCGAGGTCCTCGAGCAATTCCTGGCTGCCCAGCAGGAGGCGCAGCAGAATAAGAACGACGACGCCGTAGCCTCCCCCGCTACCCTCCCGCTTGACGAGGGCGTTGCTGAGGCAGCAAGCTCGGTTCCGGCTGACTCGGAAGGCGCCGTCGTTACCGATACTACGGAAAACTTCGAAAACGAAACCGGTACCGGAAACAATACCGATGCCGAGACGGAAACCGGTGCAGAAAACGAGGCTGCGAGCGAGGCTCCCGCACCGATGAGCCTCGAGGATATTATCGTGGCGCTGCTGGCCTTGGGCGTGCGCGATCCCGGGCCTTCCGCGGATGAAGAGGAAAGCTTCACCGGGGAGGACAGCCGCGATTCCTTCAAGAAGAAGCGACGCGAAGCTCGCGAATTCAAGGGCGGGAAGCGCTACCGCATCGAGGTCGGGCACAAAGACCGGGTGCGTCCGGGTGCGATTGTTGGCGCGCTCACCCACGAAGGTGGGCTGCGCGGCTCGGACCTGGGCCATATCGATATTTACCCCACCTTCTCCCTGGTGGAAATTGGGGTGCCGCTTTCTCCGGAAGCCCGCCGGCGTATCTCCGAAGCGCAGGTTTCCGGGCGTGCCCTGCGGATTTCTGAAGACAGTGGTGCTCCCGCCGCCCGCCGCGGCGGCCACGGACGTTCGGATCGCGCGGGGCGTTCGGATCGGGGCGCACGCGGAGACCGGCGCGGGCGCGGCCGCGGTTCTTTCAACCGTGGCGATGACGGTGATTACGGTTCGGATTACCGTTCTGAGCGCCGCTCGGATCGGCGCCATGACCGGCATGATCGCGGGGAGCGCCGCGGTGGGCGCGGGTGGCGGCGTTCATAGTTTGCGCTTCCCGGTGTTCACGCGCTGGTAACCATGTCCCGGTAGAGTGGCCATGGGTGGATAATCTTTCATCCATCGCCACGCTTCCGAGGAGAATTCCATGCGTAAACTTGTTGCCGGTCTTGCAGCTATCTGCACCGCATTCACTCTGACGGCCTGCTCGAACGGTTCCGGAAAGGATGCCGCACCCTCGCGTGATGAGGTTGTGGCCGGACTTAACAAGGGATTCAATTCCGCTATTGAGGAGGCGGGTAACAAGCTCCCAGCCGGACTTCACGAATCCATTGTTACCGGCTTCGTCGAGTGTATGGCCGATGGTGCTATCGAACAAGGTGTCTCCGTAGAAGGCCTCAAGATTATTGCCAACGGTGACGTAAAGAAATTCGATGAAGTCTCTAAAGAAGACAACGATATCCTCCAAAAGGTAACGGATAACTGCGCCACGAAGCTCGCCGGGCAGCCCCAGGGGTAATACTCATCGGGAAGAGCCACCGGGTCATACCCTGCCCAACGGGGAGACGGCCCAGCTCGTAACGTATCTTCATGCAAGCATCCGCGAAGTTGCGCGACACCCGTGGGATTGCGCGACTCCCGCGGGGTCGCGCAACTCCCGGGGCTGAGCGAGGCGGTGGATTTCACGCGGGAACCCCGCGGGCGAAAGCCGCGTAGCTGATAGTATCTACTTGTTTTATTCCGCATGGAAATGAGTGAAGATGCGTAAACTTTTAGGTGCAGCGGCTGTGGCATGTCTCGCGATGAGCCTAGCCGCCTGTTCGGGTAATAGTAATAAGTCGGAATCGGCTTCGCCAGCTGCGAAAACGTCGGCTGCCGCCTCGGCGCCGGCAGCTCCCTCGGCAAGCGATGCGAGCCCCGCTCAGCCTTCCGCGCCGATCACCGATAAGGGTCCGGCAGCTATTGCAACGGACGGCCCGGCTCCTACCCGCGATGAGGTGAGCGCCGGCATGCTTGCCGCTACGTCCGAGCTGCTCAAGAACACGCAGGATATCCCGGAAGCTCAAAAGGCCATGCTCCCCAAGCTTGTGGAGTGCACGGTCGATGAAGGGCTCAGCCGTGGCCTATCCGAGCAGGGCCAGCGTAATATCGCCGCGCAGATCCTTTTGCTCTCGCAGGAAGACCAAGCGATTATGGGCGAAGCAGCCAAGGTTTGCGGGGAAAAATTCGGGGCTAATACCCAATAAGCATTGGGCTGGCTGCTGGCACAGGATGCGAGTCTCGATACATAAGTAAGGGCGGGAGTCTCCATTTAAGGAGGCTCCCGCCCTTAGTCCGCTGTGCTTATGCACGCTGCTTATGCGTGCTGGTTATGCGCGCCGGTTTTAGGCATCCCATCCGGTGAGCCGCAGGCGGCGCGCTCGCCCGGACACCCCGCGCGCGGAGAGCTCGCGGAGCTTTTCCAGGGAGTCGGTTCCGGCCCGCACCTGGGTGCCCGAGAGCCCATCGAGCTCACCGGCCGCGAAGGCCTGGGCAATAGCCACCGATTCGCCAAGCGGTACCCATTCGGTGCGGTCCCGGTAACGTTTCATGGATGCCGTCATATCGGTTTTCACCGCACCGGGATTGAGAGAAAGCACCCGCAAACCACGCTGATAACCAGCCAAATGCAAGGATGCCGCCAGCCGCAACAGCGCCGTTTTCGAGGTGTAATAGGATACCGCGTCCGCGGAATCATGAGATGCCGCGGTGGCGGACAGGTCCAGGATTCTCCCGCCGCCGCGCTCGAGCATAATAGGTACCAAAGTTTGGGCCAGCTGGAACGGGGCTTCCACGTTAATCGCGATGGTGCGCTGGAAATCCTCCAGGCTGGTATCCCAAGGAAGTTCTTCTTCCCCGTACACTCCGGCGGAATTGAGCACCATATCGGGAGCGCCTTCCTCGAGGAGGATACGCAGCATCTCCCGGATAGAAGATTCCTTCGCCAGGTCACACCCGAGGGTAATAACCTGAGCACCCCGGATCTCGCATTCGGTGGCGGTACCATCCAAATTCGATAGTTTGGTCGCCAGCAAAATGAGGGTGCGCCCGGGCGCCGCTAAACCAATAGCGAGCTCCTTGCCCACGCCCCGGGAAGCCCCGGTAATGAGAATCCGGCGGGCCGGTGCGAGTCCTTCCGATTCCTGCGGTGCGGTAACCTGCTGCGCGGTCGCTTGCTGCCCGGTTACCGATTGCGCGGTCATCTGGTCGCCCGCATCCACGCGCTCCACCTCCTGCTGCGCCATTAGGCCCTCAGCTCCGCGCCGAAGTCCTTGCGCATCCGGCGTGCCACTCGGTGGCGTACCTGGGAAGTTTCTTCAGCGGTCAGGGTGTGATCGGTGCGGAAGCGCAGCGCGAATGCCAGCGACTTCTTCCCTTCCGGAACGGGATCACCCGTGAAAACATCGAAAAGCTCAATGCCTTCGAGGGCCTCCCCCGCGGCGGCCACGATGGCGGCCCGCACATCACCGGCGATCACATCGGCATCAACAATAAAAGCAAGATCTTCCTTAGCAACAGGACTGGTCCACACCGGCTTGACCGCGGCGGGTTCCACGGTGGCCGGAAGTGCGGCGTCGGTATTCACTTCGAAAGCGACCGAACGCGCCGGAATATCCAAGGCCTTGCATACCGCCGGAGCGAGTTCCCCGGCGTAGCCAACAACGCGGTCTCCGCTGAGGATAGCCGCGCAGCGCCCCGGGTGCCAGGGTGCCTGGTTCGCGGCGCGCACCGAAACCTCGGCGAGCATACCGGCAGCGCGCCGCCCGGCTTCTACCGCATCCCGCCAATCCCAGGTTTCCACCGGGTAACCGGCCCGGGCGGCGGTACGCGGCCCGCAGGCCACCCCGGCCACGTGATGGGGTTGGGCGGGGATAGCCGCGTGGAGGGCGGCAATCTCGTCCTCGGAAGGCCGCTGACCCGCCGCCGGAATCGGGGCCGGACTGATACCGGCCGGCCGGCTCACCGTGCCCATCTCAAAGACCGCCACCGCCGGATTACCGCGCTTGACGTTGAGCGAGGCCACCGGAATGAGGGTATCGAGCAGGGAGGTGCGCAGCAGATTGGCCTCATCCTGCAGCGGATTGGCCAGCGCGATAGCGGTGCGCCGCTCATCATCAGCGGCGTAGCCGAGCTCATCGAAACGCGCGGCCGGAATGAAGGGATAGGTCAGCACCTGCACCCACCCGGTTTCCGCCAGGGTGCGCGCAATATCGCGGCGCTGGCGCTGCGCGGGGCTCAGGCCGCGCCCGGCCGGAGCCGCCGGAACGGCGGTGGGAATCGCATCATAGCCTTCCAGGCGTGCGATTTCCTCCACCAGGTGAGCCGAGCCCACCAGATCCGGACGCCAGGTGGGAGGCTGCACGCTCCACACCGCGCCGCCGCGTTCCACGGTGCAACCGATATCCGTGAGGATCTCCGCAATACGATCCTCGCTCAGCTGCAACGAGGTCAGGCGTTCCACATCCGCAACCGGGAAAGCGAGCGCGGGCAACTGGTGTACCTGCCCGTACACAAAGACCTCATCGGTTGCTTCTCCCCCGCCGTATTCCACCAAAAGGTCGACGACGCGCTGCGCGGCCACCGCCGCCACCGCGGGATCCACCCCGCGTTCGAAACGCTTGGAGGCTTCGGTGGGGAGCTTGTGCCGCCGGGCGCTGCGCGCCACCGATACCGCATCGAAATGCGCTGCTTCTATCAGCACATTGCTGGTTTCCGCGGTGATCTCTGTATCGGCTCCGCCCATCACGCCGGCCACGCCGAGCACGCGCTCTCCCCCATTATCGGTAATAAGAAGATCTTCCGGATCGAGGGTGCGTTCCACATCATCAAGGGTGGTGAGTTTTTCGCCGGCCTTAGCCCGGCGCACCACCAGCCCGCCGCCGCGGATCTTATCCAGATCGTAGGCGTGCAGGGGTTGACCCAGGTCAAGCATCACGTAATTGGTGGCGTCTACCGCGAGAGAGATGGAGCGCTGGCCGGCTTGCTGGAGGCGGCGTGCCATCCAGGCCGGGGAGGGTGCCGCCGGATCTACCCCGCGCACCACCCGGGTGACAAACAGATCGCATCCGGGCTGGCCGTGAATCGGGGCGTTATCTTCCACGCGCACCGGGAACCCGGTGGGGGTGGCTTCCGGGAGCGGAGCGTCCGCCAGGCCCGGGTCGGTGAAGCGAGCCCCGCTGGAGTGGTGGTATTCGCGCGCTACCCCACGCATGGAGAAGCAGTACCCGCGATCCGGGGTCACGTTAATTTCCAGGGTTTCCCCCGGCAGGCCCAGGAATTGCCTGGCATCACTGCCGAGTTCCACACTGGCCGCGGCTGCGTCGTCGAGAACAATAATGCCCTCGCTTTCATCCGAGAGCCCGAGTTCGCGTTCCGAACACATCATGCCGTCGGAAATATGGCCGTAAGTTTTGCGGGCCGCGATCTCAAAACCGCCCGGCAGCACGGCGCCGGGGAGGGACACCACCACGGTATCGCCCTCTTCGAAATTATGGGCGCCGCAAATAATGCCGCGCGAGGGCAGCTCGGAAGGCTCGCGCCCCGTTCCGGGTTCGTCGTTGTACTGCCCTACGTCCACGCGGCAGTAGTTAATGATCTTCCCGTTGCTTTGTTTCTTCGGTTCGCGGCTGAGCACCCGACCGAAGACCAGCGGGCCGGTGACCGCGCCGGGGTGGATTGCTTCTTCTTCCAGGCCGACTTTTACCAGCGCGGCAGCCAGCTGCGCGGGGCTGAGATCCTCGGGCAGCTCAACGTGTGAGCCCAACCATTCCTGCGGAATCAGTGGCATTAGTTTCCCCTCCCGGTGGTTCCGAATTGCATGGAGAAGCGCACATCGCCTTCCACCATGTCACGCATATCAGCGATGGAATTACGCAGCATCAGGGTGCGCTCCAGGCCCATTCCGAAGGCGAAGCCAGTGTAAACATCCGGGTCAATGCCGTTATTGCGCAGCACTTCCGGATTGACCATGCCGCAACCGCCCCATTCGATCCAGCCCGGGCCGCCCTTCTTCTGCGGGAACCACAGGTCCATTTCGGCACTCGGTTCGGTGAAGGGGAAGAAGGAGGGCCGCAGCCGCGCCTTCGCTTCCGGCCCGAACATATGGCGGGCGAAATGATCCAGGGTGCCCTTGAGATGGGCCATGGTCAGGCCCTTATCCACTGCCAAGCCTTCCACCTGGTGGAATACCGGGGTGTGGGTGGCATCCAGCGCGTCGGTGCGGAATACCTTGCCCGGGCAGGCGATGTAGAGCGGGGCGCCGCGGCGCAGCAGCGCGTGGGATTGCACGGGCGACGTGTGGGTGCGCAGCACCAGGTTGCGTTCCTCGGTGACCGCACCGTCAGGGCCGACGACGCCCGATACGTAGAAGGTATCTTGCATCTGGCGTGCCGGGTGGTCAGGCCCGAAATTCAGGGAGTCGAAGTTGAACCACTCGTGCTCCACTTCGGGACCTTCGGCGATCTCCCAGCCCATGGCAATAAAGAAATCAGCAATATCCTCACTGAGAACCGTGAGCGGGTGGCGTGCCCCGCGCGGAGAGCGGTTGGTCGGCACGGTAACATCCACCGTTTCGGTGGCCAGAGCCGCGGCCGCTTCCGCTTCCTCAATACGAGCGGTGGCGCTGGCGAGGGCCGCCTGGATTTCCTTGCGGGCCGCGCCCAGCAGTTTACCGGCGATGGGCTTTTCTTCTTTGGCGAGGTTCCGGATCTGCATATTCGCGTGAGTGATCGGAGCATTATCACCGCTGTGCGCGAGGCGTGCGGCTTTCAACTCCTCGAGGGTGGTGGCCGCCGCAAAAGCGCTACATGCCTGTGCGACGGCCGCCTGCACTCCCGCTTCGTCCAGGGGACTGAGCTGTGAGGACATAGCTGCCTTTCTTGTAGTTAACCATGTCAATTCTAGTCAAACTCGCCGAAAGTGCGTAACAGCGGGGCCGAGATGGACTCGGCCCCGCTGTGAGGTTACTGGTAGCGCGCTTGCGCCGCGGTACGCGGCGCCGGCGTCGTTCCTAGAATTTAGCGCTGGCTGAGGGGAACCTCAGGCCAGAGTTCATCCCAGGAATGCCCGGTGAGGTCTTCGGCAACCTTGCGAGCTTCGGGAGTGGCATCTTCCTTCGCCCCGCCCGCTTCCAGGCGATGGATCTCATCCATGAGGATGGCGTGGGTGTGCTTATCCAGCTTGACGAAGCGAGACACCAGCAGCGCCACCCCGATGAGGATCGCGGGAAGGATGACCGTCACGAAGGCGATCATATGGGAAGCACCGGTGGACTGAACCACCTGGCAGGAGCTTTCCAGCGCACCGGAGGCATCCACCTTGCAGGCACCTTCGTGCAGCGGGGTGTAGCCGGAGGCCGCGAGGTTCGTGCCCTTTTCCAGCGGGTTGACGAAGCCGCCCAGGTCCATGAACCAGCCCACGAGGAAGGTTCCCAGCGCACCGGTGGACTTACGCCCGAAGGTCATAACGGCGGCGTAGATGCCGGCGCGATCTTCGCGGGTCATGATGTAATCAACGTCCGGGATGAAGGGGTACACATTCCACGGGGTGTATTCCAGCAGCGCGCGCCCGCACTGGTAGATCACCGCGGTGGCCAGCAGGTAGATGAAGGCGTTGCTTTCCGGCCCGATGAGGTAGATCGCGCCCACACCCGCCAGCGAGGCGAGGATCAGGGTGAAGGAGAAGGCCCACAGGAAGCGCGGCCCGTGCGAAAGCATGAGGAACATGGCCCAGATCGTCATCGGGATACCCACGATGGACACGGCCTGCAGCCAGAAGCCCTGAGATTCGCTCATCCCCACCGCGTAGACCGCGAAGAAGGTCAGCGCCGAAGCGTAGACATCCTTCCCGGTGAAGGAGAAGAGGTAGACCGTCAGGTGCTTGTTGTACGAAGAGTTGCGGAATACCGAGGTGAATTCCACCGCGGTGTGCTTGAGCATCTGGAAACCGTTCATCTTCGGCATGGCGTCGAGTTCGGCCACGAATTCCGGGGTGAGCGGGCGTTCCCAGGTGGTGGCGTAGGTGGTGAAAACGCCGATAGCGAAGAGCACCGCGAAGGCGCCGCCGATTCCCAGGTAGGCCCAGGGGTTGGAGACGTTGCCGCGCACCAGCGCCGGGATGAAGAACACCACGAAGGTGCCGGTGGCCGAGCAGAACATACGCATCGAGGAGAGCGTGGTGCGTTCCTCGTACTTGCGGGTCATTTCGGTAGGCAGGGTTTCCCACGGAATGAGGATCATCGCGATAATAACCTCGATCAGCAGGTAGATGACGAGGTAGTACCAGAATCCACCGAAGGGAATCCACAGCAGCGGGAAAATAATGAGCAGCAGGGGCGCGCCGATCATGAGGAAGAAGTGGCGCCGGCCGAACCGCCGCCCCAGCTTCGTGCGGTAGAAACCGTCCGTCAGCGGGCCAATAAACACCGAAATAACGGCGTCAACGATACGAGCCACACCGAGGATGAGGCCGCCCTGGGTAGCCGTCACCCCGCCGTAGTTCGTGAAGAAGTACAGCAGCAGACCGGAGATGATGGTATTCCACCCACCACCCATAAGGTCCACCAACCCGAAACAAATACCGCGACCAATGGTGATCGGCTTGGCGGTGTACACGCGCAGCTTGGAGAGTTTCTCCAGCTCGCCACGCTTATCGGCGTCGAGGGCGCCGCTATTGTGTGTTCCCATTTTCTTTTGTCTTTCTGTGAAAGGAGGAACGGTTGTGGTTCGCCATCGACTCTTACCGCGCTCACGCTCGGCTTCCGTGCCCGCGCGAGCTGTTACCGCGCTACACTGCCGCGAAGCTATCACTACCGCTCTTTCGCATCAAAAGCTTATAAGTTTCCGCGGCTTTCCAGCAGTTACCTAGCTCCCCGTTCGTATCGTGGACGAGGAACGTGCCGCCGGAGAGATTCTCTGAAAACCGCGGATTCTCGCGGTTTTTAGCACGACGACGGCGCTGACGCGCACCCTTCCGCCACCACCATGATATTTTTCACATTTAGAAATTCCCGTTTCTAGCTCTCAAATACTCTCCCGAAAACCGCATGTTTTCGCGTAAAGTGAGAGAGCGGGCCGCGGCGTCGTCGTCGTTGGCTACGCACCCGGTCTCCGCGCCCGCGTGCCCCCGGGCGGGGTGGAGTACCTTAAAAGAAGCAAGCCGAGGCGAGGGAAAGCCCCGCGCCCGGCTCAAAAATAGGAGGATTCAATGTCGACGCCCCTCACTCTCAACCCGGACCGGCTTTTCCCGGCAGATCCGACGCAGCGGAAACTGGCGCGCGAAATTTTCGAGGTCACCAAGAAGCATCCCATTATTTCCCCGCACGGCCATGTTCCCCCCGAATGGCTCGCTCTCAATACTCCCTTCACCGATCCCACGAGCATGCTCCTCACCCCGGATCACTACACCAACCGCCTCCTGCACGCGGTGGGCCGGGTGGATCTGGCCGATCTGGGTGTGCCGGTAGGAAGCCCGCTCTCCCCCGAAAAGTCCCGCGCGGCCTGGCGCCTGTTCTGCAAGAACTGGTGGACCTTGCGCGGTACCGCGGTGCAGGGTTGGTTTGAATCCGAATTTGTGGATGTCTTCGATGTGCATGTGCGCCCCTCCGAAGAAACGGCCGATGAGATCTACGATCACATCAACGCTCTGCTCAAGACGGAAGAATTCCTGCCCCGCTCGCTGTACAAGCGTTTCAACCTGGCGATGATGGCCACCACCGATGATCCGGTTTCGGACCTGCGCTACCACAAGCAGCTCCTGGATGATCCCACCTGGGAAGGCTATATTCCGCCTACCTTCCGCCCCGATAAGTACCTCGAACCGGCCACCCCTGACTTCAAGGCTAATGTGGAGGCGCTCGGCCAGGCAGCCGATCAGGATGTGTCCACCTACGAAGGTTACGTGGAAGCCATGCGCAAGCGCCGCCTCTTCTTCAAGGAGATGGGCGCGGTCTCCTCCGATCACTCGCATCGCGATCCGGGTACCGCACGCCTGCCCGAAGCGCGGGCGGCCGAACTCTACAAGCTGGCCCTGGCCGGCAAGATTTCGCCGGAAGATGGTGCGGCCCTGCGCCGGCACATGCTCAACGACCAGGCTCGCCTGGCCTGCGAGGACGGCCTGGTCATGACCTTCCATCCGGCCGTGTACCGCAACCATCACCAGGCGGCCTTCGAGCGCCTGGGTGCGGACGTCGGGGGCGATGTGCCCATGGCCGTGGAATTCACGAATAACGTGCAGCCCATGCTTTCCGAATACGGAGACAACCCGAACTTCCAGGTTGTTTTCTTCACCATCGATCAGGATGTCTACCAGCGCGAACTGGCCCCGCTGGCCGGGTACTACCCGAGCGTGTACGTGGGCGCCCCGTGGTGGTTCATCGATGAGCCGGATGCGATCCTGCGCTACCGCGAACAGGTCACCCCCTACGGCACCTTCTACAAGACCTCCGGGATGATCGACGATACCCGCGCCTTCGCTTCCATTCCCGCACGGCACGACGTCGCCCGCCGGATGGACTCGGTTTACCTGGCACGGATGGTGGCCGAACACCGCCTGGAGCTGGACGAAGCCCTCGAGGTGTCCGAAGCCCTCGTGACCACGATTCCGGCTCGGGCCTTCCGGGTGGATACCTCCAAGCTGAGCGGAACCACCGCGAAGTAAGGAAACACGCCCACGTAACGGGTACTCGTCGGTGACCGGAGTACCGCTCTGGAACTGGAGTGCGGCTCCGTAACGAACTACCCGGGACTGAGAATTTGGCCGTGCGCGATACGTTCGCGCACGGCCAAGTGTTTAACTACCTTAATGTGAAGTGACGGCCGCCACTTTGCTATGATCGACTTGTTTCATTAATCAATGGAAAGGAGTCGCCATGGCGAACGAATTTGTGGACAAGATTAAGGAAGGCGCAACCGAGGCTTTTGATCGGGCCAAGGAATTCGGCCAGAAGGCCGCCGATAAGGCGGGCCAGCTGGGCGATGCTGCGAAGGAAAAGTTCGAGGAAGTCAAGGACGAACTGACGGACAAGGACCACGGCGATAAGGCTGAGGAGAAGGCCTCCGATGCTGGTGACAAGGCAAAGGATGCTGGCGAAAAGGTCAAGGATGCCGCTTCCGATGCCGGTGATGCCGCCAAGGAAAAGTTCGAGGACGTCAAGGACAACCTCTCCGATAACAAGTAAATCCACCATTCGGTACATCCACCCAGTACCGAAATATCCACCTCAGTAGTGATGGGCTACCCGGCGGCGGGTGCCCCGCAGCGGGCGGCGAAGAAGATTCTTCGCCGCCCGCGTGGCTTACCCTGTGTATTTATTTAGGGGCGCTGCTGGATCATCGCCGTCGTACTGGAAAGGATCGCGGCGGCCATAGCAACATTGCAGGATTCGGCTTTCCCGTAGATCGGGATGGCGACGGTCGCATCGACATTGGCATCTACATCCGCGAAACCGTGCGCTTCATTGCCCAGTAGCCAGCACACCGGCCGGGTGAGATCCGGGCCGAGGGGTGGTTGCCCGAGGTAGGCGGCGTCGTTCGCGGAGGCCACCAGGGTGGCCAAGTCCCACTCCCCCTCGCCGGTGGCTGCCAGGAAGCTGATGCCCGCGCGTTCGAGCACGCCGTCGAGCTTGCTGACGTTAATGGAATCGAGCACCGGGAGGTGGAAAATGGAGCCGGCCGAGGAGCGAATAACTTTCGGGGACCACAGTTCCACGCTGCCGCGCCCGAGCAGCACCGCATCACATCCGGCCACGTCCGCGGCTCGAATAATGGCGCCCACATTGCCCGGGTCTTGAATATTCGCGGTGGCCAACACCAGCTTTGCGCACTTGACCGTGGGTGTGAGCGCGGGTGTTTCCGGAATGTCGATAACGGCCACAACGCCGCGCGCATCTTCGGAGAGGGCCTGCATCTCATCGGCATTGAGTGGGTGGTGGTAGACGCCGGCATTTTTGATGAGGTCACCGAGTTCCGGGTTGGAAATGAGGCTCGCTTTCGTATAGTAAACGTCGCGAACCAGATTCGCGCGATGCGCGAGGAGTTCTTGAACGGCTCCGGGGCCTTCCACCAGGGTTTGCCGGAAGCGTTCGCGCTGCTGGGGGCGGTGCAGACGGGCGGCGCGAGTGAGTTGGGTATGCGATGCGGGTGTGCTTTTCACGGGTTGTTTCTTTTTCTGTAGAAGGTGGGTGTCGGAGGGTGTGTAGAAAGGCGGGCGCAGGTTCTCGGGAGCCGCTAGGGCCGCACGAAGCCGTCGGTAAAGATGCCGGCCACGCCCCAGCGTTCTAGTTGCCGGGCACGTTCGGGGTTGTTAACTGTGTAGACGTGCACGTCTCGGCCCGCCGCGCGGGCCTGCGCCACCACGGCCGCGGTCACGGCGTCGTCACTCACATGCAGGTAACGCGCATCGGTGAGGTCAAGCACGGTGCGCCAATCCGGCCCGAAACTCGCGCGCTCGAATAGCGCGCCGCGCGGGATTTCCGGGGCGTGGCGCGCGAATTCGGCCAGTTGCAGGTGGGAGAAAGAGGAGACGAGCGCCCGCTCGGGGCCGAGCCGCCGGGCTTGTTGCGCCACCGCTCGAACCAGGGCGCGAGCCTGCTCGCCGCCCTGCGCGCAGGGTTTCATTTCGATATTGATGCCCATCCCGGTCTCAAGGGCATAATCGACGAGCTGGGCGAGGGTGGGGATTTTTTCTCCCGCGAAGCCGGGGCTGAACCAGGATCCGGCGTCCAGGGTTTCCAGGTCCGTAGCGCGTAATTCATCGACGCGCCCGTGGCCGGTGGTGGTGCGCTCCAGGGTGGCGTCGTGGCACAGCGGGAGGGTGCCGTCCGCGGTGATATCCACATCCGTTTCGATCCAGGTGAATCCTGCCTGGTAGGCGGCCCGGAATGCGGCCATGGTGTTTTCGGGTGCGTCGGCGGACAGGCCGCGGTGGGCGAAAAGTTTCATGATTGTAGTCTAAACGCAGCGGCCCGAGTAACGAGGTATCGTCACTCGGGCCGCTGATGTATCACGCTTGAAAAAGCTTAGGCAACCTTGGGTGCGTTCACGTCTTCCGGAAGCGCAGCCTTGGCGGCATTGACCACCGCGGTGAAACCGGTGGGATCATTGACGGCCATTTCAGCGAGCTGACGGCGATCAACTTCAATTCCGGCCAGGCCCAGGCCCTGGATGAAGCGGTTGTAGGTCATGCCTTCGGCGCGCACGGCCGCGTTGATGCGGGTGATCCACAGCTTGCGGAAATCGTTCTTCCGCTTCTTGCGGTCGCGGTAGTTGTAGACGAAGGAATGGGTGACCTGTTCCTTGGCCTTGCGGTAGAGGCGGGACCGCTGCCCGCGGTAGCCGGACGCCCGATCGAGGGTAGTGCGACGCTTCTTCTTGGCGTTAACGGAGCGCTTGACGCGTGCCATGTTTTTCTCCTTTTACAAAACTTTTCGTCGGACGAATCTAGCGGCCGAGCAGACGGTTAACTTCGCGAAGGTTGGACTTGTCCACAACCTGGTCGCGCGAGAGCCGACGCTTCCGGGTGGAGCTCTTGTGCTCCAGCAGGTGGCGCTTATTGCGCTGTTCGCGCATGAGCTTGCCGCTTCCCGTCACGCGGAAACGCTTCTTCGCACCGGAGTGCGTCTTCATCTTGGGCATTGTTCATCCTCACTCGTGCCCCGGGGGCACATTTGATCTACCAGATCTTTCGCGCCCGCGGGCGCGCTTTCACAAGGCAACTATTCGGTTGCGGCTGCGTTGTTATCCGTTTCGGAGGTTTTTGCGTTGCGTTCGGCCGCGCGTTTGGCGGCTTTCGCGCGCCGGTTCTCGCGTTCAGCTTCACGACGACGCCGCTGATCGGACTTCGCTTCGGACTTCCGCCGCGTGGGCGCAAGGACCATGGACATATTGCGCCCGTCAGCGCGAGGTGCTGCTTCCACAGTAGAAATTTCCGCGAGTTCTTCAGCCAGGCCGGAGAGCAGGCGCACACCCATTTCCGGGCGGGATTGTTCACGGCCGCGGAAACGAAGATCGAATTTGACCTTATCCCCGGCGTTCAGGAAACGTTCCGCCTGCGACTTCTTGGTGTTGTAGTCATTACCGTCAATCTTCAGCCCAATCCGGATGGATTTGATCTGAGTATTGGCCTGGTTACGACGTGCTTCCCGAGCTTTCTGGGCGGATTCGTACTTGTATTTCCCGTAGTCCATGAGGCGCGCGACCGGCGGATTGGAATTCGGAGCAACTTCCACCAGGTCAAGGTTCGCCTCAACGGCCAGGCGGAGCGCATCTTCCGTGCGCACCACACCAACCTGTTCACCGCTGGGGCCAACAAGGCGCACCTTAGGGACGTGGATGCGATCATTTACACGCGGTTCGTTGTTAATTGCAGTTCCTCTGTTCCTCAACGTGGACAACGCACGGAGTACTCCCGAGGTGACACGGCACGCCAAACGGCCATGTTACGAACCCGCTACCCTTTGATATGACCCGATCCTAATCTTTCCCGAAAATTTCTTTTCGAAACAGCGGCCCGGGCGGGCGGCTAGGTGGGATTTCTCCACTTGCGTTCCGGCAGAATGCCGGATTGACCGTACTAGTTTAGCACACCGGCATGAGTTATGAATAACACCGCGGGTTATTCTCCCCACATGCGACGGCGCAGCCACGCCCTGCAGCCATTGAACTCACCGCTCAGGAAAGCTCTGCGAGGGCTTGGGCAACGGTGAAGTTCCCTTCGTAGAAGGCTTTGCCAATGATGACGGAGTCCACGCGGCCGGACGAATCGCTATCGGCGCTCGCATCGCGCTCGCTCAGCTCCCGAACTGCACGCAGATCGGCAAGCGTCGCCATCCCGCCCGAGGCGGTGATGCGAGCCCGGCTCAGCCCTGCGACCCGCTGGAGTAACTCAAGGTTCGCCCCGGCAAGGGCGCCATCTCGGGTTCGATCCGTGACGATATAGCGGCGCGCACCGGCGTCGTCGAGAAAATCTATAACCTCACGCAACTCCCCAACATCGGTACCGGCACCGCGCGCAACCACCCGGGCGCCGTCGACATCAAGACAAACCGCCACCCGGTCCGCGTGCTGCGCCAGTACCCGCGCCACCCACGCGCGATCCCGCAGGGCGGTGGTTGCGAGGTTAATGCGTTCTGCACGGGTAGCGAGGGCGCGGTCGAGCACCTCCGGGGTGTCGATTCCGCCGGAAAGCTCCCAGCGCATCGGGCTGCTCTCCATGAGGCGCTCCAGCAGGGCGAAATTATCCCCGGTGCCGTATACAAGGTCGAGATCCACCAGGTGAATCCACTGCGCTCCGGCCGTCCGGAAATCCGCAATAGCCGCGGCCGGGTTACTCCATGCTTCCGGGCCGCTGCCCAGCCGCGCGGACCGCCCCGCCCGAATATCTACCGCGACGAGCAGCTCACAGGTCATCGCGATCCCCCGCGGAATCCTCATTACCATTTTCGCCCCGCGCTACTTTGCGCAGAATCTTCTCAATATCCGCCTGGGTGAGTTTCCCGGAATCCAAGGCTGCGCAGTCGGTAATAGAGCGCTCCCCCAGCATGAGCTCCTCCACGATGGGATCCAGGGAGTTGAGCAGCAAGCCGGAAGCGATTTCCTCATCGGCCTTGCCAGCGAAGAAACGCCGCGCCCGCACCATCCCGGATACGCCCGGTTCAAAACCGGTGGATTCTTTATCCAGGTTGACGTCAATAAGAATGGAGCCGTAGGGGCTGAGACGGGAGAGCATTCCAGCCACCGCGGGCGCGTCGTCGGAAAGGGAGGCGGGTTCCTCATCGGGATCCGGGCCGGTGATATTGCGGATATCCCACTCATCGTAGACGGGCGTTGCCAGCTGGCGGTACACCAGCGCCCCGGAATCCGTGGCCACCACCTGCACGTCCAGGCCGTGCAGCGCGCAGAGCGCCGCGAGGGCATCTGCGCTATCAAAAGGAGTGAGTACCGCGTAGGTGCGCACGTCAGTCATCGAGTTATCCTCCCCTTGCGCTTCGTTATTAGTTATTTTCCCAGGTGCCGGTGAGCAGGCCGCGGCCGAGCACGTGTTCGCGCGCCAGGAAATACGCCACCGCGGGCCGGGTTTCTGCATCGATATCTAGCACGGTATTGAGGGCGAGCACCGCGAAAATATAGCGGTGCGGGCCGTGGCCGGCCGGCGGGGCGGCGCCCTGGAAGCTCGGAGTTCCGCCGTCGTTCTTCAAGGTGAGAGCGGGTGCCGGAAGGTCATCGGAGCCGCCGGCCGCAATTTCCACGGTATCGGCGGGCAGATTCGCAACCGTCCAATGCCA
Organism: Actinotignum saccati; assembly: GCF_051265055.1. Classification (NCBI taxonomy): domain Bacteria; kingdom Bacillati; phylum Actinomycetota; class Actinomycetes; order Actinomycetales; family Actinomycetaceae; genus Actinotignum; species Actinotignum saccati. The sequence continues at coordinate 114,624 of NZ_JBOZCC010000002.1, forward strand.
GTAACCGGACGGGGTGGGAGCATCCGGGTCATAGCAGGAGACGAGCAAACTCACCGTGCCCTCCGGCGGGGTATCCCAGCCCAGTTGCGGATTGCGGTCCGCGCCGCCCGGCGTGGTGCCGGTGCCGGTTGCGCTTTCGGGCAGGGCTTCCCCGTTCGCGAAATCATCGGAGGTGAGGTGAAGATCAACGCTTCCGGCCGGCACTCCGGCGTAGGGATCGTGGGTGGTCATATCCGCTCCTTATGCGTGCTCGATGCGTGCGTGCGCGCCGCGGCCGTGCGGCGGGCGCGCTTAGTCCAGTCTAGCGTGATGAGGCCGCGCCTTCCGGCGCAATTTTGTCGACGGCGCCGCCGAATCGCCTCTCGCGCTGCCCGTAGGCGGCGCAGGCTTCCCACAAGGCACGCCGCTCGAATTCCGGCCAGGGCAGCGGGGAAAAATACAGTTCCGCGTAGGCACTTTCCCACATGAGGAAATTGGAGGTGCGGTATTCCCCGCCGGTACGGATAAGGAGATCGACGTCGCGCATGCGCGGGGCGTAGAGCTGGGCGGTCAGGGTTGCTTCGCTAATGCGCTCGGCTTTGAGTTCCCCGCGGGCCACCCGCTCCGCCACCGCGCGCACCGCATCCACGATTTCCGCGCGCCCGCCATAGTTAATGCACAGATTGAGGACCATCCGGGTATTTCCCGCGGTCAGTTCTTCCGCGGCGCGAATTTCACGCAGCACCGAGCGCCACAGCCGGCCCTCGCGGCCTACCCATTGCACCCGCACTCCCCATTCGTGGAGCTGATCGCGGTTGGCGCGGATAATATCGCGGGAAAATCCCATGAGGAAACGCACCTCAGAAGGCGAACGCCGCCAGTTTTCGGTAGAAAAAGCGTAGACGGAGAGCTCTGCGATTCCCACTTCCAGGGCGCCGGCCACCACGTCCATCAGAGAACGTTCGCCGGCTTTATGGCCTTCGGTGCGCGCCAGCCCGCGGGCATTCGCCCAGCGCCCATTGCCGTCCATCACGATGGCTACGTGTTCGGGCACCCGCCCCAGTGGCGGGGGCGTGATACCGGGCCGGTGGGCCGGGGTGGGGCGCTCCAGATGAGGGAGATGGTCCAGCTGCGCTCGATTCGGGTGCTCGTCTGTCATGATGCCGACCTCACGATCTGCAAGGAACGTACCTTGCGTTCCAAATACCATTGCACGTACGCGGAAATATATCCGTGTGCGGTTTCCCCGGCGCTGCCGGCCAGCGCGTCAATAACTTCCCAGTCCCCGCGCGCCAGGGCCGCGAGGAGCCTGCGGGTATCTTCACCCGGATAGGCGGCCCCGCGCGGGGCGCAACGCCGGCACACCAGGCCGCCGGCTTGCACATGGAAAGCCGTGAGGTCCTCCCCGCTGCCGCAGAGCGCGCAGGAGGTCACCGCCAGGCCCCACCCGGATACCGCCATGGCGCGCAGCAGGTAGGAATCCATAATCGGATAGGGTGCGTGCTGGCGGGCAGCCAGGGAATTGAGGGCGCCCAGGAGAAGGCGGTAGTGGGCCCGGTCCGGTTCGCCTTCCGCCCCGAGTTTTTCCGCGACTTCCACCATGGTGCTCGCGGCCGCGTAGGCTTCAAAATCGGGCGCGATAGCCCGCCCGAAGGGATTGAGGGTGGCCACCTCCGTGACAATATCGAGGCTGCGCCCCCGGTAGAGCTGCACATCCACGTAGGTGAACGGCTCGAGGCGCGCCCCGAATCGGGAGCGGGTGCGGCGCACCCCTTTGGCCACGCAGCGCACCAGGCCGTGCGCGCGTGCCAGCAGGGTGACAATGCGGTCCGCTTCCCCCAGGTCCTGCGTACGCAGGACTATTCCTTCATCCCGATAGAGTTTCACTGGCTCCCAGTTTAGCGGTGCGCACGATTGACAGCCGAGATAATCGCCTTGAGGCCGGCGCGTGTCGTGGAGGTGTGAATACCGCAGCCCCACAGCACCTGGTCATCAATCTCGCATTCCACATAGGCGGCCGCCGAAGCATCCGTACCCTCGCTCAGGGTGTGTTCGGCATAGTCGAGCACGTGGATATATTCGCCCAGCTGTTCCATCGCGTTGACGAAAGCGTGGATGGGGCCGTTGCCGCTGCCGTGCAGGCTGTGCTGCACGCCGTCCGCCTGGGTTTCCACGACGGCGCTAATATCGGTCACCCCGCCGCTGTGATTGGTGAATTCCAGCGCACGCAAGCGGTAGCGACCCCACGGGGTGCTGACCGTGCTCCGGGCACCAGGTGCGCTCTGCGAGGCCGCAGCGCCCGCCGCGCCGGCCGAACCCGTTGCGCTCGTTGCACCCGCAGGCTCCACCGCAGCAGCGCCCGCCGGCTCCTGCTCCCCGTACCCTTGCGAGAGCGGAAGGTATTCGTCCACGAAAATATCCCAGAGAGTATCCGCACTGACTTCTTCCCCGGTGCGTTCCGTCCAGGTTTGCACAATGCGGGAGAGTTCGATTTGCATGCGCCGGGGCAGATCCAGATTGCGGGTGGTTTGCATGAGGTAGGCAACCCCGCCCTTGCCGGACTGGGAATTGACCCGCACGATGGCATCGTAGGTACGCCCCACATCCTTGGGGTCAATGGGCAGATAAGGCAGCGCCCAGGGAACCTGCCGCTCGTCTCCCCCGGCTGCGGCCAGATCCGCGGCCCGGCGTTGCATCCCCTTCTTAATGGCGTCCTGATGGGAGCCAGAGAACGAGGTGTAGACAAGCGAACCGGCGTAGGGCACCCGCGGGCCCACCTCAATCCCGGTGCATTCTTCGCACACATCCACGATGGCATCAATATCGGAAAGATCCAGTTCCGGATCAATCCCCTGCGAATAAAGATTCATGGCCACCGTAATAAGGTCAACGTTTCCGGTGCGCTCCCCCTGCCCGAAGAGGCAGCCCTCCACCCGGTCAATACCGGCGAGCATCGCCAATTCGGTGGTGGCCACCCCGGTGCCGCGATCATTGTGGTTATGCGCGGAAAGCGCCACGTACTCGCGCTTGGGGATATGGCGGGAGAAGTATTCGATTTGATCGGCGTAGACGTTCGGGGTGGCGCGTTCCACCGTGGTGGGTAGATTAATAATAATTTCGCGCTCGGCATCCGGTTGCCACACATCCATGACGGATGAGCACACCTCGAGGGCGTAATCAATTTCAGTATCCACGAAAATCTCCGGGGAATATTCGAAGCCGAAAATAAGATCGTCCGGAAGTACCTTTTCGGCGTAGGCCACGATTTCCCGGGTTCCGGCCATGGCCAGTTCGCGGATGGCTTCCTTGGAGGAACCGAAAACCACATCGCGGAAAACCGGCGAGGTGGCATTGTACAGGTGCACGGTGGCGCGCGGGAATCCGGCCAGCGCATCGATGGTGCGGTGAATAAGTTCGGGGCGCGACTGGGTGAGAACCGAGACGGTCACGTCGTCAGGCACCGCACCGTCCTCGGCCAGGGAGCGCACAAAATCCCAATCGGTTTGGGAGGCGGCCGGGAAACCGATCTCAATTTCCTTCACGCCGATCTTGACGAGCAGATCAAAAATCCGCCGTTTGCGGATCATATCCATCGGTTCGATAAGGGCCTGGTTGCCGTCGCGCAGATCGGTGGAGAGCCAGCGCGGCGCCTTGGTAATACGATTATTGGGCCAGGTACGATCCGGCAGCGCAATCGGATTTGTATCCAGGAAAGGCCGATACTTGTAGAAGGGCATGCCCGAGGGGCGCTGACGGTGCGTGTATCCGGAAGTTTTCATGGGGTGGTCACCTTTTATTTTTTGTGTGGCGGTCAAATTTAAGAACGACGGCGCAGCTTAACCCGCCGCGAGGAGCCGAATAAGCTCGCGGCGGCTCATAAGGAGAAGGCGAGAGGTACCCATAGGCATAACTCTAACCCCTCAGCTAGCTGAATATGCACAGATTTGTCCGCGATGTGAGACTTACAGGACCGCCGGGAAGGCATTCCAGTAGCCCAAGCTCATGAGTAGCACCGCTTGGGCGCACAGGGTGAGCAGGGTGGTGATCCGCGCGATACGCCCCATGCCGGGCCGGGCATTCCAGCTGCGGAACGCAGCCCGCACGTGCATCCACGCCGCCCCCAGCGCCGCCAGGTGGACGAGGGCGAAACCTCCCTGCACGATCAGCAGATTATGGGAATAGGTGAGCGCGATATGGGCAACGGCCACCAAATACACGAGGAAGACCGCCCAGGCACCCACCACCGAGAGGGAAGCGAGATTGAGAGCTGCCCCCGATCCGGAGAAATTCGAGAGGCGATGCCCGCGCACCGGAATCCAGCACACCGCCACCAGCACGATGCTCACCGCCAGGAGGGCCACGCCGCCCAGCGCGATATAGAGCGCCGTTTGGGCGGTGAACCACCCGCCGGCCGTGAGGGTGGGGGCCACGAAGGCCTGCCGTGGTTGGTCACCGGCCACCCGCGGTTGCGCCGTCGCCGTAAAGGGTAAACCATTGACCCAATCCGCGGTATCTTGCATGGCCGCGCGCGAAAGCTTGCTGCGGTTGATCTGGAGGCCGTGGTCGGCGTCCTTGTAATAGCGCACCGTGAGCGCGCTGTTGCCGGCCTCTTCCAGGTAGCGGGCCATCATCTGCGGGCCCTGGATGGTCGGCATGGAATTATCGGCCGTGCCGTAAAGCATGAGGACCGGCATGGTCATCTGCTTCTCGTAAGGTGCCGCATCGAAATCGATATAGCGGAACGTATCGGGGCCAAAATCCTGGCCGATGAGTTTAGGGATGGCGGCGCGCAGTCGGGCCGGGGCGTGAATTTCGCGCAGGTAGGCATCGGCCGCGTACGCGCCCTGCTGGCGGATCGGGAGCACCGGCGCGCTAATGAGAGCCACGTAATTGACCGCCTTCGCGCTGGTGGCCACAATCGGCGCCACGAAACAGCCTTCGGATACCGCGTACAGGCCCGAGTGGCGCGCATCAACATCCTCCCAGGAGAGCATCTCCCGGTACACATCCTCAAAATCCGCGGCGAGCTGGAGGTAATCGCGATGCGTCGTCGTATAGTTCGCCACCCGTTTTTCCGGAACCACCGTAATAATCCCGGTGGAGGCAATCGCGTCGGTTTCCCGCCCGAAATCGCGCGCGGAGGAGGTACCGGTGCCGTGGATAAAAAGCATCCCGGGCACCACCGATGCCGCGCCCACCGGGCGTTTGACGACGGCGGGAATCAGGGTGCCATCGCGCAAGGTAATCGTGACGGTGCTACTGGCCACCTGGTAGGTTCCCAGCCGCGCGGTGGGGACCCCGGTGGAAATGGTGGTATCCGGGGTTTGCGGGGCAATCGCCGCGGTCATGGGCTGCGGATTCCAGCCCGGGCCGAAGGCGCTCCCGATGAGCCCGGCAGCCAACACCACAATCAGCCAGGTGACGAAGCGTTTGTGGGTGGGCAGCCAGCGCCGCCAGCCCCGGTGCGCGGCGCGTTCCGGCTGTGCGCTGCGTTCCGCGCGATCCGCGCTCTCTAGGCTGCTAGCCGGCACCAGGGTGCGCCCCGGCGGCGGATTTTCGGTGGGCGGGGTGTAGGGAAGATCAGTCAGGCGCACGTATCAGAACCCGAGTCGATCCAGCATTTTCGGGTCGCGCTGCCAGTCTTTGGAGACCTTCACGTGCAAATCAAGGTAGACCGGCGTGCCCAGCAGCGCCTTAATCGCTTTGCGGGCATCGCGCCCGATCTGGCGCAGGCGCGCTCCCCCGCGTCCGATAACAATCCCCTTCTGGGAATCGCGCTCCACGTGCAGCGAAGCATGGATGCGCACCAGCGGGCCCCCGTTGGGCGCGGTCTCCTCAATAATTTCGTCGATGGTGACCGCGAGGGAATGCGGGAGTTCCTCGCGCATTTTTTCCAGGCCGGCTTCGCGGATAAGTTCCGCGATAAGGGTTTCTTCCGTTTCATCGGTGATGGCATCCAGCGGATACAGCGGCGGGGAAACGGGAAGCTGCTTAATGATCTGCTCGGTGAGGAGTTCCACCTGATCCATCGTGGCTGCGCTCACCGGCACAATCTCCACGAAATCGTGGAAAGCCGCCACGGCCACAATTTTTTCCGCGAGGGCTTCGCGGGTAACCAGATCGGTTTTGGTAATCGCGGCGATCATGGGAACTTTCGCGCGCACCGCCAGATCGAGGAGGTATTTATCACCCGGCCCGAGTTTTTCATTGGCGGGCAGGCACATGATGATGGTGTCCACATCGGCGATGGAATCGCGCACCATATCGCCTAGGCGTTCCCCCAGCAGGGTGCGCGGGCGGTGCATTCCCGGGGTATCCACAAGGATCACCTGGCCGGCATCCCGGGTCACAATGGCGCGGATAATACGCCGGGTGGTTTCCGGGCGGGCGCTGGTAATGGCGACCTTTTTCCCCACCATCGCATTGGTGAGGGTTGATTTCCCGGCGTTCGGGCGGCCCACCACCGAGGCGAACCCGGCCCGAAATTCTGTGTTCTCCACCGTCATTGTGTTTTAGTCCTCGCCCTCATCTTCGGTTTCTTCGCGCGCAACGATAATAGTCGATAACCGGCGCCGGCGCCCTTCGAAGCGGTCGGCCACCATGTGGATTCCGGCCACGGTTGTTTCGGCACCGCGGATGGGGACCCGCCCGATGCTCTTGGCGAAGAGGCCGCCGGCGGTATCTACGTCGTCGTCCTCCAATTCGATTCCGAAGAGGTCACCGAGGTCGTCAATGGGCATGCGCGCCGGGATCCGGAAGCTTCCCGCTTCGAGTTCTTCCACGGCCGGGAGGGCCCGGTCGTGCTCATCGGAAATTTCGCCCACGAGTTCTTCCACGAGGTCCTCGATGGTGACCAGGCCGGCAATTCCGCCGTATTCATCCACCACGAGGGCGATATGAACCTGGTCGGCCTGCATTTCCCGCATGAGGGTGTCAATAATCTTGGTTTCCGGTACAAAGACCGGTTCGCGTACCAGATCGGCTACCCGCAAGTCATCGTGCTGGTGGCGCCGGTGCACCCGCCGGATTACGTCTTTGAGGTAGAGCACGCCGATCACATCATCAATGGATTCCCGGTAGACCGGCACCCGGGAGAAACCGGAGCGGGTAAAGAGGGAAATAGCGCGGTCCAGGGTTTCATCCGCCTCCACCGCGATCATATCGGTACGCGGCACCATAACCTCGCGCACCAGGGTGTTACCCATATCGAAAAGCGATTGCAGGATATCGCGTTCGGCATCGTCCAGGGCTTCGGATTCGGCCACGCGTTCCACCATGACGGCGAGCTGGTCTTCTTGGCGCTGTTCGGCTTCCTCGGGTGAAAATTCGCGTTCCCGGATGAGTAGCGAGAGCAGCCAGGTGAGTGGGGAGAGCCACCAGGTGGCTTTGCGTAGCACCCGCTGGTGGCGTTCCACCCCGAAACTCAGGGGGTTGAAGAAGGCGAAAGCGAGGAGGGCTAGGACCGTGACGCCGAAGAAAATGGGGAAGATCTGCCACCAGGCCGCCACATCCGTTCCCAGGGCGAAAGTGAAGCAGATTCCGTAGCTGGCCATGAGGAGGGCACGCACCACGGCGATGCCCATGGAGGCGGCCGGGCGGCGGGCCATAATGGCCACCACGCGCGCCGAACCGCGTTCCTTATGGGCGTACATTTCCGCGGCTTCGGTGCGGGTCATGCGCCCGAGGGCCGCGCCCACCACCGTGCACCACAAAGAAAGCAGGAGGCACAGGCCGGCAGCTATATAAAACGGGGCGGAGGGCAGCGTTCCCGCTGCCACGGGTAAGTGATCCATCCTTTCTTACACCTCCGTGGGGCGCGGATCGCCTCCCCCGCGTTCGGACAGGAACACGAGGAGGAGTTGGCGTTGCAGAGCGAACATGGTGTCTTTTTCTTCCGGGGTTGCGTGATCGTAGCCGAGCAGATGCAGGATCCCGTGGGTCACGAGGAGCAGAATTTCCTCCGCGGTGGAGTGTCCCATGGCGTGGGCTTGGCGGCTGGCAACCTGCGGGCATACCGCAATATCGCCGAGCATTCCCGGGCGTGGTTCTTCGCCGGGCGGGGCCGGGCGCACCTCATCCATGGGGAAAGACATCACGTCTGTGGGCCCTTCCAGGTCCATCCACGTGACGTGGAGATCCGCCATGGCATCTTCATCGAGGAGCACGATGGAGAGGTCCGCCATGGAATGCACCCGCATCTTATCGAGGACGTAGGTGGCTAGCTCCGAGATCTCTTCCAGATCCGGGGCCGGACTAAAACTCGATTCGTCATTTACTTCTATCATGTGGTCTTTCCTGACAACCGTTCCCTAGATTCTCCCGAAACTGCCCTACCGCAACACACGCCTCAGCGTACGCCGCACTACGCGCCGCTACTCACGCCTATTGCCCCGCGCTAGTGCTGCCGGGAATCCCAGCGGGCATAGGCGTCAATAATTTCGGCAACTAAGCGGTGGCGCACCACGTCCGCCGAACTCAGCTCCGAGAAATGAATCCCCGGAACATCGCGCAGTATCCGGCGCACCACCTGCAATCCGGACACTTTATTCGCCCCGAGATCAACCTGGGTGATATCGCCTGTCACCACCATTTTAGAGTTGAAGCCGAGCCGGGTGAGGAACATTTTCATTTGTTCGGGTGTGGTGTTCTGCGCCTCGTCCAAAATCACGAAGGCATCGTTGAGGGTGCGCCCGCGCATATAGGCCAGCGGCGCCACCTCAATGGTGCCGGCCGCCATGAGTTTCGGGATGGAATCCGCGTCGAGCATGTCATACATGGCGTCGTAAAGCGGGCGCAGGTACGGGTCGATTTTATCGGTGAGAGATCCGGGCAGGAAGCCGAGGGATTCTCCGGCTTCCACCGCCGGGCGCGTCAAAATAATACGTTTGACCTGCCCGTCATTGAGGGCCACCACCGCTTTGGCCATGGCCAAATAGGTTTTCCCGGTGCCGGCCGGGCCGATCCCGAAGGTAATATCGTGGGCGTCGATGGCGTCCACGTAGGCTTTTTGCCCCAGGCTTTTCGGCCGGATCGTTTTACCGCGGTTCGATAAAATATCGGTGTGCAGCAGCGTGGTGGGATGCGCCACGCCGGCGCGCGCGATATCAACGGCGCGGGCAACCGCGTCCCGGGTGAGGATTTCACCTTCGGCGACGACGTCGATTAATTCCCCGATGAGCGATTCGGCAAGATCGAGTTCCGCGGCCGGGCCGGTCAGGGTGATCCGGTGGCCGAGCACGTGAATGGTGGTGGGGGCTAGCCGTTCTTCCAGGGTTCGCAGCACGTCATCACGATGCCCGAGCAGATGAATCATGGAAACCCGGTCCGGCACCACAATGGTGCGCTGGCTGTTTTCTGTGTGCGTCATTACGTCCTATAGTAGCGTGCCGAGCGCGCGCACGGTGGCGATACTTGCCAGGGCGTAGGCCCCGGCGGAGGCGCTGCGCAGCACATGCGCTCCCAGCAGCACCGGGATGGCGCCCGCTGCCTGCAAGATCTCCATTTCTTCCGGTGCGATTCCGCCTTCCGGGCCGATAATGACAGCCACGGGGCCGGCTATTTGCGCGGGGCTTAGCTTGCCGCGGGCCACCGCCTCGGCCAGGGTCAGTTCGGCTTCCTCGTGGCAGAGCAGCACAGTGCTCCCGGTGAGGGCCTGGGGTAGCTGCGCCGTCGTACTTAAAGAACGGATGCGCGGAATATAGCTGCGCCGTGATTGTTTCGCGGCGGCGCGGGCCGTTGCCTGCCAGCGCGCCCGGCCCTTCTCCTCTTTGTTTTTCCAGGAGGCGACGCAGCGGGCCGCTTCCCACGGGACGATATCCCACACCCCGTATTCGGTGCAGGTTTCCACGGCCTGTTCGTCGCGCCCTCCTTTGGCGAGGGCCTGCACCAGGGTGATCGGCCCGGCCGGTTTCGGCTCCGCGCTCGCTTCCTCCACGCGGGCGCGCACCTCATTTTTAGCGACGGCGCTCACCGTGCAGCGGGCCCGCCGGCCCTCCCCATCGGAGATGAGGATCTCCTCCCCTACCCGGATACGCATGACGCCAGCGTGGCGGGCTTCGTCACCGGTGAGGCTCAGTTCCTGGCCCACGCTCAGGGCGGCGCCGGCTCCGCCCCCGGGCCGGGTGGCGGGGAAGTCGGCGAAGAAAAGCGGGAGCGTCACAGCGAGCTCAACCTTTCGCGCAATTTATCGAAGAAGGATTTGCCCTGCTCGGCGAGTTGGGCGTCCTGCACGCTTTCTCCGCGTAGGTCGGCCAGTTCGCGTAGAAGTTCACGTTGGCGTTCGTCCAGGTCGGTGGGGGTTTTCACCGCGACGGTGATCCGCATATCCCCGCGGCCTTTGCCGCGCAGCCGCGCCACGCCCAGGCCCTTGAGGGTGAGGACCACGCCGGAGGAGGTCCCGGCGGGAATCTCCAGCTCACGGTCCCCATCCAGGGTGGGGATGGTGACGCTGCCGCCCAGGGCCGCGAAGGTCATGGGTACCTGGACTTCGCCGAGGAGTTCATCGCCCACGCGCTGGAAAATGGGGTGTTCTTCCACCCGGATTTCCACGAAGATATCGCCGGCCGGGGCGCCGAAGGTTCCGGCGTCGCCCTGGCCGCGCAGGCGGATGCGCATACCGTTCTCGATGCCGGCCGGGATCTCCACGGTGAGGGTTTTTTCTTGGCGGATGCGCCCGGTGCCGTGGCAGGGGCGGCAGGGGTCGGCGATAACGGTGCCGTGGCCTTCGCAGGTGTGGCAGGGCACCTGGGTGACCATCTGGCCGAAGAGGGAATTCGTGACCTGCTGGACCATCCCCTGACCCTGGCAGGCCCCGCAGGTCACCGGCTGGGATCCGGCCGCGCAGCCGCTGCCCGCGCAGGTGGGGCAGACGGTGAAGAAGGAGTCGCTCACCTGGCGTTGGGCTCCAAAGACCACGTCGGACAGTTCGATGCTCAACCCGAGGAGGGCATCGCGCCCGCGTTCTCCGCGCGGGGCCGGGCCGCCGGCGCGCATTCCCCCGCCCCCGAAGAAGGTGGAGAAGATATCGTTCATATCGAAACCGAAACCGGCCGCTCCGGCTCCCCCTCCGCGTCCGCCCAGGTCATATTGGCGGCGCGAATCCGGGTTGGAGAGCACCGTATACGCTTCGTTGACTTCCTTATAGCGTTCGGCGGCTTCCGGACCGGCGTGATCCGGGTGTAATTTGCGCGAGAGGCGCAGGTACGCTTTGCGGATTTCTTCCTGGCTCGCCTCGCGTTCCACCCCGAGGGTTTCGTAAAAATCAGCCACATTTCTCCCGTCTTTGTTCTTTTCTGCGCCCTGCCCGCACGCCGGCGCGCTTCACTCCGAGTGACCGCGCCCGGCGCCGCGCGCTACGCTGCGATAGTTCCGTTCCCTACCACCGCGATCACCACTACGACTGCCACTACGACTGCCACTACGACTGCCACTACGACTGCCCGGACAGAATACCGGATAGATAGTGGGCAACGGCACGCACCGCCGCAATATTCCCGGGATAGTCCATTCGGGTAGGGCCGACGACGCCTACCCGGGCCACTTCATGCCCGGCTACTTCGTAACTTGAGGAGACCACCGAGGTCTCGCTCAGGTTTTCATGGTCATTTTCCACGCCGATGGATACCGCCACATCAGTTTCCATCGCGGCGAGGAGGCGCAGCAGCACCACCTGTTCCTCCAGGGCATCCAGCACCGGGGAAATCGAGTGGAGGAAATCTACCGAGTGGCGCGAGAGATTGGCGGTGCCGGCCATGGTGAGGCGGTCCTCCGCGCCGGTATGCACCGCGGTGGTAAGCGCCGCCGCAATATCGCGCAGGGCCGCGGCGGCTTCCGGTTCGCTGCGTTCAGCGATCTCCGCGAGGACGGCCACCGCGGTGGTGAGCGGCTGGCCATTACAGCGGGTGGTGACTTCCCGGCTCACCGCGTCCACATCCAGGCCCTCCAGGTGCGGAGGCACCGCGATCACGCGCTGTTCTACCCGCCCCGCGCTGGTAATAACCACGAGGAGAATACGGGTGGCGCCGAGCCAAATGAGTTCCAGGTGGCGCAGCACCGCTTTATCGAGGGCCGGGTATTGGATAACTGCGACCTGCTGGGTGAGATGGGAAAGCAGGCGGGCCGCGCGCTCTAGTACATCATCCAGATCCACCGCGGCATCCAAGATTTGGCTAATGGCGCGCCGTTCCGCCCGGGAGAGCGGTTTAACGGTGGTGAGGGAATCCACGAAAGCCCGGTAGCCGGCATCGGTGGGGATACGCCCGGCCGAGGTATGCGGGTGGGTGAGCAGCCCGGCTTCTTCCAGGACCGCCATATCATTGCGGACGGTGGCCGGGGAAACTCCCAGCGCGTAGCGTTCCACGAGGGCCTTGGATCCCACCGGTTCGCGGGTGGTGACGTAATCGCGCACAATCGCCTCAAGAACGCGCCCGCGCCGATCTTCTGCCGCCACCGGTATCCTTCCTCCCTGCGCCGCGGAGCCACCGAGATGCTCTTGGCGTTACCTTGAGTTTTCTTGAGCCTCGCTCAGCACTCTACATCTTCGAGTGCTAATTCTACGCGGGGCGGACCCTGAGCGCATACCCTTAGAGCGTGATGTTCTCTGCTACCGGAATGCCTGATCGCTACGGCGACGACGTCCTCGCCCACGACCCGCACGACCACCGCCGCGCTTCCCGCCCCGTCCCGGCCGCACCCGGCCTCCTTATTGAAGACGTGGCCTCCGGCTTTGTGGGCGAAGTGCTCTCGGTGGGGAAAGTAGCCGGGCACTGGCAGATGGAACTAGAGGGCCGCGGCGGGGTGCGCCGTTCCTTCCCGCTGGGCAAAGGCTATTGGATCGACGGCGAACCGGTGGAGATCACCGCCCCGCGCGCGGAGGCGCCGCGCGGCCGGCTCCTCACCGCCTCCGGTTCCTTTCACGTGAAAGCACGGGCGCGCGTGGCACGCGCCTCGCGTATCTGGGTGGAGGGTAAGCACGACGCCGAACTGGTAGCCAAGATCTGGGGCGAGGATCTGGCCCTCGAAGGGGTGGTGGTTGAGGAATTACTCGGGGTGGATAACCTGGAAGCCGTGGTGCGGGAAACTGCCCCCGATGATGAGCATCGCCTGGGTGCGTTGGTGGATCACCTGGTACCCGGCTCGAAAGAATCGCGGATCGCGGCGCGGGTGGCCGGCCCGGGCGTGCTGGTGCTCGGCCATCCCTATATTGATGTGTGGCAGGCCATTAAACCGAACGCGGTGGGCTTGCGGGCCTGGCCGGAGGTACCGCGCGGGGAAGATATTAAGGTGGGTACCCTGCGCCGGCTCGGCTGGCCGCACGAAACGGCCGAGGATATTGGCCGGGCCTGGGCCCACATCCTCTCCTGCGTGCACTCCTATAAAGATATTGAGCCCGCGCTGCTGGGCCGCATGGAGGAACTCATCGATTTCGTCACCGCCGCCGGAACGCGGTAGTAGCCGTTATCTGAGCGCCATCACCGCAGCTCACGCGTCCGCCGGCTTCGCCACGCGAACCGAGCTACAATCCCGATGCCCTCAGGGTATATCCTTGCTGCGTGCGCTTATCCGGCCCCGGCCGGAGCCGCTGCCCTCGTTGTTTCGGTTCTTCTTCACCCCTATCAGGAGTTGTGATCACGTGGCCCTCCAGCGCCGCTCCCTCGTGGACAAAATCGCTGTTGCGTCCCCGCGCGGCACCCTCGCCGTCGCTTCGGTTCTCGTGGGACTTGTTTCTCCCTTCATCACGCTATCGGGAGAAAACGCCACCACGATTGTGTTCTTCCGCTTCGGCTTAGCTTTCCTTGCCCTGCTGCCCATGGTTGTTCATGAATGGCGCCAGTACGGGCCGATGCGGCGCGCTGATCTGCTGCTCTACGCGGTGTGCGGGGTGTGCTTCGGTGTGGATATGGCCCTGTGGACACCCTCCGTGCTGCTGGCCGGCCCCTCGGTTTCCGCCGTGGTGGTCAATTACGTGCAGGCCCTCGCTGTGCCTTTGGTCGCGTGGCTGTTCTTCCGCAACCGGGTGCCGTGGATGTTTTTCGTAGCCGCACCTTTTTCGCTCGGCGGGATTTTCTTGCTTTCCGGTATTCTCGACGGCGCTGGCGGATCCGACCTGGTACGTGGCATTATCCTCTCCGCGCTCGCGGGTCTGACCTACACCGTTTATGTGGTCCTCACCGGGCGCACGAATTCGCCACATCACCAGGGCACCGCCATGGCGATTGTGTGCCTGGTTACTACGGTGGTGTCCACTCCGCTCCTCATTGCTACTCACGGGCCTCTCACCCTCGCGCTGTCGGCGAGTTCCTGGGGCTGGATGATTCTTATTGCGCTGTCCAGCCAGGTGCTGGGGTGGTTGTTCTGCCAGGCGAGTATGCCGCTGGTTAATCCTTCCGTGGCCGCCACCCTGATTTTGATTCAGCCGCTGAGCGCTATTGTTTTTTCCGCGGTTCTTGTGGGTGAACGGCTTTCCGCCCTGCAATGGCTAGGCGCGATTATTATGCTGCTCGGAATTTTCCTCATCGGGCGGGCCCCGAAGCGCCGCTACCGGCTCGGTATCAAGCGCCCGTCGCTGCGTATCCGGCGTAGGCCCGTAGCGTAAAACTTCCGCGACGGACGACCTTCGCGGTGCCCCTTCGATAGATTGCGACTATGGTCCCCTACCACGAAGGAGTAGCTATGCGGGGTAACAATGTCACCACTTTCCCGGTTCTTGCCGATAAGAGCGTTATTGTCACGGGCGGCGCCTCCGGACTCGGGCGCGAAGCATCGATTCTTTTTGCTGAAGCCGGCGCCAAGGTTGTCGTCGCTGATTACAATCTGGAAGGCGCTGAAGAAACTGTCGCCACCATCAAGAAGGCTGGTGGCGAAGCTATTGCGGTGCGTACCGATGTTTCTGATTCCGAATCTGTCCAAAAGATGGTTGCTACCGCGGTAGAAACCTACGGGCGCTTGGATGGTGCTTTCAATAATGCCGCGGCGGCCCCCGATAATGCGCTCACCTCGGAATTCGATGAAGACTACTGGGATAAGCTCATGAAAGTCGATCTCAAGGGTGTGGCGCTGTGCATGAAGTACGAAATTAAGCAGTTCCTCGCGCAAGGCGATGGAGGTACCATCGTCAATACCGCTTCGGTTTCCGGAATTCGGCCCCAACCCTTTAACCCCGCCTATGTTTCCGCCAAGCACGGCGTGATTGGCCTAACCAAGGTGGCAGCAGTGGAGAACGGGCCACATAATATCCGCGTCAACGCTATTGCCCCGGGCGCAATTGATACTCCCATGCTGCACGATGCACTCGAAGCCCTGGGGACGAGCGGCGAGGAATACGCACCCATGATTTCCTTGCTCAATCGTTTTGGTAGCCCGCGCGAAATCGCGCAACCGGCCCTGTGGTTGCTTTCCGATGCGGCTTCTTACGTGACGAGCACCGTGATCGCCGTGGATGCCGGTTACACCGGGCGTTAGCGCCCGGCACGTTCAGAAATAACCAGACCCCGCGCTACCAGAGCGCCCGGGTCACGGTATCAGCCAGGAGCCGCCCGCGCCGGGTCAGAACAAGACGCCCGGCGCGGGCGCTTTCTGCCTCCACTAAACCGTCCCGAACCAGGCCCTCCACTACCGCGGCTTCCACGCCGGCGGGAATATCAATTCCGCGGCTCATCCGGATACCGAGCATGATTTTTTCTTCACGTTGTTCGGCCGGGCTGAGAACTTCTCGCTCCAAGGCCGGCGAAGTAATGGCCGGCTGGCTCGCGGCTGCCTCGCCCGGCGCGCGGAGCGCGGCGGCGCCGTCGTCGTTCCCTATTCCGCGCGCCCAGACCCGATCCGCGTAAGCGCGCGGGTGTTTGACGTTCCAGAACCGCACCCCGTTAATATGCGAGTGGGCGCCGGGGCCGTACCCCCACCAATTCGCGTTCTCCCAGTAATAGCAATTGTGGCGGCATTCGTGGCCGGGGCGGGCCCAATTCGAAATCTCGTACCAGCAGTAGCCGGCTGCGGAGAGGATATCGTCGGCGACCTCGTATTTATCGGCGAGCTCGTCCGGATCGGGGAGGCTGATAAGGCCGCGGCGGGCCTGCATCCCCATTTTGGTGCCCGGTTCCACCATGAGCCCGTAGGCGCTGATATGCGCGGGTTCGAGGGCAAGGGCGGCCGCGAGCGAGGTACGCCACTGCTCCATCGTTTCCCCGGGCGCCCCGTAAATAAGGTCGAGAGAATACTCCAGGCCCAGCTCGCGAGCCCAGCCGGTCACGCGTTCGACCTGGCCGGGGCTGTGTTGGCGGTCGAGGGTGCGCAGCACCTCGGGCACAGCCGATTGCATCCCGAAGGAGATGCGGGTGAAACCGCCGGCCCGCAGGGTGGCGAGAGCCGCGCGGTCCACGGATTCCGGATTGCATTCCGTGGTGATTTCGGCGCCCTCGGTCAAGCCGAAAGCGCGCTCGAGCTCCGCGAGCACCGCGACGAGCTGCCCGGCGTCCAGCAGCGTGGGAGTACCGCCCCCGAAGAAAACCGTGCGCAGCGCAGCGCGGTTGGTGCCGGTATCGAGGACCTCGCGCGAGAGCGCTATTTCGCGGGCGAGGGACGCCGGGAAATCATCGCGGCCCGCGCCCGGCCCGAAGCTCGGCTTGGTGTAGGTGTTGAAATCGCAATAGCCGCAGCGCACTGTGCAAAAAGGAATGTGGACGTAGGCGGAAAACCCGGCGTTCACATCCGGGTTCGGGAGCGCGCCGGAGGCCGGGGCCGGCTCGCCGTGCGGAAGGGACGCCATGGGAGCCTAGGCTCGCGCCGCGGTATCGGTATCCGCGGGTGCTGCGGCACCGGTATGCTCGCGCGCCGCGGGTTCCAGCGCGGTGCGCAGCGCGAGAATATCGTGGATGGTGCGCCCGGCCGCGATACCGCGCTCCTCGAAACGGGTGAGCACGCGTTCCTCCCAGCGCGGCGCGAAACCGCCGCGTTCCGGGGTGGGATCCGCGGGGTCCGGGCGTTCACCGGCGTGCGGATTCGTGAAATACGGGGATGATTCGACAACGTCGCGCATCTGCCACGCGTAATTATCCCAATCCGTGGCCAGCCGCCAGGCGCCCCCCTCCCGGAGCATTCCGGCCACCACCGTGGCAAAAGGCGCGGCAACCAGACGGCGCTTATGGTGGCGGGCTTTACGCCAGGGATCGGGGAAGAAAGTCCATACCTGCTCGGCGCGCGGATTCGCGGCATTCGGATGGGTGGCACTGCGCGCCGGCCCGCAAGCAGTCACATCCTCCCCGCGAGCCAGGCCCGCGCATTCCAGCCCAAAGAGGACGGGGAGCGCTTGGGCGGCATCGGCCTCCAGCACCCGCACGTTCGTGGCGCCCGCGCGCAGAATACTGGCCACGCAGCGCGCCGCGCCGGGAGCCCAGGCTTCCACGAGCAGCACATTATATTCGGGGTGGCGCTGGGCAAAAGAAACCCCGTGCTCGCCCGAACCGGGGCCGATTTCCACGGCGAGCGGGGCCTCGCGGCCGAAAACTTCCCCGAGGTCGCAGCGGGCATCCAAGGCTACCGTGGTGGCCTGGGGTCCGGGTGCCAGCGGCACAAAAAGTTCGGGGTGGCGGGCCACCGTTTCTTCGTGGCGCGCACCCAGGCGCGAACCGCGCAAGGAGAAGGAGCGGATGCGCCATTGGGAGCGCTCGGGTGCGGAGGGCCCGGCTGCGCCGTCGTGCTGGGGCGGCGCGGCATCCGGGTGAGCCGCGCGTAAATCTTCGGGACGCTCGGACATATCTACTTCCCCGTGGGTGCTTCGGAGGTGAGAGCCGCCACGAAAGCTTCCTGGGGCACGTCCACGCGCCCGATGGATTTCATGCGCTTCTTACCTTCCTTCTGCTTCTCCAGCAGCTTGCGTTTACGCGAGACGTCGCCGCCGTAGCACTTGGAGAGCACGTCCTTACGCAGCGCCTTGATGGTTTCGCGGGCGATAATGCGCGAACCCACCGCGGCCTGCACCGGAATTTCGAATTGCTGGCGCGGGATGAGGGTCTTGAGTTTCTTCGTCATCTCATTGCCGTAGGAGTAGGCCTTGTCCTTGTGGACGATCGCGGAGAAAGCATCGACCTGCTCGTGATTGAGCAGCACATCCACCTTGACCAGATCGGAGGGCTGTTCACCGGCAATATCGTAATCGAGGGAAGCGTAGCCCTTCGTACGCGACTTGAGCTGGTCAAAGAAATCGGTGACGATCTCCGCCAGCGGCAGCACGTAGTGAATCTCCACCCGCTCAGCGGTGAGGTAATCCATACCCTGGAGCGCCCCGCGCCGTTCCTGGCACAGCTCCATAATGGAGCCCACGTAATCGGAAGGAGCCAGGATCGTGGCGCGCACGGTCGGTTCGTAAATCTCGCGAATTTTCCCTTCCGGGAATTCCGAAGGATTCGTGACGGTCAGTTCTTCACCGGCATCCGTGATGACCCGGTAGATCACCGAGGGCGCGGTGGCAATAATATCGAGGTCGAATTCCCGCTCGAGGCGTTCGCGAATAATCTCCAGGTGGAGCAGGCCCAGGAAGCCGCAGCGGAACCCGAAACCGAGGGCCACCGAGCTTTCCGGTTCGTAAACCAGCGAAGCGTCATTGAGCTTGAGTTTTTCCAGCGCTTCGCGCAGGTTCGGGAAATCGGAGCCGTCCATCGGGTAAATCCCGGAGTACACCATCGGTTTCGGATCGAGGTAGCCGGGCAGGGCTTCGGTGGCGCTTTCTCGAGCGCCGGTCACGGTATCCCCCACGCGGGTTTGGCGCACATCCTTCACGCCGGTGATGAGGTAGCCGACCTCCCCGGCGCCCAGCGCGGTAGTGGGCGTGGGTTCGGGGGAAATCACGCCCAGTTCCAGGAGTTCGTGTTCGGTGCGGGTGGCCATGGTGCGCACCTTCGAACGGGTGGTCAGCTCACCATCAACCACACGCACATAGGTAACGACCCCGCGATAAATATCGTAAACAGAATCGAAAATCATGGCGCGGGCCGGACCGTCCGGGCGCCCCGACGGCGCGGGAACCTCCGCGACGATCCGGTCGAGCAGCTCGGGCACACCCTCCCCCGTTTTCCCGGAGACTGCCAGGCAGTCTTCCGGTTCCACACCCAGGAGCGAGGCCACTTCTTCCGCGATTTTTTCTGGCTGCGCGGAAGGCAAATCGATTTTATTGAGGACAGGAATAATAGTGAGATCGTTTTCCATGGCCATATACAAATTGGCCAGGGTTTGCGCTTCGATTCCCTGGGTGGCATCCACGAGCAGCACCGCACCTTCGCAGGCCGCCAGCGAACGGTTGACCTCATAAGAAAAGTCCACGTGGCCCGGGGTGTCGATCATATTGAGAGCGTAGGCTTTCCCTTCCACCGACCACGGCAAACGCACGGCCTGCGATTTGATGGTGATGCCGCGCTCACGCTCGATATCCATCCGGTCCAGGTATTGATCACGCATTTCGCGCTGCTCCACAATCCCGGTGAGCTGGAGCATCCGGTCAGCCAGCGTGGACTTTCCGTGATCAATATGCGCAATAATGCAAAAATTTCGGATACGCTCGGGCGCCGTCGCGCCCGGAATAATGGCGCGCGATTCCTCAGCGGAAGAAATAGGCACGTCTCTCCTTCACAATAAACTCTGCTCAAGTATAGTCCTTGGACCATAATGGATATGGATATATCGGTCACGGGAGTTTGCCATGAATGTTCCTTTGTCAGTGTTAGATTTCGCTACGCGGTACGACGGCGAAGCTCCGGCCGCGGCCCTGCACCGCTGCGTGGACCTCGCTAAGCGCGCCGAAGCCGCCGGTTACACCCGGGTGTGGTACACCGAGCATCACAATATGCCCACGGTGATCTCCTCCTCCCCCGCGATTATCATCGGCTACGTTGCCTCACATACCTCCCGGATTCGGCTGGGCGCGGGCGGGGTAATGCTCCCCAACCATTCCCCGCTCGTCATTGCTGAACAATTCGGGGCGCTGGCGGACATGTATCCGGGGCGTATTGATTTAGGGCTCGGGCGGGCGCCGGGCACCGATAGCCGTACCCTCTACGCGCTGCGCCGTGATGCCAGCGCTTATGAGAACTTCCCGCGCGATGTGGTGGAACTCCAGGGGTTCCTCGGGGATACCTCCCGGGTGCCGGGGGTGGCGGCCTATCCAGGCCAAGGCACCCACGTACCCCTCATTATTCTGGGTTCTTCGCTTTTCGGAGCGGATCTGGCCGCGCAGTTAGGCCTGCCCTATTCTTTCGCTTCCCATTTCGCTCCGCGCCTGCTCCACGAGGCTATCGGCCACTACCGGGAGAATTTCC
The DNA here is from genome assembly GCF_051265055.1 of Actinotignum saccati. Lineage (NCBI taxonomy): Bacteria > Bacillati > Actinomycetota > Actinomycetes > Actinomycetales > Actinomycetaceae > Actinotignum > Actinotignum saccati. The sequence goes on from NZ_JBOZCC010000002.1 coordinate 134,906, forward strand.
AGCCCTCGGAGGAGCTGGCCGAGCCCTATGTTATTGCGGCGGTGAATGTGACCGCCGCAGAAACTTCGGAGGCAGCCGCCCGTGAATTCGAGCGGGTCAAGCGGGCCCGGGTCCGGAATATGCTGCTGCGCGGGGCGCCGGGCCGCGATATATCCGATGCGGATCTTGATGCGGTGATGGACAGCGCGCAAGCCCGCCAAATCCTCGATATGCTGCGCTACACCGCGGTGGGGGACGCGGCCGAGGTGGGTGAGTATCTGCGAAAGTTCGCCCGCGATGCGCAGGCCGATGAGCTCATGATTTCAGTGCAGGCTACTTCGCATGACGAATCGCTGGCCTGCTTGGAGCTGGCCGCGCGTGGCTACGGCTTGGATAACTGAGGAATGCGCGGCGCTGGCAGCTAGGCGCCGGCTGGCAGTTGGGCGCGGCGTCGTACCGTAACGCGTAGCTTCGCGTTTCTCTCCCCCACGCTATCGGCCGCTTCACACGCCCGCGTTTTCTTTGTGGCACGATGGTTAGTATGCCTCTGTCGCAAAAACTACTCGGAACCGGCGAAGAACTCCTTGTCCACATGCACCCCGATGCCCGGCATTTGCTGCCGCGGGCGCTCGGTGCCGCGGCGGTGGTGTTCCTCGCGATGCTCGGAGTGGTAGCGCTGCCGGCTCGGTGGCAGCCGCTGGCCGGGTGGCTGGTGGTGGCGACCGGGGTTCTCGCGCTTATTGCGATTGCCGGGTGGCCGTGGCTGCAGTGGTATATGAGCACGGTGAGTATTACCAACCGCAGGATTATTACCCGGCGCGGGGTGTTCACGAAGCTCGGGCATGATCTTCCGCTCGCCGCGGTGGCACGGGTGGATGCGCAACCTTCAGGTACCGGGACCTCCGGTTCCCTTCTTGTGACGACGACGTCAGGTGCCACCGTCACCCTGCGCCGCATCGCGAATCTTCCCGCTGTCACCACGTTCCTGAATACGCTGCTGGACAAGCGCGCGGGAGAGGGGATTCACACTGGGGTCTCGCGCGAAACCGCCTGATTCTGGTAGTGTTTGGAGATGGACTTTCACCGGTCGGGTGGCAAGTCCTTGTTCTTTCGTAACAACCACGGGTGCCCCACGCCCGCAGTCCTACGAGGAACGCTTCCCTCTCCGACCATATTCATCTATCGCCTAGCGATTGACCGAAAGAGATATTTCATTGGCTAATATCAAGCAGCAGAAGAAGCGCGTTCTGACGAACGAGAAGCGTCGCCTTCGCAACCAGGCCGTTAAGTCGGAACTGAAGACCTACATCCGTAAGACTCGCCTTGCCGTGGAAGCCGGCAATGCCGAAGAGGCGGAAACCCTCCTGGCCGCGGCCTCCCGCAAGCTGGACAAGGCTGTGTCCAAGGGTGTTATTCACCGCAACCAGGCAGCGAACCGCAAGTCGAAGCTTGCTAAGCGCGTGAACGCACTGGCCAAGTAGGCTATGCTCCGGCCATGCAGGCCGGACCTCTGGCGCGGTTGTATCTGTTATCTCTACCGCGCTGATGCTTAGAGAAAAGCGGCTGGAACCCAGGCGTTCCAGCCGCTTTTCATATCCGTTCGCATCCGGCGCGAATTTTCTCATTCTTCTCCTTCGTGCTCGCCTTCTCGTTCCGCTTCCAAACCGCGGCGTTCTATTTCCAAACGGCGCAGCGTAGCGCGTACTTCGTTTTCACGGTGCCGCTGCCACAGCGCAAGGCCGAGTAACGCAAGAGTGACAAGGGCGGGAATCAGAGTGAAATCGTACCAACGGTTATCTGTCAATATGTTCGCAATGCAGCCTCCCAGAGTAGCTCCGAGTGCAAGTTGCGAGAAATAGAAATACCTCTTCGAACGCATATTCCTTCCTCCTTTCTTCTTCATTCCACGGTAATTGACACCTTCATTATAACGTGATCCCCGTCTCATATGTGGAATTTTGGCTCATGCATTCCGGTATTTCCGCGATATACATGTAGCGCAGGTGGCCGGAACCTGAAAGGTGTTCCGGCCACCTGCGCTAACTGAGGGATTCCCTAAGCGGTTATAGTTGTGCAGCTCGCCCCGGCCGCGCCCGGGTTGGGACGCGGAGCAGAGTTACCTTAACCGGGGAAAGCCGCGTTGATGGCATCCACGGATGCCTTGGCATCGCCGAGCAGCATATCGGTATTCTCATTAAAGAACAGCGGGTTTTGCACTCCGGCATAGCCGGCATTGCCCATGGATCGCTTGAATACGATCACCTTCTTGGCATCCCACACATGCAGCACCGGCATACCCGCGATGGGCGAACCGGGCTCGGAAGCCGAAGGATTGACAGTGTCATTCGCCCCGATAACCAGCACGACATCGGTATCAGCGAAGGAATCGTTAATATCGTCCATTTCCTCCACGATGTCATAGGGGACTTTCGCTTCGGCCAGCAGCACGTTCATATGCCCGGGCAGGCGCCCGGCCACCGGATGGATAGCGAAACGCACCTCGGTTCCGTTATCGCGCAGCTTCTTCGTCAGCTCCGCCACCGGATATTGGGCTTGGGCCACGGCCATACCGTAACCCGGGGCAATAATCACCGAGCTAGCGTCCGCGAGTTCTTGGGCCACCTCCGCCGCGGTGGTTTCCGTGTGGCTGCCATAGTCACGCGCCTCCCCGGTAACTGCGCCGTCGGACCCAAAACCGCCGAGGATCACGGAAATGAAGGAACGGTTCATGGCCTTGCACATGATGTAGGAGAGGTACGCGCCCGAGGACCCCACCAGCGCTCCGGTAATGATAAGGAGGTCATTGCCGAGGGTGAAGCCGGCCATCGCTGCCGCCCAACCCGAGTAGGAATTGAGCATTGATACGACGACGGGCATATCGCCACCGCCGATCGCGAGCACCATATGTGCTCCGAGCAGCAGCGCAATAATCGTGATGAGGATGAGGGGAATGAGGCCGGCCCCCACCCCGCGGGTCCAGGCGAACCAAATAATAAGTCCCAGGCACGCCAGGATCGCGAGCAGATTGAGGAGATTACGGGCCGGAAGCACCAGCGGCTTGCCGGGGATCTTCCCCGCGAGTTTCAGGTAGGCGCATACCGAGCCGGTGAAGGTGATCGCGCCGATGAACACCGCCAAGCCCACTTCGCCCATATGGAAGGCATTTGTGGGGGAGAAATCTTCCCCGGGTTGCTGGAGGAAAGAGTTGTAGCCCACCAGCACCGCTGCCGCACCCACGAAGGAATGCAGCAGGGCAATGAGTTCGGGCATGCCCGTCATTTCTACGGTGCGGGCCCGCCAGATCCCGATGCCGCCGCCCACCACGAGAGCAATCACGAGCACCAGCACAATAACAACGGAAGAAGATTCCGTGGGGTAAGCGAGGACCGCGATAATCGTGGCAACAAGGGCCAGCAGCATTCCGATGGCGCCCAGAATATTGCCTTTCGCCGCAGTTTCCTGTTTGGAAAGCCCGGCTAGGGCGAGGATGAAGAGCAGGGCCGCCACCAGGTAGGCGACGGTTTGCACGCTAGCAGCGACCTTGAGACCGCCCAAGCTCGGGGCGGCGAGGGTGACAACGTCGTTAATAGTGGTGAGCACGGCTTAGCTCCTCTTGAACATAGACAGCATGCGCGCGGTCACCAGGAATCCACCGAAAATATTGATGGATGCGATGGTGAGGGCGATGGCGGCAAGGATGGTCACGGCTATATGCCCGGAACCGAGCTGGAGGATTGCCCCCACCACGATGATTCCGGAGATCGCGTTCGTCACGGACATGAGCGGGGTGTGCAGCGCGTGCGTCACCGAGGTGATGACGTAGAAGCCCACCACGCAGGCCAGCATGAACACGATGAAATGCGAGGTCATGCTCGGCGGGGCCGTGAAGAGAATCCACAGCGCTACCGCCGCTGCCAGGCCGGCCCACAGGTAGCGCACGGCGCTGGGGCGGGCCGGTTCGGGCGCAACCGGAGGTGCGGGAGGCGCCGGGGGCGCGGCCGGGGCGGCCGAGACCTTGATGGGCGGGGGTGGCCAGGCCACCGCTCCCCCGAGGGTGACCAGAATGCCGCGCACAATATCATCCTCGGTATCCAGGACCAGCTGGCCATCCTTCTGCGGGGTGGTGAGTTTGAGGAAGTTGACGAGGTTCTGCCCGAAAAGCTGGGAAGCTTGGCCGGGCAGGCGCAAGGCGAGATCTTCGTAGCCGATAATTGTGACGCCGTTGGCGGTGTGGACGATTTCTCCCGGGCGGGTGCCGGCCACGTTTCCGCCGTTGGCCGCCGCCAAATCCACGATAACGCTGCCGGGTTTCATGGCGGCCACTGCCTCAGAGTCCAAAAGGAGCGGGGCCGGCTTGCCGGGGATGAGCGCCGTCGTAATAACAATATCCGCGGCGGCGGCTTCCCGGGCGTAGACAACCCCGGCGGCATTGGCCTGATCCGCGGTCATTTCGCGGGCGTAACCGTCCGCGGATTCCTGGCGCACCGGGATCTCGACGAATTCGGCGCCCATGGACTGGACCTGTTCGGCCACATCAGCACGCACGTCCGTTGCTTTAACGATTGCGCCCATGGAATTGGCGGTGCCGACCGCGGCGAGCCCGGCAACGCCCGCTCCGATAACGTACACGGTGGCCGGGGGAACTTTACCGGCGGCGGTGACCTGGCCGGTGAAAAGCCGCCCGAAGTGGGAGGCTGCTTCGATCACGGCCCGGTAGCCGGAAATATTAGCCATGGAGGACCGTACGTCCATGGACTGGGCGCGGGAAATACGCGGAATTGCGTCAAGCGCCAGGGCCGTGAGTTCGCGGCGCGAAAGTTCCTCGATAAGTTCGGGTGAGCCGGCCGGGTTCATGCGCGCAATGAGGGTGGCGCCGCGGCTCATGCGGTCAAGGTAGCTGATATCCGGGGCGTCGGTGGCTAACACAATATCCGCGGCCCAGGCTTCTTGTGCGGAGACGAGGCGTGCGCCCGCGCTTTCGTACTGGCTATCGGGGTAGGACGATGCCTCCCCCGCCCCCGTTTCCACCGCGACCTCGTAGCCCAAAGCGATGAGCTTGGCTACGGTATCGGGGGTGCCCGCCACCAGGGGGTCACCCGAGCGGGTACTTTTAGGTATTCCAACAAGCATAAAGTGCTCCTCAGTACAGCACTGCCGTGCTGCGTTCTGCGTGGGCGGCGCTCCAGATACGCCATTGTCGCGCCGCCGCGGGACATCCCTTATTATTCCACGTTTCCCGAAAGGGCCTGAGCGCGCCGGAAAGTGTGAGACTGCGGCCCGGCGTATCGACCGCGCCGGATACTACCTGCCGCGCCGGGCGCGCCCGATAGCAATAATCGCGTGTTCTACGGCGTACTGCGGATCGCGGGAGGCACCCTTGACCTGTTCATCGGCGAGCGCCACGGCTCGGATGGCGTGCCCGAGCCCGGCGTCGCTCCATCCGCGGGCTTCCCGGCGAGCCCGTTGGGCTTGCCAGGGCGCCATTTTCAATTCCTTCTGGCTGATTCCCGGCGCTTGGACGATGGCGAGCTGGCGCAGTTTCGCCGCGAGCGCGGCCACGATAGGGACGGGGTTGACTCGGGTGGCGAAGGCGTGGCGGGCCAGCGCTAAAGCTTGGCCGGTGCGCCCGGCCAGGGCCGCGTCCGCGATCTCAAAGGGGGTTGCTTCATTGCGCCCGGCGTAGAAATCCCGAATATGATCTTCGGTGATCATCCCCTCCACATCGGCGAGGAGCTGGGCGGTAGCGCTGAGGAGTTCGCGCAGGTCCTGGCCGAGGGCATCAACGAGGGCCCGCACCGCGCCGTCCGTGATTTTGCGCCCGGCGGCCCGCACATCCGCCGTCACCAAACGCGCTTTATCATCATCGCGTTTGATTTTTTCGATGCGGGCTACCTGCCAGCCCCCCGCCGCGATGGCGTCGAGGAGTTTTTTGCCGCGAGTGCCTCCCCCGTGTTGGATAATCACGGGGATATCCGCGTTGGGCTGCGGGAGGTAGGCGAGCATTTCCGCGAGGAACGCGTCATTCATGTGTTCGGCGCCGGTCACGACGACGATGCGGTGGTCCCCGAAAAGTGAGGGTGAGGTGTGGAGGGCGAGGGAGCCGCGCTCGTAGGATGCGGCGTCTAGGCGCACGACCTGCACCTCGGGGTGTTCTTGGCGAGCGAGGCTTACAAGCCGGGCCCAGGCGCGCTCGGCCAGCACCGGCTCTGCACTAATAATGAGGATGACCGGTTCTAAGCGGAGGGCGTCGTACCCGACCGTGCGTTCTTTGGCTGCCATGGTTCCATTCTCTCATGTCATAACTCACCTGCTGAACGGCAGGTGGCCGCACCGGTTCCGCGCACTTCGATACCAGCTCACCTTCCGCCCACGCTATTGCCCCGCACGTGAGAGTCGGATAGATGTGCGCGCCGGCATAGAGTTCGTAGACGCGCGCGGAGGGGTGCCCGTAGCTGTTCTCGCCTACGGATATGAGGGCAATTGCGGGGTCAAGTTCACGGGCGAGGCGCTCGGATTGGTCCGCGCTTCCGTGATGGGCGACGACGGCGATATCAACCGGCCCAACCGCGCCCACGAGGCGTTCCTGGGCCGGGGCAGTCGCATCGCCGAGAACCACAATGCGCTGGGCGGCCATGGTGGTGCCGTTGGGTGAGCTACTGCCGCTGACCATGCTAGTGCCGCCTGGCGAGCTAGTGCCGCGGGCCGAGCTGCTACCGCCGGCCCGGCGCGGGCTATCCACTCCCTCGGCATCGAGGAGAACAACGAGGGAATCGGCATTAGCTTCCTCGGGAATGCTACGCGCACCCGGCCGCGGGCTGAGAATCCGAGCAATGGGCACATTATCTACCCGCAGTGTTGTTCCCGCGGCTACCACACTAACCGGAATGGAGTGCGATTCGAGCAGTTCCAGGGCGGTGCGAGACTGGGGCTTCGGGGCGGAATTTGGTGATATCCATACCGCGCTGATGGTGGTGGATGTGAGAACGTCACGTAATCCTTCTACGTGGTCGGAGTGGAAATGGGAGAGGATGAGCAGGTCAAGATGGCTCACCTGAGCATCTGCCAAGCACCGGGCAGCAGCTGGGGTTTGCGGCCCCACGTCGATCATGATTGTGTATCCGCGCACCCGGTAGAGGAAAGCTGATCCCTGGCCCACATCGCATTGCACCGCCGTCCAGTTGGGAGGAATCGCTGGGCTCCCGGGCCAGCGCGATAACCCGAGAGCCGCGAGCGCGCCCACAAGAATAATGACCGCACTCAGGCGGGGCACCACCAGGAGCGCCAGAACCGCGCATATATGACCGATGCCGGCAAGAACGAGGGGAATTCCCGATCCGGGTAGGGAGGCGAGCAGGCGGGCTACCTGGTCAATCCACCACGTTGATAAAGCGGCACCGGAGATGGCGAGACTGGCGAGCATGGGGAATAGCGGGGCCGTGAGCGCGCCGACGAGTCCGAAAATGGTCAGTGGTGCGACCACGGGTGCCACAAGGGCATTGGCGGGCACCGCCCAGAGCGACCCGGCTTCGGTAAAGAGGAGGAGTACGGGTAGGCAAGATAGTTGGGCTACCAGAGGAATAGCGATGACCCGGGCCAGGGTGGCCGGAAAGAACCGGGTGAGGTAGTCGGTAAGCCGGTATCCCCCGCAGATAATTCCGAGGGTGGCGCTGGCGGAAAGCAGGAAACCGTAGCCGGTTGCGAGCCAGGGATCAATAAGGGCAGCCGCGATGCTCGCGCAGCTCAGGGCATTGATGGCTTGGCTACGGCGGTTCATTCCGAGTGCCGCCAGCACCACCAGGCCCATGAGTGCCGCGCGGATAACTGAGGGTGCGGGGCCCACCAGAATCACCAGTCCGCCTAAACCAACCGCTCCGGCGAGGGCGGTGCGTAAGGGCCGGGCCCGGCCAACCGCCATAATAATGAGGCCGAGGACGAGCGAGACATGGGCCCCGGATACCGCAATGAGGTGAGTGAGTGCGGTTGTGCGCATGGCTTCTTCAAGTTCTGGTGATACCCGGGTATCGTCGCCTAGCGCTACCCCGGGAATGAGGCCGCGGGCGTGCTCCGGGCGGGCAGAAAGCAGCGCGGCGAGCGCAGTATCGATGCGGTGGACAACGCGCGCACTGAGTGCGCCGCTTCCACTTAGTTGGAGTGCGGACCCGGACCAGCGGGCACTTTCACGCCGCCCTTCCACCGCGGTGAGGCGGCCGTGGCCCATCACATATTGGCCAGCTAATGCGGTGCAGGGAAGCTCCGCGCGGATACGCGCACGCGGGCCGACATCGAGTCGCACCCCGTTCGGGCCCGCGGTGGTGATTGTGCTAGGGCGCAGGAGTGCCGTGCATTTCTCTTCTCCCCACGGCGTGGTGGAGGGCTCCGGGCGGGTCGCGATAACGGCTTCCAGTTCCACGCTTGCCTTGGTTGTTGGGATATGTGCCCCGGAGAGGACGAGCAGCCCGGCGATACTGGTAGCACTCCCCGTGCACGCCACCGCGAGGATGCCCAAGACTACCCCGCTTGCCCTCCCGCGCAGCTGCGGACGGAAACGGGCACGACCGGCTACCGCCCAGGCTGCCGCCAGACACAGGCCGGCGCCGAGGAACGCGAACTGCGCGTACCCATTCAGCGCCGCCCACGCCCCGCCCAGAGCTGCACCAGCCGGTGGAAGAAGGCGCATATCTTGGCCGTGGCCCGCGTTCGCAGATGCCGAGCAGCGCTGGCTGCCACGAGTATGGGTGCAGGTACGAGTACGGGCGCGGGCGCGAACGTCGGTCATACTGTCACCAAGGCGGACAGCTTATCGAATTTAGCTGGCCCAATACCGGGGACCTCGAGAAGATCCTCCGGGGAGGTAAAAGGACCGTTGTTTTCCCTCCAGCTGAGAATATCCCGGGCGGTGGCCGGGCCTACCCCGGGAAGGGTCTCCAAGTCGCTAGCAGAGGCAGTATTGAGGTTAACGAGAGCACCGGAATTACTTTTCCCGGATCCCCCGCCAGCGGCCCCGCCGCCTCCACCTCCAGCGCCTCCATTCTTTCCGCCTTTGCTGCCACCGCTCCCACCCGGGTTCGCGTTGCCTCCCGAACCGGACAGCACTCGCGGTGTTTCACCGGGTGCGGGTATATGGATATGGGAGCCATCAGTTACGGGTTCGGCAAGATTGATCGCGGCACCGTCCGCACTCGGGGTGAGTCCGCCGGCTAATTCCACCAGGTCGTTCACCCGGGCTCCGCCGGGAGCGCTATATACTCCCGGGGTTGCCACCTCACCGGAAATATAGGCGACGATAGTTGTGGGACTGGATTCGCCCGCGGTGGGGGTGGCCGGCCCAGATTCGCCGCGCGCCGCTCCGCCTTGAGATACACCCGGAGTAGCTGGCGGGCCTGAGGAAACCACGGCCGGGCCTTCAGTGGTAGAAACCGGGCCGGCCACGCTGCTCCCCGGTGGTACCGCGGCGGGGCTAGCGGAGGCCGGACCGCCCCCGCGCCCAAGCCAGGCCAGCACCCCAAGAATGAGGAGCCCACCCAACAGAGCAACGGCGAAAGCGCCAAGTGTTCGGGGAGACCAGCGCCACCGCGATGCTTGCGCGGGCGTGGTGAGCACGGCGATATCTTCACCGGTACCAGCACCGAGGGCAAGAGCCGCGAAATCCCGTACCGCGCTCCGGCCCGGCGGCCCACCCCGACTTCTACCTGGCGGCCCGCCCGCACTCGGATCCAGGCCTGCCTCCGGTATCGGATCGGTGCGGGGCAGGCTGAGGCGCGGGGCTGGGTGCGGTAATGAGGTAGTCATGGGCCTATCATGCGCGCCCGCGCGCACCTGGTGCCGGCGCCCCGGCACACGTGGGGATAACGCCGACGTTTGGCCAGCTGTGGATAGTTTCAGGCATCGCCGCTCTACAATATTGGTATGAACGACGCCGATATTGCCCGCTTGCGCGCCGAGGCGGCCGAAGCCGCTGCTAAAGCTGCCCGCGCGGAAGCCGAACTCGCCCAGGCTCGCCTCGATGCCGCCCTCGCCGCCACAATTGCCACTGATACCCCGCCCACCACCACGGCTCAGGCCGCATCCGATATTGCGGGAAACACGCCGACAGAGAACACCACTGAAACCGCCACCGCGGCAGAGACGCACCCACCCGTGCAGCCGGCGGCGTCGTCGCCGCAAGACTCCCCGGAACAATCCCCGGAACCCAATAAAGACGATTACGCGAACGAGGTGGCGCGCAGCTACCAGGTAGCCGGCCCGGCTCTCACCCTGGGCGCCTACCTGGACCCGGCCGGGAATCCGCGGCCCGATGTGCTGGTGCGGCTGCCTTTCGCGAGTTTCAATCGGCACGGGCTGGTGTGCGGGGCGACCGGCACCGGGAAAACTCGTACCCTCCAGCTGCTGGCTGAACAGCTGAGCGCGGCCGGCGTGGCCGTTTTCCTTACCGACATTAAGGGCGATCTTTCCGGCCTGTGCGAGGCGGGCACGGCTTCCGATAAGCTCACGGCGCGCACCCGCGCCTTGGGGCAGGAATGGACGGGGGCCTCGTTCTCACTGCATCTGTATTCCCTCACCGAAACTACCGGGGTGCCGCTACGTTCCACGGTGGAGGATTTCGGTGCTTTGCTGCTGGCGCGGGCCCTGAAATTGAATGACACCCAGGAATCGGCGCTGGCCTTGGTTTTCGCGTGGGCGGAGCAGGAGAATCTGCGCCTGTACACCCTGGAGGATCTGCGCGAGGTGCTCCATTATTTGACCACGGATGGCAAGGCGGAACTTTCCGGTATCGGTGGGGTCTCCACCGCGACCGCCGGCGTGATTTTGCGCGAGGTATCCGCCCTGGCCGCGCAGGGTGGCGATGTGTTTTTCCAGCGTCCCTCCTTTAGCCCGAGCGAACTCATTGCCCACGAAGGCGAGCGCGGTGTTATTTCCGCCCTTGAGCTACCGGACGTGCGCGATATGCCCGAACTTTTCTCCACGTTCACGATGTGGGTGCTCAGCCGGCTCTTTTCCGACCTGCCGGAGGTGGGCGATACTCCCCTGCCCCGCCTGGTATTTTTCTTCGACGAAGCGCATTTGCTGTTCTCGGGTGCGTCCCGGAATTTCGTGGACGAAGTGACGCGCGTGGTGCGTCTCATCCGTTCCAAGGGTGTGGGTGTTTTCTTCGTCACCCAAACCCCGCAGGATATCCCCGAATCGGTGCTCGCGCAGCTGGGCACCCGGATTCACCACGCCCTGCGCGCCCACACCCCCAAGGACGTCAAGGTTCTCAACGAAACGGCAAAAACTTTCCCCTTCTCGCCCCTGGATATTGCGGCCGTGCTGCCCGCGCTAGGGACCGGTGAAGCTGTGGTCACGGGTTTGGGCGACGACGGCGCCCCTACGGCGGTGGCCCCTACTCGGCTATGGGCGCCGCGCTCCGTCATGGGCCCGGCCAGCCCGGCTGCCTTGCGCACCGCCCTCGGAGCAACACCTCGGCCTGCTCCTCTTTCCGGGGAGGCCGCGAGCGAGGGAGCGGCCCGCGCGGTTGCCGAGCGGCGCGCGCAGCTGGAAGCCGCGGCAGCGGCAGCTAAAGAAGCGGAAGAGCAGCGGCGGGCCGAGGAGGCCGCGGCGAAGAAAGCCGCCCGCGAGGCAGAAAAAAGCTGGCAGCCGCGGAACGAGAAGCCGAGCGGGCCGCCCAGCGGGCCCAGCGGAATGCAGAAAAGGAAGCTGAGCGCCAGGCGCGGCGCCGCGATGCCGCCATCGATTCGGTGGTGCGCAGCGCCGGGCGATCCCTGGGCCGCTCGATTATTAATTCGATTTTCGGGCGGCGCCGCTAGCGCCGGCCGGATAGCTGATGGTGACGGTAAGGCTGCGGGACTGGCCCGGGGCGAGGGCCACCCGGCCCACCTGATCCGAGCGATTAAAAGCATTGGGAAGGGCGGAAGCCGGGGCCACCAGGAGGGCTTCCCGTGCCCCGCGCTCCAGCGTATCCCCGGTCCACAGCCGCACATAGGGTGCTTCGCTGGGTTCCTGAGCGAGGATAATATCGCGTTCGCGGGCCGGATCGGTCAGGACGGTTGCCACGATGCCGTCACTGGTGGGTACCAGCGAGGTAAAGGTGGAGTCGATCCGGCTAGCTCCGAGCACCGGCCACTCGACCGGGGTGCTCACCCCGGTGAGCGCGGCATCTCCGGGGGCCGGGATTCCTTGGGCGTCGGCGGCAATTTTAGTGCGAGCGCTGACCGTTGCCGACATTTTTGAAACGGAGGCGAGCTGCGGGAAACGCATGTACCCGTTCCACGCAAGCGCCACCGGAGCGCAGCTTTCACCGCGGTTCGTTACTTCCACGCTGACGGAAAGATTATGGGTGCCCGCGCTGGAATCCCCCAGCGCGTACACCACTTGTAGGCCCACCGGCCAGGGGTACCCGGTGACCGCGGGAAGTTCCGCCCGCAAAATAAGGGCATCCGCGGAGCGTTCGCGCTGGAATTCGCAGTTGTGGACACGCAGGCAGCGCCCGGCAGTATCCGCCTCCAGCTGGTAGCTTTGCCCATCCCAGGTGTAGCGCCCACCGGCGAGCGGACCCACCCAAGGTGCCTCAATAAGCCCGCGCCCACCGGCTGCCTCCTCCAATTCGGCAGCGTTGCGGTACCCGGAAAACACCTCGCCGTCCGGACTCCAGGAGAGGAGGGTGGCACCGCGCGCCGCCACGAGGGCACTGGCTCCGCCGGGCGCGCTGAGAAGCCATGCCGGTTTACCGTCAAAGTCGTGCGTCGTGATGCGCATACGTGCCACGATGTCCTCCTTACTCCCGCGGGTTCCTTCCCTTGGATTGGTGCCCGAGTTCCGAGCTTGAACTAGCTTCCGGACCGGGGCCGGATTCTGGGTCTGAACCCGGCCCCGCGCCCAAACCAGTATCCGCTTTACGGAACGATATTAATGAGTCCGGGTGCCCGCACGATAATCTTGCGCGGTTCGCCGTCCAGGAAGGACTGCACCCGTTCTTCCGCCAGGGCCCGAGCGGTCAGATCCGCATCGGAAATATCCTGGGGTACTTCCAGGCGGGCCCGGACTTTACCCTTCACCTGCACCACGCAGGTCACGGTGTCATCCACCAGCAGCGAGGCATCGCTGACCTGCGGGAAAGCAGCGCGCGCCACCAGGCCGGGCTGGCCCAAACGCGACCAGAGTTCTTCGGCAATATGGGGAGCCACCGGGGCCACCATCGCCACGATAGCGCAGGCGGCTTCCCGCGGCACCGCCTCCAGCCCGGTGAGGTGGTTATTGAGCACGATGAGCTTGGAAATCGCGGTATTAATACGCATATGGTCGTAATCGTCGGCCACACCCGCGATGGTGCGGGCCAGCAGTTTCGCGGTTTCGGTATCGGGAGCGGTATCGCTGACCGTCACCTCGCCGGTGCGTTCATCAACGATATTGCGCCACAGCCGCTGGAGGAAGCGCTGCGAACCCACCACCGCGCGGGTATCCCAGGGGCGGGAAACATCGAGGGGCCCCATGGACATTTCGTAAACACGGAAGGTATCCGCACCGTACTGGTCGGCCATATCATCGGGCGTGATGATGTTCTTGAGGGATTTGCCCATCTTCCCGTATTCCCGATTGACTTTCTCCCCCTGGTAGTAGAAGACCGCTTCCCCATTTTCTTCGCGTTCTTCTACCTCATCGGCCGGCACATAGGCCCCGCGGGAATCGGTATAGGCATAGGCCTGTACGTAGCCCTGGTTGAAGAGCTTGTGGAACGGCTCGGAGGAAGAAACATAACCCAGGTCAAAGAGGACCTTGTGCCAGAAACGTGCGTACAGCAGGTGGAGCACAGCATGTTCGACGCCGCCCACGTACAAATCCACCCCTCCGGAGGTGTTCCCGGACTCGGGCCGCGGGCCCATCCAGTAGGCTTCATTTTCCGGGGCGCAGAAGCTATCGGCATTGGTGGGATCCACATAGCGCAATTCGTACCAGCACGAGCCAGCCCACTGCGGCATGGTATTGGTTTCGCGGCGGTACTTCTTGAGGCCATCCCCCAGGTCAAGCTCGACATTCACCCATTCCGGATTGCGTTCCAGCGGGGGTTGGGGCAGCGAATCTGCGTCGTCGGCATCATAAGACGCCGGCGAGAAGTCTTCCATTTCGGGCAGCTCCAAGGGGAGCATCGATTCGGGTAGCGCGTGTGCAATCCCCTCCTCATCCCAGATGATCGGGAAGGGTTCACCCCAGTAGCGCTGGCGCGAGAAGAGCCAATCATGCAGGCGATAGGTGACGGTTGCGGTTCCGGCGCCGCGTTCTTCCAGCCAGGCGATAATAGCGGCCATGGATTCCGTTTTGCTCATGCCGTTGAGGGAGATGTCCTCATTGGCGGAATCGACGAGGATGCCGTCCCCGGTGTAGGCGCCTTCGTCCAGGTTCGGGCCGTACGGATCCTCCGCCGGGCCGATGGTGCGAATAACATCCAGATTGTATTCGCGCGCGAAAGCCCAATCGCGGTCATCGTGAGCGGGAACAGCCATAATGGCGCCGGTTCCGTAACCGACCAGCACGTAATCCGCCACGAAAACCGGAACCTTGGCGCCATTGACCGGGTTGATCCCGAAGAGCCCGGAGAAAACACCGGTCTTTTCGTGGGTATCCGAGGTGCGTTCCATATCGGATTTCGCGGCGGCGCGCGCCCGGTAGGCCGCTACCGCTGCGCGCGGGGTGTTGTATCCGCCGGTCCATTCTTCGCGGGTGCCTTCCGGCCAGCTATCGGGAACCTGGAGGGCCTGCGCATCGGCTTCCGCACCCGGCTCGGTCCCGCCCAGGGCGGCGTGTTCGGGAGCAACGGCCATGAAGCTGGCCCCGAAGAGGGTATCGGGGCGGGTGGTATACACATCCAGGACCCGCCCGGAGCCGTCAGAAAGTTCGAAACGAACCGTGGCGCCGTGGGAGCGCCCGATCCAGTTCTGCTGCATGGCTCGCACTTTATCCGGCCAGTCGATGGTATCCAGATCGCTGACGAGGCGATCCGCGTAGGCGGTGATCCGCATCATCCACTGGGCGAGATTGCGCCGGAACACCGGGAAGTTGCCGCGTTCGGAGCGCCCTTCGGCGGTCACTTCCTCATTGGCGAGCACCGTTCCCAGGCCCGGGCACCAATTAACGGGTGCTTCCTTGATGTAAACCAGGCGGTATTCGCTGAGCGCCTCCGCCTTTTCTTTCTTGGAGAGTTCCTCCCAGGGCCGACCGTCCGGAGTGGCCTTTTCCCCGCTAGCGAATTTCGCTTCGAGTTCCTCGATGGGCCGGGCAGCTCCGTTGCCGCGTCCGTCCCGGCGCGGGTAATCCGGGTCAAACCAGGAATTGAATACTTTGGTGAAAATCCACTGGGTCCACTTCACGTACTCAATATCGGTGGTGGAGAAAACGCGGCGCGAATCGTGGGAGAGCCCGAGGCGGTGCAGCTGGGCGGCCATATTGGCAATATTTTCCGCGGTGGTGATGGCCGGGTGCTTGCCGTTTTGTACCGCGAATTGTTCGGCGGGAAGTCCGAAGGCGTCATAGCCCATGGTGTAGAGGACGTTCTCACCCTTCATGCGGTGGTAGCGGGCCACGGTATCCGTGGCGATATAGCCGAGCGGATGGCCCACGTGCAGGCCGCGCCCGGAAGGATAGGGGAACATGTCCTGGATAAAGAACTTCGGCGCCGAGGTATCACCCGCGAGATCCCCAACCGGGTTCGCGGCGTAGAAGGCACCTTCCTCTTCCCAGCGTTCCTGCCAGTGGGCTTCGATCTCATTTGCCAGCTCCGCGGTGTAGCGGAACTGGGTCATATCCTCAGCGCTCAAGGGTACTCCTTTTCGACGGTCGACTTCGGTCAATTGTAGCTCTCTCCTACGACAAATCTCAGGTCGTCCACAGCGGGAAGGCGGCGCTGGCGGCCGCGGCCCGTGCAGCCGGCATCCACGGGCCAGCAAAGCCGGCGGCTAGACTGGTGCCATGAGCGTCTTTTCAAAAATTATTGCCGGCGAGATTCCGGGTCGTTTCGTTTGGGCCGACGACGTGTGCGTTGCTTTCGCAACTCTTGAACCGCACGCCCGCGGGCATGTTCTGGTTGTGCCACGCGCGGAAATTGATCGCTTCACCGATCTTGATGATGACACGGCGGCGCATCTTTTCATCGTTGCCAAGCGGATCGGTAAAGCCCAGATCGCGGCTTTCGGGGTGGATCGGGCGATGCTGGTCATCGCCGGTCTGGGCGTGCCCCACACCCACCTGCACGTTATTCCCGCCGATTCCGAAAACGTCACCAGTTTTGCGTCTGCACGCAAGGATGTGCCCGGAGTCGAATTGGACGCGGCCATGGAGGAATTGCGCGCGGCCCTACGCGAACAGGGCTGGGAGGCTTTTGTTCCCGAGCAGCTCGGTTCCCTCGCCTAGGCGAACTCGCTTAGACCCGCGTTGCAGGCAAGGCTTGCGGCCCGCGCGCAGCGGTTTAGGCCAGCCCCACCAGGTTCTCAATGAATTCGGCAGTGTCGGTCCAGTCCCGTACCGCGTGGGTATCAATGCCGAGCCGGGTCACCGGGTAGTCGTTACCGGCCGGATCGAGCCGGTCCCCCACAAAAAGCATCTGCGCGATGGGGATGCCGGTTTGCTTGGAGAGTTCTGCGATTCCGTAGGCTTTATCCACGCCTTTGCGGGTAATATCCACGGAGGTTGAACCGCCCGAGCGCACTTCCAGGTGCGGCAGACGCGCTGCGACAGCTTCTCGCAGCGCGTTTTTCTTTTCCCCGCTCGGATCCCAGGCGCGTTTCGCTTCCAGCGGTGCACTTTGTCCGAGCGCGGAGAACGTGACCTGGGAGCCGCGGTCTTCCAGGATCTCCCCCCAGGTAGTGCTTTCCCACAGGCCGAGCCGGCGCGCTTCTTCTTCCAAGGCCAGTGCCGCGTCCCGGCGTTCTTCCGCGGTGAGGTTGCGGACGTACACATCGCGCCACTGCCCCGCATCGTGAACAAGGTAGCGGGTTCCGCAGGTGGGCATGAGGTGGAGGCGCGCGAGCTCCGCGGGAGTGCCGTCCAGCCCTTCCAGGAGCTGGCTTTCGAACTGCCCGAATTGCCCGCCGGAAATCACGCATACCTCGTAAGTATCCAGCAATGCCCGCAGGGCCCGCGCCATGCGTTCGGGCAGCGCGGATTTGGAGGGTGCCAGGGTATCGTCCAGGTCAAAAGCAATAAGGCGGTAAGACGTCATAGCCACAGTATGGTGCATGGGCCGGGCAGATGCGAAATAATGGCCGGCTTAATGCACAGATCCGGTCCAATACCCACGTATTCTTACGACGACGCAGCGGGCTGATACATCGCGATGTATCAGCCCGCTGGTGGGTTTCGCGCGGCAGGGCAGCTGGCTGGTGAGAAGCGCGCGGCCTGGCCAGGCGTGCTAGACCTGCTTATTGTTCGTCTTTGATGGCTGCTTCGCAGAGCAACCGGGCCCCGCCAATAATAAGAACAGCAACCACGAGGCTGAGGAGGAAGCTGAGGACTCCGGCGAGCGCAACCGTGGTGGGAGTGTATTCACCGAAAACGCTAATCATCGCGAAAAGCGAGACGAGCACATGGCAGCCGGCCACGATAAAGGCGAGGATCATGATGATCGGCGCGATAGAACGCGCTACCCGAGTGGAGAAGTTCGTGGAGAACAGCGCCGCGAAACCAGAAGGGTTGTGCGGCTGCTGGGGCTGCGGCGGGTAGCCGTAGCCCGGCGCTGAGTAAGCTGACGGTGCCCACTGGCCCTGCTGCGGGGCGGGGATATAGGGCTGGCCCTGCGCCTGATTCTGCTGGCTCTGCTGATTCTGCTGGTCAAAGCCCTGCTGGTAGGACTGCTGTTCCGGCTGGGCGCTCTGCTGACCATAACCGGGGTTATTATCAGGGAACTGGTTATTCTGTTCGCTCATGAGTATTCCTTCCGTAACGAGCGATGGCCACGACGCGATCATGACCCGAGGCACTTCACACTTAAAATACCAAGAAAGTGGAAACGCGCGTATTCATCTCACTACCCGCCGGAGGCGGGTAGGTACCAACTAAGCGTAGCTATTCGTAGCGGCCACCGCGAATAGGACAGATCCAGCACGGGACCTGAGGGCGGGCCGAGGGATAGGGCTACCTGGACATCTTCTGGCAGTATCTCATTCATACCTGAATGATGGCATGAGGTTACGACAGAAAAATCTTGAGGTAGCCATCCCCCCGGCCCGCTACGTTCCGGATCGGCGCCGCACTACGGATATCACCGCAGTGTCCTACGCTCCGACCTTCTCCAGTTCTTCGCTATCCAGCTTCGGAGAGGCACTTACGGTACCCTGGCGCGCCCGCCGCGAGAAGGGGTGGATATCCCCCACGATCACATCGTGGCGCTTGGGGAAGAGGAAGTACTTCGAAGCGAGGTTGGCAAAGGTCGCGAACATTTCCCGCCCGGACTGGAGCTGCTGGATATGCAAGGCATTCCACATGAGCCAGGAGAACTTCCCGGTAATGGCCGGCAGATGCGGAATTTCGGTCACCGCGAAACCAACGCCCACGGTGGCCATGGTGCCCTTGTCGAAGTACTCGAAAGGCTCGGTTTCCCTGCCCGCCAGGTTATTGGAGATGACCTTGGCGATATGCCGCCCGCCCTGGATAGCAGGTTGGGCCAGCTGCGGAAGCCCGCGTTCGCCACTCACAGCAACGTCGCCGGCAGCGAAAACGCCGTCGACCCCTTCCACCTGGAAGTGTTCGTTCACCTGGATGCGCCCGCGCGCACCTTGCGGCACGCTCCATTCCTTGACCTCGGGCGGAACCCCCACCCCGGAGGACCAAACGATCAGCGAGGCGTCAATCCACTCTTCTTCTTCCGTCTTGGTGTTCTTCACCAGGATACGGTTGTCCTCCACCGCGGAAACGGCCTGGTTGAGGAGCACTTTCACGCCGCGATCTTCGAGAGCGCGGTGGGCGGCGTTACGGCTCTTCTCATCGAAAGGCCCGAGGACCGTGGGTGCCATATCCACGAGGATGATCTCAAATTGCTCGGTATCGATGCTGGGATAGAGCGTCTCGAAATCGAAATTGCGCAGTTCGGCAATGGCGCCGGCGGTTTCCACGCCGGTGGGGCCCGCCCCGCACACAACAACCCGGAATGGCCCGGCATTTTCGGCGGCGTCCATGCCGTCCAGCAGCCCGTAAAGCCGGTCGCGTACTTGAAGCGCTTCATCGCGTGTGTACATCGGCAAGGTGTGCTCCGCGGCGCCCTTAATACCGAAGTAAGCAGCGCTCACACCGGTGGCGAGGACGAGGTAGTCATAAGCCATCGTGCGCTCGTCATCGAGCTCGATGATTTTATTATCCGTATCCACGTGCTGGAGCTCCCCGAGCACGAAACGCAGATTCTTCTGCTTGCTCCGCAATGCACGCAGGTTGTAGGTAATATCCCCCGCGTTGAGCGCGCCCGAAGCCACTTGGAAAAGCAGCGGCTTGAACGTGGTGTACGGATTCTTATCAATGAGCGTTACCCGCACGGGTGCCTCGCGAAGGCCACGTGCCGCTTGGATACCGGCAAAGCCACCTCCGACGATGACCACATGCGGTAACGCACTTCCTTTAATATTGTGACTCATACCCCATAACATAGTGGATATGTGAGCTAGTTTCCAATACTTCACTTACGCGCAAAATAGTGACACTCAGCAAATATCACCGCAGCACAGCCGCCACCAGATCGGCAACCGGCGCGGGACCCGCGGGGAGGATCCAGCGAGCCGCGGCCGTAGTTTCGGCGCTGGCCTGCGGCATTGCACAGCTCAGCGCGATTTCACGCATCCAGGGAATGTCATTGGCGGAGTCCCCCACCCCTAAAGTGTGTGCCGCGTCCAGCCCGCGCGCCCGCAGCGCCAGCTCAATTCCCTCCCACTTGGTCACCCCGGGAGCCACCACATCAACAAAATTCGCGTGCCCACGCACCGCCCCGGGGAACGCCTCCTGCCAGAGTCCACGAAGCCGGTCCAGTTCAGTTTCGGTTCCGGAGAAGGAGAGTTTCGTGATGGTATCGGCCGCAAGGCCGGCGACGTCGCCGCGGAGCGGTTCCCACCCCGCGGAAGCGTTGCAAATAACGTCCTCATACAGGGGCGCCCCAAAACTTTGTACGACGACGCTCTCGCTGCCATTGACGACTATGCCGAGGCGGTGGTCCTCCGCGAAGCGGATGGCGCGCGCATAGGCAGCGGTGCCGAGCGGGTGGCGGCGCACTACCGCGTGCCCGTCCCAGACGATGGAGCCGCCTTCAGCCACCACCCATCCGGGTACCCCGGCTTCCGTGAGGATATCGGCCGCCCCGGCGATGATACGCCCGGTCGCCAGGGTAATCGGGATGCCGGCGGCGTGGAGCTGTTGCAGGGCGCGGATATTTTCCGGGAGTACCCGCGAGCTAGCGTCCGTGAGGGTGCCGTCCACGTCAAAAAGCACATTCGTGGGACGGGCGAATTCGCGTTCGCGATAGATGATGTGCTCGGAGGCGTCCACTACTCCCAGCTGATGGCGAATCTTCATTTTTCGTTATCCCTGTGTGCCTCACAAGAAGCTACTTCCCCGCTTAGGAAAACTCGCAGATTTTTTCGAAGTTTACGCTCTCCAAATACACGAAGCCCGCTCATTTCGCTGACTCGTTGCACTTTGTACCACGAGTCGGAACCCAGAATAAGGAGCAATTCACAACCGACAATCCCATATGAACTAATAAGCTTGCGAAGCGCTTTCACTCCAGCATCGATCTCCCCGCTCTTACACTCGATCCAATACATGGACGATTCGCTAAGAATGAGGCAATCAATTTCACGAATAGTACCATCCGGAAAACGAAGCTCCACATTGGGGTAGGAACGTATCTGAGCCCCGGTTGTCTGGCGGATATCAGCAATAACATCCCTGATGAGGAAAACTACCCACCTTTCGAACCATCCACCGTTGAAGAATTGGTAGTAAGTGCCGTCTGCGGCAACGCTGACCGTTATTAGCTTTGCTTCGTTGTCGTAGCTGTAGGCTTCGAACACTCCCAAGTTATAGAGAACTGCACAGAACTGAGTAAGGGTGCTCTGTTGAATTCTCGCGAAGCGCTCGATATGAAGATCAAAACTGCGGTCAGAAGCATTCAAGTTATGCATCGCGGAGAGTAGAGGTTTCAGCATGTTACCCCGAGTTCCAATATAGACCGCTATGTATTCAAGTAAACCATCATATCCGCGCACCTCGTGCATACGTTGCAGTTCCAGGCCCCGCTCTCGGAGGGATTCTTTCAACCAACCAATATCCGGAGCCGAAAGCCCCGAACGTAGGAGGAGGCGCCGATTTTCCCGTAAGGCTAAATAATGGCTTTTCTCGGTTACATAGGTTTTAGGCAAAAGTAGTGTCTCAAGTAAATCGATGCGTTGCTCGAGCTCAGTTAATTTTTGGCGGGGACGGATATAGGCATCAAGATACTTTTTACACTGACTGAACAACCGCCACACGTGACCACCCTCAACTTATCAATTAGTTCATTCAATCCTAAAAGATACCTAGTAATCTTAGAGGGGTTGTGGCGACCCTTGTGTAATGAAACCTGGTGGAGCTAAGGGGATTCGAACCCCTGACCTCTTCCATGCCATGGAAGCGCGCTACCAACTGCGCCATAGCCCCAAGCGACTTATAGAACTTTAGTCGGAGAAGAAACGCTTGGCAAATCAGAACCGAATTTTGTGTCGAGCATCGCATTCTTGCAGGTGAGTGCTTAGCCTTCCGGCCCTTCGACCTCAAAGTTTTTCACCGGATCGTGCTCATCGGCGAGGAAACGGTTGAAGCCGGTAAGGCGCCATTGCGACTCCGCATTCTTACGCCGCTGCAGCATGGCCCAGTGGCAGTTATCCAAGCCGCCCAGGCCTTGCCATTGTGCCCCGCACCCAAGGAGTACCCCGAGTCCGCAGGTGATCGCCGCGCCGTGCGCGGTTACCACCAGCAGGCCACCGTCCATATCCGCGCTGGCTTCGCTAATCGCGGCGGCCACGCGTGCGCCCACGTGTTCCTTTGTTTCCACACCGACACCTACGGGTTCCTCCCCCGCCCGCCACTGCGCGAATTCGCGCGGGTAGCGTTCGGCAATCTCGGTGCGGGTCAGGCCCTCGAAAAGTCCGAAACAGCGTTCTTCTAGACGCGTATCGGTTGCCACCTCGAGGCCTACCAGCTTGGCGGCCTCGAGAGCGGTGGCATAGGCGCGCTGCAGCGGGGACGCCACGAAGCGGGCCGGGCCGGCAGCGGCGATATAGGGAGCCACGTAACGTGCCTGGCCCAGGCCTACCGCATTGAGAGGGATATCTGTGGAGCCCTGGATTCGCCAGGCCAGGTTGTAATCAGTTTGCCCGTGGCGCCAGAGCAGGATGCGATCTGCACTCATGCATCTACCTCAGCGGTACCGACCGCCTCAGAGTCCCTGGAGTCCCCGGGTTCCCCTTGTTCCTCGGATTCCGCAGCAACCTCCGGCACCGCGGGCACCTGCGCTCCGGTAATAACAGCTTCATCATCTAGCTGAAGATCCACATGCGGGCAATCGGCCCACAGGCGCGCGAGGGCGTAATCATCACGGTCCTCATCGCGCTGAATATGCACGATGAGTTCGCCGTAATCCAGGAGCACCCAGCGCGGGTCGAAGGTGAGTCCTTCGCGGCGCAAGCGCTGCCCGCCGGCTTCGTCGAGTTTCTCCTCCACGCGATCCACGATGGCGCGCACTTTCGGCTCCGAATCACCGGAAATAATAAGGAAAACATCGGAAATGCCGAAACGCTCACCAACGTCGAGAGCTTCAATCGATGTTGCTTTCACCTCTGCCGCTGCTGCGGCTCCAATACGGGCGAGCTCAATCGCGCGGTCCGAAGCTGTCACAAGATCTCCTTGATATCGGGGGTAATGCTGGATGCCACAAGATCACCAGGCGCGGCCTGCGCGCCGTGCTGGAGGAAGAAGAACCCGATAACCAGGCCAAGCACCACGCTAATTACAATGAGCAGCAGCATGGTCATCGTCCAGCGGCGCGGGGAGGATTCGTCGTCAAGTTCATCTTCGTCTACATATTCGTGCGCGAGCGGATCCGGCTGCGCCGCGGGAACGGAAGCGGGCGGGAACGGCGCTGCGGCGTCGTTCCCGGTATTTTCGACCACCGCCGGCACCGGCTCCTGCTCCGTAACCGAGGCACGCAAAGCATCGCTTTGGGTGCGAGCAAGCAAACGTTCGCGCAGGCTGCCGCCTTCGGAAAACTCCGCTGCCGCTTCCGGTTCCGGAGCAGGCTCGGAAGCCGATACCGATTCCGGGGCCACTTGCGAGGCAGGGACCACCGCGGCAGCTGCTGCCGAAGCCGCAAACGGCGGCATGAGCGAGTGTTCTTCTTCGCCAATACTTGCCTCGGTATCGGCTTCGAAACGGTCAAAAACGGAGATGCGCTCCCCCGCGGGCGCGGATTCTTCAAGGATCGCGCGGGGTTTGGCCGCGCTCACAGGTTCGTATGCCTGGGTGGGAGCGCCCTCGTCTTCCGCCAGCGGTGCCACCATTTCAGCTACGTCAGCACCTTCAGCCGCTTCTGAAAATTCAGCCGCTTCTGAAACTTCAGCCGCCCCAGCTGCCTCAACCGCTTCGGCACGCTCGGCCAGAATGGCGCGCCGCCGCGTTGCCCGCACCACCGGAATATCCCGGGTGCGCCGCAATTCTTCTACCGGCGAAGCTTCGCCTTCTTCGAGAGGTTTTAGGAGTCCGCGCTCGCGCATCTCGCTGCGTGTGAGGCGCCGCCCGCCCTCGCTCATTTCTTCTCCTCTCGGCACGACTGTCCTTTGTCAAGTTTACCCGGTGCCTCGCGCTGGGCATAAAGTTTGTATTTTCTAATGTGCTGCACCACGCCTTCGGGCACCAAATACCAGATGGGCTCGTGGGCCTTCACCCGCTCGCGCACATCCGTGGAAGAAATCGCCATGGCGGGAACCTCCACAATTTCCACGGCGTGTTTAGGAAGCGCGGATACGTCAATATTGTGCCCGGGGCGCGTTACCCCGATGAAACGCGCCATCCCCCACAGTTCCTCGGCGTTCTTCCAGCGCAAAATCTCCGGAATAACATCCGCTCCGGTAATGAAGTACAGATCCGCATCCGGGTAGACCTCACGCAAATCCCGCAGGGTATCCACGGTGTAGGTCAGGCCGCGCCGCTCAATATCCACCCGCGATACCGTAAAGCGAGTATTCGAGGCGGTGGCGATAACCGCCATGAGGTAGCGGTGTTCGGCCGGGCTCACGTGCTGCCCCTGCTTGAAAGCCGGGCGGCCGGTGGGCACAAAAACCACCTCGTCCAGCCCGAAACGATGCTGCACTTCCGAGGCTGCCACCAGGTGACCGTGGTGAATCGGGTCGAAAGTTCCGCCCATCACCCCGATCCGCCGACGCCGGTGCTTGCGTTCGTCGAAAGGAATTTGCACCGGTTCGTCTTTATCGGACATGCCCCTCGCCCTCTGCAATCCACGTCGTCGTGGTCATTTCTTCCAGACCCATGGGCCCGCGCGCATGCAATTTTTGGGTGGAAATACCAATTTCCGCGCCCAACCCAAATTCGCCACCGTCCGTGAAACGCGTCGAGGCATTAACCATGACCGCCGCGCAATCCACCTCGGAGGTGAAACGATTAATGGCACGCTGATCCTCGGCCACAATAGCTTCGGTATGGCCGCTGGAATAGCGGGCAATATGCGCGAGCGCCGCCTCAAGATCAGGCACCACCCCGACGGCCATCTCCAGCGCCAAATATTCCGTTTCCCAATCTTCTTCCGTTGCAGCCTGCGTGGGAATATCCCCCGCGAAGCTCTGCGCGGCCGCATCGCAATGCAAGGTCACGCCGCGCTCATGAAGTTCGCGCAGAATCCGCGGCATAAATTCCGGTGCGATATCCGCGTGGACCAGAAGCGTTTCGGCCGCATTGCAGACGCTCGGCCGATGCGTTTTCGAATTAACGACGACGGCGCTAGCCCGCTCCACATCCGCGCTGGCATCCACGTACACATGATTATTTCCCACCCCGGTTTCGATCACGGGGACCAGGGATTCACGCACGACCGTCTGAATAAGGCCGGCGCCCCCGCGCGGAATAACAAGGTCCACCAGGCCGCGTAATTTCATCAGTTCGACGGCACCTGCGCGCCCGAAAGCATCAATGGTCTGCACACAGTCGGCCGGGAACCCGGCCTCCGTTACCGCCTGGCGCATGAGTTCGACCAGCACTTCGTTGGTGCGGATGGCGGCGCTCCCCCCGCGCAAAATCACCGCGGATCCGGCTTTGAGGGCCAGGGTGGCCGCATCGACCGTGACATTGGGCCGGGCTTCATAAATCATCCCGATCACACCCATGGGCACCCGCACTTGCCGCAAACGCATCCCGTTAGCTAAGCGCGAACCGCGTACCACTTCGCCCACCGGATCAGCCAAGCCCACCACGTGTTCTACCGCCTGGGCAATCCCTTCGATGCGCTCGGCAGTCAGGAGGAGGCGATCAATCATGCCCGGGGAAAGCCGGCTTTCTTCCCGGGCTACATCCTGGGCATTCGCCTCCACAATACGAGCGGTTTCGCTGCGCAAAATCGCGGCGATACGGCGAAGGGCGTCATTTTTTGACGTGGTTTGCGCCCCCCGCAAAGAACGCGCCGCCTGGCGCGCGCGGCGGGCCACATCAGCCACGCCCTCGGTTAACGTTGCGGTCATAGTCTCTACTTTAGGCCAGGAAGGCGCCCGTTACCGAATAGGAAAAGCCGATGGACGCAACGGGCTGGCTGCCGCTTCGCTTATACAGCACGCGGCCACTCGTATATATTCGGTCCATCTCATGGGAATAGCGCTCACGCTTGGCGCGTTGCAGGTAGCGAGATTTCCACTAACTCGAGGAGAACCATGGCAACCGTTACTGTCACCGCGGAGAACTTCAACGATACCGTGCACGAAGGCATTGTCCTGCTGGATTTCTGGGCGAGCTGGTGCGGTCCGTGCCGTGCTTTCAGCCCTATTTACGAGAAGGCTTCTGAAAAGCACCCCGATATTACTTTCGGCAAGGTAAGCACCGAAGATAGCCCGGAGCTCGCCGCGCATTTCCAGATTCAGGCGATTCCCACCATTATGGCTTTCCGGGATGGCATCCGCGTCTTTGAGCAGGCCGGGGCACTGCCGGCCGGCCCGCTGGAGGATCTCATCGGGCAGGTCAAGGAGCTGGATATGGATGAGATTCGCGCTCGTCTTGCCGCTCACGAAGCTGAGGAATCCGCGAAGCAGGCTGAGTAAGCACGATAGCTGGCCGCTAAGTAGCGAGGGGCGAACTGGTCGATTCCAGTTCGCCCCTCGTGGTGTTCGGGGAACTCCGCTATTCCCGGGAAGTCCCGCTAGTGTCAAGAGGCCCCGTTATTGTCGGGAAATCCCATTGATCCCCGTATAGCTTAGGAAATCTCTGCCCGGCCGAAGAGGACCGGGAGTACTCCGCGCACCAGCGAAGCTAAATCGGTGCGGATGGAGGTGGGCCGGTAAATAATGCCATCTGCCGCGCCCATGCCCAGCCAGGATTCGGTGGTATCCGCGACATCGTATACGGTGCCAACCACGTGGGCGCTGCGGGAGAAGTCCGGGCCGCCCAGGGCTTGGACCAGGAAGAGGCGCTCGCGGGCCGCGGTGCGGGTAGCCGAAATAATAACGGTCATATCGAGGAGGACCTGCAAGTCGGTATCGTATTCTTCCGCTGCTGTACGCAAAGCGAAACGAGCTTCCCGGGCGCGGTGCGCATCCGGAGCAGAAAGGCGCATCATCGGGGAAATACCGCAGATCGCACGCAGATTCAGATTTGGGACATCTTCGGCGCGCACGTGCGGCATGAGGCGCACCCCGGCCGCAATAGCATTTTCCACGTCGCTGCGCAGGGCCGCGAGATCGGTAGCCGGAGTAATAGGCAAGCTCACCAGAGCCGGAGTATCAGAAGTATCTTGTTGGGTTCTGGCGACCGCTTCGCGCAAGGCCTGGGAGGTAGCAGGAACTTCCACCGCGATATCACCGCGGGCCCGCGGCCCTAAGCGGCTTGCAGTCTCCATTGCGGAGGCAACCCGGGAACCGGGAAGCACAAATTCCCCGGAGAACTGGACAAAATCGAGTCCGCCTTTCCAGGCCGCATCAGCGCAGGAGGCCAGGTGGGCGATGGAAGCCCCGTGGGCTGGGCGCGCAGCTGCTCCGTCGCCACACAAACTCTCCCCGCCGCCGAGCGCCGAGAGATCGACTCCTAAAAATGTTTCTCTTAAAACTTCCTCATTCGTGGTTGTGCACAGGGTGGTCAATTGGATGGTCATTAGTACTCACTATCAGGACGAAGACGGGCAGAGGGGGCACTGGCCGGCGCAAGAAGGCGCGCGCTCATAAAGTGGTGATGCCAGCGGCGCCAATGCGCCTTGGTAATTCGATAGTCGGCAAGCATGCTAGAGGTGACATCCTGGAGCGTGACAAACTGCGACATCGAATTCTCCGTTCTTCGTCGGCTCGGGTAGTTCCGAGCGATTGCGAGGGTGCTATATAAGCACTTGCGATAACGCTAGATCTTTATTGTCCAATAGGCAAGACGAACACGAGGGTTCTTTGCGCAAGTCACTATTCAATTATTCATATTACTATTCGATCACTGTGGTGCAATATTTCGCCAGATCGTGAGCAAACAACCTGATGACCAGCCCAAATAATAATTCCCGGCTGCGCGCGCCGTGAAATTTTATGCAGCTTCCACATAGTTACAGGTCCGTAAAGTAAGGCGAAACACAGAATTGCCCACGCGTTGCGCGCGCCACCGGCTCAGTATTGAAGCACGCCCACCGCCGAATGCACGCTCGTTGCGGAACACGCGCGTCCGCTACGTACGGCACCGCGGAAAGAACGCCCCTATGAACCGAGCAGCACAATATCGTTCGCGTGCACCACCGGCTTCTTGCCACGCGCCCGGGTGCTGCCCACCAGCTCAATGAGTTCCTCGACGCTGTAGGCGCTCAGGCCCCGGGCGATAACCTCGCCGTGCCCATCGCATAATTCCACGATGTCCCCGGCGGCGAATCGGCCCGAGATCCCGATGACTCCCACCGGGAGCAGGGATGCGTGGTTGCCGGTGATGGCCGCGACGGCGCCGTCGTCCAAAGTAACCCGGCCGCGGGCCCGCGCCGCAAATTCCATCCAGCGCCCGCGCGCGGATACGTGCCTGGTGCTCGGCACGAACCAAGTTCCCACGTTATCGCCGGCCACGGCGCGCTGCACGTTATCGACATGGGTGAGAATCACACCGACCCCGCCCGAGGTGGCTAACTCGGCAGCCGCTACTTTAGTGCGCATTCCTCCGGTTCCCACCGCCGAGCCGCGCCCGGTAATCCGCAGTCCCGCCAGGTCATCTTCGCTGGTCACCTCGGTAATACGGGTGGCACCCGGTTCGCTGGGTGGTTTGGTGTACAGGCCATCCACATCGGTGAGCAAAATTAGGGTGCCGGCTCCCACCAGGTGGGCGGTAAGCGCAGCTAACCGGTCATTGTCACCGAAGCGCAATTCGTCGGTGGCAACGGCGTCGTTCTCATTAACAATCGGAACCACCCGTAAACGCAAGAGCGTGCGCATGGCCGTGAGCGCATTGGCGTAGTGGCGCCGGTTGGTGACGTCGGAGGCGGTGAGGAGCACCTGGCCTACGCTGATATCGTGCGCTTCGAAACGTTCTTCGTAAGCGGCCATGAGGCGGGATTGGCCCACCATGGCCGCGGCCTGCTTTTCCCGCAGGGAACGCGGGCGGCCCAATTTGAGCGGGCCGATGCCAGCCGCCACCGCGCCGGAGGATACCAGCACCACATCTACCCCGCGGGCGTGCACCTCCGCGATGGTATTAACAAGAAGATCGAGGGTTTCCTGGTGCAGGGCACCGTCCGGCCCCGTCAAGGAGGAGGAACCAACTTTGATGACTATTCGACGGGAGTTCTCAAGGCAGTCACGCCGGGTCAGCGGGGCGGATGAGGTACCGGACACGAGTCACTCTTTCTTATCTGATGCTTCGGGACACCGCAGGATAGTTTAGTCCCCTTCCGGGGTGCCTGCCTGCGGGTCCGTCCATATGCCGGCCTCCCGCTCGGAACGCAATTCCTGCCGGGCTTCCTCTTTGGCATCCATACGCTCGTAAAAATCGGCGCGCTTTTCGCGGCGAGTGGGGCGCGAACGTTCGGCTTCCACCCGGATATCCCGCCCGCGCGGCCCGTAAATTTCGGCGACGGCGGCAACGGTCGGTTCCCAATCGAAAACGAAGCCGGTCTGCGGCGGACCAATAACCACCATATCGCCCGGCACCGCGCCCAGGCGAGCCAGTTCATCTTCAATGCCCAGGCGGTGGAGGCGCTCGCCGAGGTAGCCGACCGCTTCATCGTTGGCGAAGTCCGTTTGCCCTACCCAGCGTTCGGGCTGGCGCCCGCGTACATTCCAGAACTCCTGCATGCCGTCGCGCCGCTTGACGATGGTGAAACGGTCATCGCGTTCGCGAGTGAGATGCAGCACCGGGCGCACCGTTTCGGTAACCTCACGATTCGCCTTCTCTTCGCGCACCACCCGCGCCAGGTAGAAGGAAAGCTCGCGTAGGCCTTCGTGGCTGGCGGTGGAAATAGCGAAAACATCCAGGCCGCGTTCGCGCAGCTCCGGGGTCACAAATTCGGCGAGTTCCCGCGCGTCCGGAACGTCGATTTTATTGAGAATAACCACCCGCGAGCGCTCGGTGAGGGGAAGCTGGCCTTCGGTGGGCGGGATATTCGCCGCGTACCGGGCCAGTTCATGTTCCAGCGTGTCCAGATCGGTGAGCGGATCGCGCCCCGGTTCCAGGGTGGCGCAATCAATCACGTGAGCAATGACCGCGCAGCGCTCGATATGGCGGAGGAACTCCAGGCCGAGCCCGCGCCCTTCCGAAGCTCCGGGAATGAGGCCAGGCACATCGGCAATGGTGTAGCGTTCCTCCCCGGCGGTCACCACGCCGAGGTTCGGGACGAGGGTGGTGAAGGGATAGTCGGCGATTTTCGGGCGGGCCGCGGACATGGCCGCAATAAGGGAGGATTTCCCGGCGGAGGGGAAGCCCACCAGCGCCACATCGGCCACCGATTTCAATTCGAGAACAACATCGAGTTCCTCGCCGGCTTCCCCGAGCAGGGCGAAGCCGGGAGCCTTGCGCCGCGGGGAGGCCAGGGCAGCATTCCCCAGGCCGCCCACGCCGCCGCGCGCCACTTCGAAGGAATCCCCGGGATTCACCAGATCCGCGAGCACATCACCTTCGCTGTTCTTCACCACGGTTCCGGCGGGGACTTTGAGTACCAGGTCCGCGCCGTTCTTGCCGCGTTGGTTATCACCGGCGCCGGGCTGGCCGTTTTCGGCGCTGCGGTGCGGAGTGTGGTGGTAGTCCATGAGGGTGGATTCTTGGGAATCAACCTCAAAGATGATGGAGCCCCCGTGGCCGCCGTTGGCGCCGTCGGGCCCTCCGAGAGGCTTGTACTTCTCCCGGCGCACCGAAACGCACCCGTTTCCGCCGTTGCCGGCGCGCAGGTGCAAGGTCACTTTATCGACGAACGAGGCCACGTGTGCCCTCCCCTTTTCCTGTAGTGATAACGCGGTGCGGATGCGAAAAGCTGAACGCGCGTACCGCCGCAAACAGCCGAGCGCTGGTGCGACGAGCTGGGCTCCCCGAGCCGGGGCGCCGCAAAGAGCTGAGCGCCCGCACTCTGCCCGCGTTAACGAATGACGGGGTGGAGGTTGAATCCCCCACCCCTCATCATAGGTGCGTGCGGCGCTAGGGCCGCTCCGCCTTAAGCCTGGGCCACAACGTCAACGACCTTACGGTCGCGACGGGTAGCGAACTGAACCGTTCCGGCTGCGGTAGCGAACAGGGTGTCATCCTTGCCGCGCCCGACGTTATTGCCCGGATGGAACTTCGTGCCGCGCTGGCGAACCAGAATTTCACCGGCGGATACAACCTGACCGCCGTACCGCTTCACCCCGAGGCGCTGGGCATTGGAGTCGCGCCCGTTGCGCGAAGAAGAGGCGCCCTTCTTATGTGCCATCTGTCTACCTTCTTACTATCTCAAAACTAGCTGCTGACGCGGCAGATCCTACTGGATGCCGGTGACCTTGAGGCGGGTCAGGGGCTGACGATGCCCCTGGCGCTTCCGGTAACCCGTCTTGTTCTTGAACTTGATGATGGAGATCTTCGGTCCCTTTTCATCGCGCACAATTTCCGCGGTAACCTTCGCCGAAATGCCATCGGCAGCCGTGGTGATCTTATCCCCGTCAACGAGCATGATGGGTTCGAGTTCGACGGTATCGCCGACTTCACCTTCCATCCTGTCAACAACCACGACGGTTCCGACAGAAACCTTTTCCTGACGGCCCCCGGCCTTGACGATCGCGTACACCACGTTTGCTCCTGTTGATTACGGCTACTTTTCGCGCTGGACAGCGCACTTAAACGACTGAGTGCCTAAGCACCGACCATCTACTTTACTGCGTTGACCCGCTTTCTTACAAGTGAGACTGCGCATGAGACCGGCCGTGTCGCTATGGGATGCGCCACGTACCTTAGGTTCGCGGCGCATTCCACCACCTCGGTTTATCCTTGGGATTGCGCCGGGAAACTCAGGACTCCCGCCCCGGTTCCGGTGGAGATGGGCCCGGCGGAAACCACGGCGCGCCGCTTGGTACCCCCGCGCGTACCGTTAGCCGCTTCACTCGATCCGGTGTGGATAGAGGACGACGGCGACACCGTCTTTGCGTGGGCACTAGTCGATGCGGCCGCGTGCGTGGGGCTCACCACGCCGGAGGAGATAACCATGCCGGTCTTCCGCGCGGTGCCCGTGCTTGCAATGCCGGTTCCGGTGCTTGCGCTACCCGATCCAGTAGGTGCGCTACCCGATCCGCTAGATGCGCGGCCCGTGACAGCCGCATCCTTGGTGGTAGCGCTCGAGGTATCCGCGGTGGCTGCCGCGCTGCGCGAGGTACGACGACGCCGCGTAGCCGGCTGCTTCTCGGGCTTGTCCTGTTTATCTGACTTCTCCGACTTTTCAGGTTTCTCCGGCTTTTCCGACTTCTCCCGCTTCGCGGATTTCCGTGATTCAGCGGGCTTATCCGCTTGCTCCTGATTGTCCGCCTTCTCCTGGCTATCTTTCTGCTGCGCATCAGCATGCCCGGCAGCGGCGATGGAATTCATCATCTGCACAGCCGCCTCGCGCTGCGGCGCGGTAGCTTCCCGCCGCGCCTTGCGCTTGCGGGGCGCGTGGGGTTCTTCGTTTTCCTCCACCGGGTGATCATGAATAATATAGCCGCGCCCTTCGCAGGCTTCACAGACGGTAGAGAAGGCCTCCACGAGGCCCTGCCCCACGCGCTTGCGGGTCATCTGCACCAGGCCCAGGGAGGTCACTTCCGCCACCTGGTGGCGGGTGCGATCCCGCCCGAGGCACTCGATGAGCCGGCGCAGCACCAGGTCACGGTTGGATTCCAGGACCATATCAATAAAGTCAATAACCACAATCCCGCCGATATCGCGCAGCCGCAATTGCCGCACGATTTCCTCGGCCGCTTCCAAATTATTGCGGGTGACGGTTTCTTCCAGCGAACCACCCGATCCGGTGAACTTCCCGGTGTTCACGTCCACCACCGTCATGGCTTCGGTGCGGTCAATAACGAGGGTTCCGCCCGAGGGCAGCCACACCTTGCGATCAAAAGCCTTGGCGAGCTGCTCTTCCACCCGGTAGGCCTCGAAAATATCGCGGGAATCATCCCAGCGGCTCACCCGATCCATGAGTTCAGGGGACAGCTCTTCCACGTAGGTGGAAATCGTTTCCCAAGCATCCTCACCCTGCACGCGTAGGGAATCAAAATCTTCGTTGAAGATATCGCGGACCACCCGCACGGCGAGTTCCGGCTCGCTCTTGAGTACCTGCGGCGCGGTTTTCGCAGCCTTGGCCTTGCGCTGAATTTCCTTCCAACTCTTCGTCAGGCGATCCACGTCATCCTGGAGCTGTTCAGCGCTCGCCCCTTCGGCAGCGGTGCGCACAATAACGCCGTGATCTTCCGGCACAATTTCTTTAAGAAGCTTCTTGAGCCGCGAGCGTTCCGAATCGGGAAGCTTACGCGAAATACCGGTCATATCCCCACCGGGAACAAGAACAAGGTGCCGCCCGGCCAGGGTAACCTGGCTGGTCAGCCGCGCACCCTTGTGGCCAATAGGATCCTTGGTGACCTGCACCAGCACGGTATCCCCGGATTTCAGGGCCTGCTCGATACGGCGATTCTTTCCGGTAACGCCGGCGGCTTTCCAATCCACTTCCCCGGCGTAGAGGACCGCGTTGCGCCCCTTACCGATATCCACGAAAGCGGCTTCCATCGAGGGCAGCACATTTTGCACCCGCCCCAGGTACACATTGCCGACCATGGAAATCTGGGTATGCCGCGCCACATAATGCTCAACGAGCACATCATCTTCAAGCACCGCGATTTGGTTGAGACCATCGCGTTCACGCACGATCATGTCACGCTTGACCGATTCGCGCCGCGCCAGGTATTCCACTTCCGTAATGGAACCGCGCCGGCGCGCCGACCCCTCGCGGTTTTCGCGCCGGCGAGCCCGCTTGGCAGCCAGGCGAGTGGAGCCCCGGGGCGCTGCCACTTCATCATCGGAAGAAAGGCTACGACGACGCCTGCGGGTGGGCGCTACCGAAGTATCATCCGTGTCCTCGTGGTCGCCTTCTTCAGGGGCGGCGTCGTCGTTCTGAGAAACTCGAGGCGTGCGGGCGGAAGAATCATGTTCGCCACGTTCGCGCCGGCGGGTGCGCCGGGAGGAAGAATTATCGCCAGAATCAGAATCTGCGCCACTGGAGGAATCGTCATCAACGAGGTAGGTGACCCGGATGGCGTTGGCGGCGTCGGGTTCCTGGAAGAGCGGAATATCCGTATTAATACGGAAGCGCGGGATGTCTACCACTTCTTCTTCTGGTGTCGAAATAAAAAACGGGTTCGCCGCAGCCGCACTCACGGTGCCGTGCTCCGACGCGGTGGCTTCTTTCGCCATTCGTCTACACTTCCCGACAGGAGCGCACCCCGTATCCCGTGCGGGCCTGTCACCATTGCGGCCAATGCCGCGCAAGCATATCTACGTCCGAGGGCATATCCGGCGCTCACAATCTGCCGGCCAGGTTCTTCACTGCCTCAAACCACCGGGGCGATACGGTAGCACCCGGTACACTGGTATCGATTCTACATGAGGAGTCCTCGACCGGCGCTGGGAGGTTCCCGAGATCTCCGCGAAGCCGGCACCTCAGCTCAGCGCGCAACTTCCACCACATGAGCCCGGTCGGGACTTTCGTCCTTATTTTTGGACAGGTGTCGCTAAGCTGAGTGCCAGATTCCACATGCGCGCCGCGCCGGACAAAAGTCCCCCGCGTTCGATACCTCTTATTGCCGCTGCGGTGAGTAGGATCGAGGGTGAAAAAATGATCGCGCTGCTACGGGACCCCCGCAGCGCTCCACGCGCGATCACACGTGTTACACATCGGAAAGGTGAAAAGGTGGATCCGATCACCCTTGCGCGATGGCAGTTCGGTATTACAACCGTCTACCACTGGCTTCAGGTGCCCCTGACCATTGGCCTGTCTGTCATCGTTGCGTATATGCAAACTAAGGCCCGCAAAACGGGCGATCCGAAGTGGCAGCGGATTACCGATTTCTTCGGCAAGATCCTGCTCATCAACTTCGCGCTCGGCGTTGCCACCGGTATCGTGCAGGAATTCCAGTTCGGGTTGAACTGGTCGGAGTACTCGCGTTTCGTCGGTGACATCTTCGGCGCCCCGCTCGCTTTCGAGGCCCTCCTGGCGTTCTTCCTGGAGTCCACGTTCCTCGGATTGTGGATCTTCGGCAAGGGCCGCCTCTCCCCCAAGGTGCACAACCTGACCATCTGGCTTTTCTCCATGGGTACCGTGATCTCCGCGGCCTGGATTTTGGCCGCGAACTCCTTCATGCAGGATCCGCACGGCGCGGTTTTCAACCCGGAAACCGGGCGCGCGGAACTGGACGGCATGGCGGGCTTCCTCGGTCTGTTCGCTAATACCACCTGGGTACTCACCTTCCTCCACACCATGGGCGCCGCCTTTACGCTGGCGGGCGTTGTGGTGGCCGGCTTCGCGTTCTGGTGGATGGCCCGCTCTATTCGCCTCTCCGGCAATGAAGTCGAGGCGCGCGAATACTGGAAGCCCACCGCCAAGCTCGGCCTCAAGGTCACCCTGGTTGCCGCGATTATCGCCGCGCTCTCCGGCCACTACATGGGCCAGCACCTCGGCGTGATCCAGCCGCCCAAGGCCGCGGCCATGATGGGTGTGTGCCAGGGTGAAGAAAACGCCAAGCTGTCCCTCGTGATGTGGGGCAATAGCTGCGAGGACGCCACCTCCATTTACGTACCGATTCCCGGCCTGGAATCCTTCATGATGACCAACCACTGGTCCGGCCCCGAATCACGGCTGGAATCCATTAGCGAAGCTAATGAGCGGGTGCGGGACCGCATCCACCAGATGGAAAACGTCAATGCGGAACTCGTGGAGAAATTCGATACCGCGTTCGAAAACCAGCAGGTCACCCCGAATGTTCTAGCCTCCTACTACTCCTTCCGCGTCATGGTCGGAGTTGGATTGCTGGACATCCTTATCGCGGCCCTCGGGCTGTGGGTGCTGCGCGGGGACCGGATCATGCGCTCGGAAAGCTGGGGTAAGTTCTGGCTGTGGATGATTCCGCTGCAATTCGTGGCGAACTCCGCGGGCTGGATCCTGACCGAAATTGGCCGCCAGCCGTGGATCGTGTACCCGACTCAAATCGACGGCGTGCTCCTTATGACGGATCTGGGTGTTTCCCATTCCGTCAATGGTGGCAGCGTGGCCTTCTCGCTAACGATCTTCACGGTGCTTTACTCGGCACTGGGCGTGGTATGGGTCTGGCTCTTGGGCCGCTACCTGCGCGAGGGTATCAATACCCACAAGAAGGTCGTCGAATACGATGCGAAATCTACCCCGAATTTCGTTTACTAGGAGGACCTCATGGAACAAACATTTTTGATGACACTGTGGTTCATCCTCGTAGCGGTCCTGTGGATTGGTTTCCTCGCTCTGGAGGGCTTCGGCTACGGCGTGGGGATGTTCCTCAAGACCTTTGCGCGTAATGAACGTGAACGCCGCGCGATGATCAACTCGATTGGCCCCCACTGGGATGGCAACGAAGTGTGGCTGCTCACCGCCGGTGGCGCTACCTTCGCGGCGTTCCCGGAATGGTACGCCACCATGTTCTCGGGTATGTACATCGCCCTTGTCCTGGTGCTCGTCTGCCTCATTATCCGGATCTGCGCCCTCGAATGGCGCAAGATGATCCGCACCGAGCGCTGGCGTAACACCTGGGACACCCTGCATTGCATCGTCTCGTGGATCGTCTCGATCCTCTTCGGGGTGGCGTTCGCCAACCTCGTGGCCGGGATGAAAATCGAAGTGGGCAACTACTCCTCCGGTGAGTTCGTGGCTGTGGCACCCGATGCGGTGACCTGGGAAGCCCTCGCGGATAACCACCACTACCTGACCGGCGGGTTCTTCTCGCTGCTCACTCCCTTCACCATCCTGGGCGGGCTCGTGACCCTCTCGCTCTTCTTCAGTCACGGCGCGCTGTGGCTCTCGATTAAGACGGCCGGTGAACTCCAGCTGCGCTCCATTAACCTGGCGAAGCGCACCACCGTGATCTCCACGGCGATCACCGCGGTCTGGGCGCTGTGGGCCTACTTCGTGTACAGCTCGCAGGTGCTGGCGATTATCCCGCTGGCGATTTGCGCGCTGCTCCTTATCGCCACCGTGGTAGCCACGTGGGCCAACCGCGAAATTCTGGCCTTCGGGCTGCACTTCGCGGCTATTGCCGGGGCGGTATCCACCATCTTCGCGATGATGGTTCCCTACGTCATGAAGTCGTCGATCAACGAGGCCTACTCCCTCACAATCGCGCAGGCTTCGGCCACCGCGCCGACGCAAACTATCATGACCATTGCGGCACTCATCTTCGTTCCGATTGTCCTTGGTTACACGGTGTGGGCATACTCCGTGTTCCGCAAGCGTATTGACGCTGGCCAAATCCCCGAGGAACCCGTGGGATTGGAACCGAAGAAGATCCGCGAGTTCGAGGTTCGCTAAGTAGCACGTGAGACCGGGAGGCCGCGCGCACGCACCGTGCGCGCGGCCTCCCCTCATAACCCCTCACAAGGAGAAGAATGAAGCCCGTTGATGCTCGACTCATGAAATTCGCGCCCACGGCGCGCCGCTATGTCGCCCTACTCGGCGGCGTTGGTTTTCTTGAAACAGCGCTCGTGCTCGCGCAATGCTTCTTTATAGCCGCCTCGGTTGCCCCGGTGGCGGACGGCGATCTCACCTTCCGTGATATTGGCTGGCCCGTGTTCGGGGTTGCGGCGGCCTTCACCGCGCGCAGCCTTCTCATCTATATCCGTGAATCCTACGGCCACCGCGCCGCACTGCGCACCATCGCCAATCTGCGTGCCCGGGTACTACGCCGCGCCGGCGATCTGGGCGACCGCTGGCTCGCCGCGGGAAACACCTCCACCACCGTCACCCTGGTGACCTCCGGGCTGGACGATCTGGAACCCTACTTCGTCAAATTCCTCCCCCAGCTCATCCTCACCTGCACGGTCACGCCCTTCGCGCTCGTCGTCATTCTTTTCCTCGATTGGGTGAGCGCTATCGCCATCGTGGCCTGCATCCCCCTCATCCCGATTTTCATGATCCTCATCGGACGCATGACCCAGGCTTTCTCCAATGAACGCCTCGCCTCCATGCAGCGCCTGGGCCAGCAGCTCCTCGACCTCCTGGGGGGCCTTTCCACCCTCAAAGCGCTCGGGCGTGAAGAAGGCCCGGCCCGGCGCGTCAAGCACCTCGGCGATGATTACGCGAAGAAAACACTCCAAACTCTCTATATTGCTTTCCTTTCCGGTGCTGTTCTGGAATTCCTCGCCACCCTCTCCACCGCCCTCGTTGCGGTGGAGGTGGGCCTGCGCATGGTGGCCGGAAATGTCTCCCTTTTCACCGGCCTGACGATTATTATGCTCACCCCGGAAGTCTTCAAACCGCTGCGGGAAGTGGGCACCCAATTCCACGCCTCCTCCAACGGCGTGGCCGCCTCCGCCCAGGTCTTTGACCTGCTCGAACAGCCCCTGCCCGTGGAAAACGGCACGCTCGACTGCCCGGATCTGGCCACCTCCCCCATCACCATCTCCGATCTTTCGGTGCTCGCCCCGGGCCGCGATACCATCGCTCCCTCGCATCTGAATGCCCAGATCCTTCCCGGGCGCGTCACGGCTTTGCGCGGGGCTTCCGGTTCCGGAAAAACGACGACGGCGAATGTGCTCCTCCGCTTCATTACCCCCGATAGCGGAACCGTGCATATCGGCACCACGCCGCTCGCAGACATCCGCCAAGAAAGCCTGTGGGCGCAGGTCTCCTGGGTTTCCCAACGCCCGGTTATTGTGCCAGGAACCGTGGCGGAAAATATCGGGGTAACTCCGGGACCGGCCCTGGAGCGCGCCGCCGCCCTCGCCGGTTTTGATGAGGTCATCGCCGAACTTCCCGAAGGCTGGAATACCTTTATTGGGCAGGGCGGGGTGGGCCTCTCTGTTGGTCAGCGCCAACGCCTCGCCCTCACCCGCGCCCTGGTATCCGAGCGCCCGCTGGTGCTCCTCGATGAACCTTCCGCCCACCTGGATGCCCGTAGCGAAAAGCGCGTCGTCGAATCTGTTGCGCATCTGCGCGCGCAGGGCCGTACGGTTATTGTCATCGCGCACCGCACCGCGCTTCTCGATCTTGCGGACGCGGTTATTGATGTTGTATCGACGACGGCGCAACCGGCCACCGCGTCTCCCGCCAACGCAGGGCCGGTTCCAGAGCCCGCGGCAGCGCACGCGCACACGCAAACCACCGCGCAACCGGCCACCGCATCCGCCAACTCCCAGACAACCGAGGTGACCAAGTGAGTACTTTCCCTCAAGATGAACGCCGCGCTCTTACCCGTGCCCTGCGCCTGCTGCGCGTGGATAAGGGCGGATTCTGGGGCTCCGTTGCGGCGGGGGCTGCCGGGCTGAGCAGTTCGGTGGCCCTGGCTGCCGTTTCTGCCTGGCTTATTACCCGTGCGTCCCAAATGCCACCGGTGCTTGCCCTCGGGGTAGCCACCACCTCGGTACGTTTCTTCGGGGTATCCAAGGCATTGTTGCGCTATGTTAACCGGATTTTCTCGCACCGAGTGACCCTCTACGGGATGTCCAATCTTCGTACTGCCGTGTACGCGACCCTGGCCGATTCCCCCACCGACGTCGTCACTTCGGTGCGGCGTGGTGACCTGCTCGCCCGTACCGGCCGGGATGTCGATTCGGTTGGCGACGTCGTCGTCAAAGCGGTGCAACCCGGCGCGGTTGCCGGGATCGTCTGCCTGGTTTCCTGCCTCATCGTGGGGATTTTGTGCCCGCCCATCGGCCTGCTGCTGGCCGGTTGCCTCCTGATTTCCGGGATTCTCGCGCCCTACCTGGCCATGCGCGGTGGGCGCATCGCCGAAGAAGCGCAGGTGCGTGACGAAACCGAGATTTCCGCAACCGCGCTGACCATGCTGGATTCCGCCGCGGAGCTGCGGGTCGCCGGGCGGGTGGGCGCCATGGAGGACGTGCAGGAAGCCACCGAACAGCGGATCTTCCGCCACCGGGATGCCGCGGCCCGCCCCCAGGCCCTCGCCATCGCCCTCGATACCCTCGCTATGGGGATTGCCGTGGTGGGAGCGATTCTTATCGGGAGCCGCGCCCTGGATGCCGGCACTCTTTCCGCTACCGCGCTGGCGGTTTGTGTGCTCACCCCGCTCGCCGCTTTTGAAGCCACTCAGGGCCTCGGGGAAGCCGCTATCCAGCTGGTGCGTTCCGCCAAGGCCGCCCAGCGAATCCTCGAGCTCCTCGACCGGGCCCAGCGCAGTGAGGAACCGGAAGCCCCGGCCCCGGTTGCGGAGCGCGGCCTGCATGCCACCGACCTTATTATCGGGTGGCCGGGCGGTCCGGATGTGGCCGGGCCTTTCGAGCTGCACGTGGAACGCGGCTCCTCCATCGCCATCGTGGGGCATTCCGGAATCGGGAAATCGACCCTGCTCTATACCCTGGCGGGAATGCTGCGCCCGCACGCCGGCTCGGTGCGCCTGGACGGGCACGAAGTTTCCACCCTTGATCGGCGCACCGTCTCCCACACCCTCACCCTCACGGCGGAAGACGCCCACGTTTTTGAAACAACCGTGCTGGAAAACCTACGGGTAGCCCGCCCTTCGGTTACGGAAAGAGAAGCGGTGGAGCTGCTGGTGCGAGCGGGCCTGGGCACTTGGCTCACCCAGCTTCCGCGCGGGGTACACACCCTGCTGGGAGAGGACGCCGCCACGATTTCCGGTGGAGAACGACGGCGCCTGCTCCTTGCCCGCGCACTGGCCTCCGACGCGGAATTCTTGCTCCTGGATGAACCCGGCGAGCACCTCGACCCGGAAACCGCCGATGAGCTTATCCGCGATTTGCTCCGGGCAGGTAAGAATAGCGCTGACCCGCGTACTATTATCTTGGTGACGCACCGGCTCACGCCCCTCGATGCGGCCGACGAGGTTATTGTGATAACCCGCGATGAGGGCGGTATCGCCCACGTGAGCGCGCGCGGCACCCACGAGGAGCTCACCGAAAGGCTCGCCTCATACGCATGGGCGGCGAAACAGGAATAAGGATGCTGGATACCACAACGGTTATTTTCAATGCGCTGGCCTTGACCGCGCGCCTGGATCGCACCCAGGTGCTCGAAAATCTGGCCGGCGCCGGATTGAAACTAACCGGGGCATCCAGCGCCGCCGTTCTCATCTTCAATTCGGCGGAAAAGGTGACGAGCATTGTCACCCTGGGCCAGCCGCTACCCGTGGTAGCCAGCCTCACCCCCACCAGCCTGGATCGGGACCTGGCCAGCCTGGGCGATGAGGATACCGTGATGTGGGATCGCGCCGAAGCGGTGAGCGCCGTGCACGATGAGAGCGGCATCACCCCGGAGCCCGCCGCTGGCAGCACTCCCCTGAGCGCCGCCAATCACCGGGACGGAATCTACGGGCCGGGAATCACCAATTTCCTCACCTCCCGCCTCATGACCGGGAACCGGGTGCTCGCCCGAGTCATCTTCTTTAACAAACCCGGAGCTTTTAGCGAATCCGATATTAACCTCATTGCGCTCTTGGCGCGCGCGGCCACCATCGCCGTCGAAAATGCGCGCCTGTACGAGGAATCGAATTCCCGTGCGCAATGGCTTTCCGCCTCGCGGCGCATCACTATCGCGCTGCTGCAAGGAAGCGACGAAGAAGAGGCCCTCCAGCTCATCGCCACCGAAATGCGGCGGGTGGCGGATGCCGACCTGGCCCTCATTATTTTGCCTTCGGTGGCTGATACCTGGGCCTGCGAATTTGTGGCGGGGGATGCCGGGCAGGACCTGGTGGGAACCACCTTCGGGCGGGATTCCCGGGCGCGGGCCGTGGCCCAAAGCGGGCTCGGGCGCATTATCGATACGAGCACCGCGCCTCCCTCCCCCGATAATCCCCTTGACCGTTTTGGTCCGCTTCTCTACGCGCCCATGGCCGGCGGGGATACCGCACGCGGCGTTATTATCCTGGCCCGACTGCGCGGGCGCGCCGAATTCGACATGGTTGATTTGACGATGGCGGAAAGCGTGGCTAATCAGGCGGCCCTTGCCCTGGAGCTGGCCGATGCCCGCTATGTGCAAGCCCAATCAGCCCAGCTGGAAGAACGCTCCCGTATTTCACGCGATCTGCACGATTTCGCGATCCAGCAGCTTTTTGCTTCCGGGATGCGTCTGGCCGCACTGCGTGATGATTTGGCAACCGAGGATGCGGTGGCCGATAACGTGCTCGATTCCCTCGATAACGCCATCGAGTCGATTGACGAATCCGTGGCGCAGATCCGCCAGATTATTTACTCGCTGCGCGGCCCCGATACGTCTGTTCCGGTGGTTTCACGCCTGCGCCGCGAGGTCAGCTCAGTCACGGCGCAGCTCGGTTTCACCCCGAGCCTACGGATTACCGTGCGCGGCGAAGATATTGATAGCGGTACCCACACCGAAATCGATGATGCCATCGGTTCGGATATTAGCGACGACGTTATCGCGGTGGTGCGCGAATGCCTCTCTAATGCGGTGCGCCATGCCCACGCCCATTCCATCACCGTGACGGTCACCGTCACCGACCGCGATATTAGCGTGGAAGTTGCCGATGACGGTGTGGGCATTGGTGAATTGAGCCGGCGTTCGGGGCTGTCTAATCTGGCCGCCCGGGCTCGGCGCCACCACGGCACCTTCTCCATCGCTCCGGGAAGCGACCGCGGTACGGTGGTGCGCTGGCGGGCCCTTATTGACGGCTAAATGCCCGCTTAGGTGAGGGCGACAGGCGCAGGCACCTAAGCGGGCACTATGACTGCTGGATCAAGCGGGTGGCTGCTCAGCTGCTCCGCCACAACAAGCGTTCTTACTGGTTACGCCAACCGGTGGCACGCTGGCCGGCCACCCACGCGGCCACCTGGGTGCGCCGCTGCAAGCCCATCTTGGACAGCAGCGAGGTGATGTGGTTCTTCACCGTCTTTTCCGCCACCCCGAGCTGCTCGCCGATTTCCCGGTTGGATAGCCCATCCCCGATCAGCTCAAGAACGTTGCGTTCCGAAGGGGTGAGATCGGCGGTGGGGTCATCATGATCGGCGCGCCGGCGCGAGACCGTGCGCTCATCGAGGAGAACGCGACCTTCGGCCACGGCTTTGATATTGTCCGAGATCTCCGCCCCGCGCACCGACTTCAAAAGGTACG
This sequence comes from Actinotignum saccati, assembly GCF_051265055.1. NCBI lineage: Bacteria > Bacillati > Actinomycetota > Actinomycetes > Actinomycetales > Actinomycetaceae > Actinotignum > Actinotignum saccati. The sequence continues at coordinate 177,876 of NZ_JBOZCC010000002.1, forward strand.
CTTTCGCGCCGGCGTTGAGGGATTCGGAGAGGGCGTCGTCGTCATCAAAAGAGGTGAGGACGATGCACTTGGTATCCGGGCTGACCTCCTGGAATTGATTAATAATGTCAATTCCGGTGCCGTCCGGGAGGCGCAAATCCACCAGCGCCACATCGGGGAGCACCAGGCCGCCGCGCCGCACCGCTTCTTCTACGCATCCGGCTTCAGCAACCACCTCGAGGCCCTCCGAACGGTCAACCACCTCAATGATTCCCCGCCGTACCACTTCATGATCATCAATAATCATGACGCGAATATTTTGTGCCACGCGCCGGCCCTCCTTTTTGCATCACCATCATCGGTCAATAATCCGCCCTTATTCTACCCAATCCGAGCGACTTGACATACCGGGCACAGCGTGGTGGAACGGCCCCCGAGGGTAATTTTCTGCAAGGGAGCACCGCAGCGCGCGCAGGGCTGCCCGGCCCGCCCGTAGGCCTGCAAGGACCGCTCAAAATAGCCGCTCTCCCCATTGACATGCACATACAAGCTGTCAAACGAAGTTCCGCCGGCGGCCAGCGCGGCCTCCAGTACTTCCCGCCCGGCGTCGAGCAGTGCCTGTGCCGCAGCCGCGGGTAGCGCGGTCGCCTCCGGGTGGATGCGCGCCCGGTAGAGCATTTCATCGGCGTAAATATTGCCGATTCCGGAAACAATCTCCTGGTCGAGGAGCACGCGTTTGAGCGCGCGTCGCGTGGTGCTGAGAACGCCCCGCAGCGCGGTTTCGTCCAGATAGGGGTCAAGAAGATCGCGGGCAATATGCGCCACGGGCACGGGTACGACGGCGCGCTTGGATCCCGCCCCGCCCGGCTGGCCATCAGCGGTGGCCTGGAAAGCGACCGGTGCCAGGTAGCCGAAAGTGCGCTGGTCCACGAAGTCAAGGATCAGGCCATTATCGAGTTCGAAACGGGCCCGCAGGTGGCGGCGCTGCCCGGCCGAGCTTTCTTCCCCACCCGGCTCATCCACCCGGAACTGCCCGGACATGCCCAGGTGGGCGAGGAGGGCCAGGTCCTCCCCCATATCGCACCACAGGAATTTTCCGCGCCGCACCACCGCTCGCACGGTGCGGCCCACTACCGGGGCCAGGCCCTGCGGGGCTCGGCGGATCACGCGGGTGCCGAAAGCGCGGGCGGCAAGGATGCGGCGGCCGACCAGGTGTTCGGCCAGCCCGCGCCGGATGGATTCAACTTCGGGAAGTTCGGGCACGCCTACCTACTAGGATTCCGCGCCGGCAGTGCCCTCGGTGGCGGATGCACCCGTGCCGGGAGCTGCGTCGTCGTTCTTATCCTCAGCCACCGGTTGGACTTCACCCTTCTCGATCAGATCGGCGAGAATCCGGTAGGAGGCTTCCGCGGCGGCGTGGCGTGCGTTCTTTTGCGAGGTGCCTTCGCCGCTGCCCCATGCGCGCCCGGCCATTGAAGCAACGGCCGTGAAAACGCGGGCGTGATCGGGGCCGGTGGAGCTGAGTTCGAACTCCATGGTGCCCTCCCAGCCCAGGCCGTGCGCGAGCTCCTCGAAACTCGTTTGCCAATCGAGATTCGGGCCCAGCACGGAGGCGTCTTTGATCTTGGAATCGAGAAGCCGGTCCACGATCTCGCGGGTAGGTTCCATCCCGTGTTCCAGGTAGGTCGCGGCGATCAGCGCTTCCACGGTATCGGAAAGGATGGAGTCCTTATTGCGCCCGCCGGAGCGGTCTTCCCCGCGGCCCAGGCGCAGGGAATCGCCCAGGTTGATGCGTCGCGCCACATCGGCGAGCGCCTTTTCGGAAACCGCATAGGTTTTCATCTGGGACATATCACCTTCGGAAGCATCCGGGTATTCCCGGAAAACTTTCTCCGCGATAATGAGGCCCAAAATGGAGTCACCTAGGAATTCCAGGCGTTCGTTATGGGGTTCGTCGTGTTCGAAAGCGAAGCTGCGATGCGTGAGGGCGCGGCGCAGCAGCGGCCGGGGCAGGTCAATTCCCCACTGTTCCACTAATTCGCGATAGGCCATATGTATTCCACTTACTCCTGTGCTCGCAGCTGGGCTTCCAGTGCGTCCAGGGCATCTGAGCGCAGCGGCGGGGCCTCGTGGTGGTGCCCTTCGGGCAGGTCTTCCAGGCGTTCCCCGCAGCCGGCGCACAGGCCCTGGCAGGTGGGCGAACACAATGGCTGGAAGGGCAGGTTGAGCACGATGGCATCGCGCAGCACCGGTTCCAAATCCACGTGGTCATCCTCAATAACCGGGTGTTCTTCGGCGTCCTCATCCCCTTCGGCGATGAGTTCGGCGCGCCGCTGCGGGTAGTAGGCCAGGTCGGATACGTCCTGGGTGCGTTCTTCGTGAATATCGCGCAGGCAGCGCGAGCACTGGCCCGCAACCGTGAAATGCACCTGCCCGCCGATGTACACGCCTTCGGAAACCGAGGTGAGGCTGAGGTCCACATCCAGCTCGGAGCCGGTGGGGACGGTCATGAGCTCGATGCCCATATCCGCGGGGGCGGCAAAGGTTTCCCGCACCGGCATGAGGGAGCCGTCGCTACGCGGTAAATCGTGCAGCGACACAACAAAAGGACTGCGAAGGTCCACTATTCCTCCTCGGAATGATCAAAAACAGCGTCGGTGGTTTCTTGGCGGCTGGCGAGGACTTCCCGGCCCGCGTAAATCTGCGCGAGGGCCGCATCCATTTTTTCGTGCGCGGCCCGCACGGCTTCTTCCAGCGCGGCTGCCACCCCGTTGACCTGGCCTTCCAGGGTGGCGAGGGTGGAATCGGAGTAGTGGTTGGCGCCGTCGCGCAGCCGTTCGGCCTTCTGCTTGGCTTCGTCCTCAATCCGGGCGGCCGTGGAGCGCGCCGCGATGGTGATGGCGTCATTGGAGACGAGCCGGCTGGCCTGGGCGCGTGCTTCGGCCACGATATTTTCCGCATCCTGCCGGGCCGAAGCAATAATACTGGCAGCTTCCTGGCGGCCGGAGGCACGCACCGAATCAATATCGGCCAGCACGTCATCGGCGCGGAGCACCTGGTCGGGTACCGCATCGCGGGCGAGCTGGAGCAGGTCACGCACCTCGGATTGGTTGATCATCACCGAGGCGGACATGGGGATGGACCGGGCGTTATCCACCAGGGCGAGGAGCTCATCGAGGATCTCCACCACCGATTGCCCGCGCGTATCCTGAGTCATTGCATCTCCTCTTCCAAAGCCCGCGCCACCCGCGCGGGAACGAAACTCCGCACGTCACCTTTGTGCCGTGCCACATCTTTGACCAGCGAGGAGGCAATATGGCCTTTCGCCGGGTCCCCCACCAGGAACACCGTTTCGATGCCCGATATTTCCCGGTTCATGAGCGCCATGGGGTATTCCGCGTCCAGATCCACCGCGGAGCGCAGCCCCTTGACGATGGCGTCCGCCCGGATATCGCGGCAAAAATCCACCAGCAGCCCGCCGAAATCCTCCACCCGCACATTGGCCATATGGCGCACTTCTTCGCGAATGAACTCGACGCGTTGCCGCGGCGAAAAAAGCGGATTTTTCGAAGAGTTATGCGCGACCAGAATAACAACCTCGTCAAAGAGGGAAGCGGCGCGGGCAAAAACGTCGAGATGTCCGAATGTGACGGGATCGAAGGATCCGGGGCAGACTGCAAGCGTCATAGTTATAGCCTAATCTTTCCTGAGGCGCTCGGCCTAGTCGACGCGCGATTATTGCGCGCTCTTGGCCGGCACGGGGCTGTCGCTTGCCGCTGCGGGGCGCTCGCTCGCCGCCGCGGTTGCGCCGGGCGCCGCCGTCTCTTCGCCTTCCGCGCCAGCACTGCGCTGCGCCGTCCACAGCATCGCGGTCCCGTAGCGGCGCGAATCATCGAGTTCCCAGCCCTCCGGCCAGCTCGGTTCCGGTGAGGAGCTATCGCGTTCCACTACGACGACGGCGTCCGCGGCTACATGCGGGGCCAGGCCTTCGAGCACTTTCGTGATCTGTGCTTCTGTATAACGGTAGGGCGGGTCCACGAAAACGGCGTCGAAACGATAATTCGGTTCTTGGGAAAGATACTTTTCCGCTTTCATCCGCACCACGGTCACATCGAGGTGGGCGCGGGCAGCATTGTCACGAATAATGCTGACCGCCGGCCCTTCCGATTCCACCAGCACGACGGCGCGCGCCCCGCGGCTTTTCGCTTCCAACCCCAGCGCACCCGAGCCGGCAAAAAGATCCAGGATTTCCCCATCGGCAATAAAGCCGCGATGGTCGAGCCGGGAAAATACCGCTTCGCGTGCTTTTTCCGAGGTGGGGCGGGTTCCCGAACTCGGCACCCGCAGAATATGCCCCTTGGCGGTTCCGGCAACAATACGTGTCATTGCTTATCCCCTTTCCAGGTAGGTGGCGCGCTCGGTATCCAGCGCATCCGCGGCCCGCTCCAGTTCCGCCGGCAGCGCGCCGCGTTCCACGAGGTCCGTGGCGGCGGCGCGCGCGGTAGCGATAATATCAGCGTCGCGCACAGCGGAGAGGAAACGCAGGTGGGAGGTGGTTCCCGCCTGCCGCGTCCCCAGCACATCACCTTCGGAGCGCAGCTCCACATCTTTTTCGGCCAACGCGAAACCGTCCGTGGTGGCGGCGAAAGCCGCGAGGCGTTCGGCGGCCAGGCTCCCTTCCGGGGCGCCGCTCACCGCCAGGCACAGCCCGGCTTTGCTCCCACGCCCGATGCGCCCGCGCAGCTGGTGTAGCTGGGACAGCCCGAAGCGTTCGGCATTCATAATGATCATCATGGTGGCCTGCGGAACATCCACCCCCACTTCGATAACGGTGGTGGAGACGAGCACCGGGACCCGCCCGGCCGCGAAATCCGCCATGGCGGCATCTTTTTCCGCGGCGCTCAGCCGCCCGTGCATCTCCCCCACCGCGATTCCCTCGAATTGGGGCAGGGCGCGCAGGCGTTCGGCCAGTTCAGTAACGGTGGCCAGCGTACTTTCGCTGCCCGGGTCCTCCGCGGGCGCGGCTGCGTCGTCGTTCTCACTAATACGGGGAGCGAGCACGTAGACGCGCCCGCCGCCTGCGATTTCTTCCCGGGCACGCCACCACATGCGCGCGATCCAGTTCGCGCGGTTTTCCGGAACGACGACGGTGCTCACGCCGGCGCGCCCGCCGGGCAGTTCGCGCAGCGTAGACACGGCCATATCTCCGAAAACGGTCATGGCGACGGTGCGCGGGATGGGGGTGGCGGTCATGACGAGGGTGTGGACGCCGCGCGCGAGGCTATCGCGCTGGTCCACCCCGAAGCGATGCTGTTCGTCCACGACCGCCAAGCCCAGGAAGGGAATCTGGACGGTATCGGAAAGCAGCGCGTGAGTGCCGATAATAATGCCGGCCTCTCCCGAGGCGATGCGGGCCAGGGTGGCGCGGCGCTCGCTGGCGGTCAGCGATCCGGTGAGGAGTTCCACCCGGGTGGATTGCTCGGCTGCACCCAGCATCCCGCCCGCGCCCAGGTCGCCGAGCAGTTCACGCACGCTGCGGGCGTGCTGGGCGGCCAGCACTTCAGTAGGTGCCAGGAGAGCAGCCTGGCCCCCACCATCGACCACCTGGAGCATGGCACGCAGAGCCACCACGGTTTTCCCGCTTCCCACATCGCCTTGGAGCAGGCGTTGCATCGGGGTAGTGGCGGCCAGGTCGGTGGAAATCTCTTCCCCTACCGCGCGCTGCCCGGCGGTGAGCTCAAATGGCAGGCGGGCGTCGAAAGCGTCCAGGAGTCCACCGCTATGCGGCGGGTAGGCGGTGGTGGGATGCGCAGCGCGGGCGGCACGGCGCCGGGCAAGGACGGTGTGGAGCACCAGGGCTTCTTCGTGGCGGAACGGCAGCTGGGCGAGCGCGGCGGTGATGGGCTCCTCGGGGCGGTGAGCCCGGCGCAGCGCCTCGAGCCGGGTGGGCAGGCCGTGGGCGCGCCGATAGCCGGCAGGAAGCAGATCGGGAACATCCGCGCTGGTCAGCCCGGTGAGAACGGTGCTGACCGCCCGCTCGATTTTCCAGGAGGGCAGCGCGGCGCTGGCGTGATAGATGGGGATGGGGCGGCGCAGGCGCTCCACATCCACGCTCCCCTCGTCTTCCACCAGATCGTAATCCGGGTGGGTGAGTTGCAGGGTGCCGCGATAGGAACTCACCGTCCCCGAAAAGGTGGCGACCGTGCCGGGTTGCAGGCGCCGTTCGTGGTAGGCCAAAACCCGCTGCGACTTCGCGAAGAAGGTGAGGCTGAGTTCGCGGGCGCCGTCGGTCATAAGAACGGAGAGGATGAAGCCGCGCCGCGCGCGCATGGGCCGCAATTCCGCGCCCACCACCCGGCCGATCACGGTGACGTCCTCGCCTTCGCGCACCTGCTCGATGGGGAGGAGTTCGCCGCGCCGCGCGTAACGGAACGGCAGGTGGTAGAGCAGCTCGCCCACCGTGTGCAGGCCGAGCCGCGCGAACGAGGTGGCGCTGCGTTTGCCCAGGGCGCGCTCAAGGGGCACGCTGAGCGCGGTCCACCCGTCCGATACCACGGCCGGGCTGCCACCTCGCGTCTGTGCCGCCGCCTGCGCGCTGTCCATACTCTTCACATTAACACCCGCGTTATATTTTCCCTAACGGCACGTTGCCAGCACGGCACGTCGCACGCACGGCACGCGGTGGTGCGGACCGGCACCGTTACGGCTGTGCATTGTTTGTCACGACGACGCCGCCACTCCCGCCGCACGTGCCCTACGCCACGGAGGGAACCTTTGGCAAGCGCTCTCCTGACCGCTATACTAGTGGAGTTGTAATTTTCCTATGCGCTCAGGTGTATCTACCGAACAGCGGCAGGTGCGCGAGCGGATCCATGATCAACCGAAGGAGAACACCGTGGCTTCTGTTTGTGACGTCTGCGGCAAGCACCCGGGCTTCGGGAAGAGCGTCTCGCACTCGCACGTGCGTACTAGCCGCCGCTGGAACCCGAATATTCAGCGTGTTCGCGCGCTTGTGAAGGGCGCCCCCAAGCGCCTCAACGTGTGCACCTCGTGCCTCAAGGCCGGCAAGGTGCAGCGCGCCGCCTAAGTACTGTGGCTTCGCTGGGCTCTGGCTCGCTCCCGTGAGTTAGCTAGTGCCAGCACCGGAAGGCCGCACATCCTTTTGAGATGTGCGGCCTTCCGGTTTAACTCATCAGATGACTTGGGCGACTACTACTTGGAGAAATCAACAACCATGCGGCCTTCGATCTTGCCGGCCAGCATTTCGTCAATCATATCGTTGATGTCATCGAGAGGACGCGTGGCCACGATCGGCTTGACGAGGCCCTGGGCCCCGAAGTCAAAGGCTTCTGCCAGATCCTGGCGGGTGCCCACGAGGGAGCCCACCACCTTAATGCCGTCCAGAACGGTGCGGTGGATATTCAGGTCGATGGTGCCCTTCGGGAGCCCGACGCACACCACGGTGCCGGCGGCCTTCATGGCGTCCACGGCCTGGCCGAAAGCAACCTGAGATACCGCGGTCACCACCGCGACGTCCACGCCGCCCACTTCCTTCTGGATCCATTCCCCGGAGTTGATATCCGAGGAATTGACAACGAGGTCAGCGCCGACCTTCTTTGCCGATTCCAGCTTCTCATCATTGATATCCACGGCCACCACGCGAGCCCGGAAAACGTTCTTGGCGTACTGGATGGCCAGGTTACCCAGCCCGCCCGCGCCGTAAATCGCCACCCACTGGCCGGGGCGAATATTGCCATTCTTGAGGGCCTTGTATGTGGTCACGCCCGCGCAGGTAATGGACGAAGCTTCGGCCGGATCCAGCCCTTCGGGAACCTTGACGGCGTAATCTGCCACGACGATGCACTTTTCAGCCATGCCACCGTCAACGCTGTAACCGGCATTTTCCACGTTCCGACACAGGGTTTCGTCGCCCGTCACGCAGTATTCACAGTGGCCACAGCCGCGGAAGAACCAGGCGACAGACACGCGGTCGCCTACCTTGAGCGAGGTGACATCCTCACCGATTTGTTCCACAACGCCCACGCCCTCGTGGCCGATAATGCGGCCGGGCACGTCACCGAAATCTCCGAGCGCCACGTGGATATCCGTATGGCACAGGCCGCAGTATTCGATATCGACGAGTGCTTCGTTGGCCTTAATCGGGCGCAGTTCCACGTCCTTAATGTCAACGTAGCCGTCCGAGGTTTCTCGAACTGTCGCTGCTCGCATTTTCTCCTCCTATTTCAGCGGGAGCATCCTTACTCCCAGTTGATGCGGTGCGGTTCGCCGCACCACTTCTTATTTTTGCGAGCGGCAGCATAGTATTCCAGGGGAGAACGTCCTGATTTCGCGCAAAAAATTCGCCTATCCGGATAACGGCGCAGCGACCTTTACCAGCATCTTCACCAACGGCGGAAATGCTCCGAGCTGCGGTCTAGTTCGGCGTGAGGATTAACGGTGGCGCTCAGCCGCGCCGGAAATGATCCCAGCCGCTCCCCCGCGTCCAGGCACGCCCGTCCACGGTGACCAATCCGCCCGGATGGGCGGCTTCCACCGCCCCGATAAGGCTGAAGCCTTCCGGGAGATGCGGGATGCGCGCACCCCAAGCCCGTTCCGGGCTCACGTCCATCGTGGCGAGGAAACCGTGGTCCTCTCCCCCGGTAAGTACGCAGCTATAAGCCCACTCCAGCGGATCGGAACGGCCCAGGTGCCGGGCCACCTCAAGGAGATCATGAGCGTGGCGGGAAAGCGTCTCCGAATGAATATCGATATGCACCCCGGAAGCGGCGGCTATCCGCTGCGCATCGCGAAGCAAACCATCGGATACGTCCATCATCGCCCCGCGCAAGCCGGCGCGAACCGCGCGCAGCACCTCGGTCACAGGCGGCCGCGGGCGTAGAAAATCCTGAATGAGGCGGGTGGCGGCATCCGGGAAAGCGCTCCGTTCCGGCGCAAAGCCGCGGCTGAGCAGTTCGAAGCCGGCCGCGGCCCGCCCTAGATTCCCGCAGTGGATGAGGGGCTGTCCGGGCGCTGCCGCCGAGCGTTGCAGCGGGGTGCGCCCTTCCAGATCACCCAGAATGGTGGCGCTGATGGCCATATGGCCCCCGCCCACGAGGTCTCCGCCGTCGACCCCACATCCGAGCGGGCCGCAACATTCGGCCAGGCCGCGCGCAAGGTCCCGTACCCAGGCGACCGGCACGTCCCCGGGCAGTTCCATGGCGACGACGAGGGACCGCGGCCGCGCTCCCATCGCAACGGCGTCGGCAATATTTTGGGCGGCCACCCGCCAGCCGACATCGCTCCCGCTGGACCAGTCGCGCCGAAAATGCACGCCTTCCACGAGCATATCGGTGGAGACCGTGACCCGGCCGTCGCTCAGACCGAGCACCGCGCTATCATCCCCGCTGGGGACGATTGTTGTTTCTCCGCGCGGAAGCAGCGGCACGATCTGGGCGAGGAGTTCCGCTTCGCTCAGGTCGCGCACCAGGGGCCCGGGCGTATGGCTGGCAGCTGGCCGGGGCATTTAGCGCAGCCCTACCCCGCGCGCGAGGGCGAGGTCGATGAGTTCGGAAATGAGATCGCGGTAGGCCAGCCCGGTTTTCTCCCACAGGATGGGGTACATGGACACGGCGGTGAAGCCGGGAATTGTATTGTGTTCGTTGACGTACATCTCCCCGGTGGCGGTGTAGAAGAAGTCCACGCGGGTCATGCCTTCGCATTCGAAAACCTCGAAAACGCGCCGCGCCAGGCCTCGCATTTTCTCCGCGTCCGCCTCCGGGAGCGCGGCGGGAATTTCCATGTGGAAGCCTTCGGTGGCCACGTATTTGGTGGCGTAGTCATACCATTGCACGTCCAAAACGATTTCGCCGAGTACGGACGCGCGCGGCGCGGTACCGCCACGCCCACCGAGGACGGCGCACTCGATTTCACGGCCCGGGATTCCCGTTTCCACAATGACTTTAGGGTCGACGGCGCGCGCTGTGGCAATGGCGGCGTCGAGCTGCGAAAGCTCAGCCACCCGCGTGATGCCCAGTGAAGATCCCGCGCGAGCTGGTTTGACGTACACGGGAAGCTGCAAACGTTCGGCTACTTCCGCGCGCACGCCCTCCGGATCGGCGTTCCAGCGCTGGGGTTCCACGAGCACGTAAGGCGCAACCGGCAGGCCGGCAGATTCCAGCACCAATTTCATATAGTGCTTATCCATGGCCGCGGCGGAGGCGAAAACTCCGCAACCCACGTAGGGAATGCCCATCATTTCGAAGGTGCCCTGGATGGTGCCATCTTCACCGAAGGGGCCGTGGAGCAGCGGGAAGGCCACGTCGATAGGCCCGAGGCTGCGCGAACTGCCATCTTCACCGCGCACCACAAATCCCCCGCCGGGTCCGAAATCTGCCAGCACGCGTTCTCCGTGGTATTCCACGTCCGCGCCGGCAGCCACCTCCTCCGTGCTCATGGGAACCCAGATGCCTTCGGTGGTGATGCCGATGGGGATAACGCTGTAGCGCTCCGGGTCAATGGCTCCCAGGACGGACGCCGCGGTGAGGCAAGAGACGGAGTGTTCTCCGGATACGCCCCCGTAGATGAGGGCGACGTGATGTGTGGCCACGAATGGACACCTTTCTACTCAGTGCTGTTCCCAGGGTAGTACGCCGGACCGCGCGGCAAGGTGACAAACCCGGGCGCGGCCTACTACAGTAAACATATGACACAGAACACAATGAAGTCGTTTCTCCTGCTCGCAGGCGCTGCCGCTCTCACGCTGGCCGGTTGCTCCGGGACCGGGAAGGGCGCTCCCGCCAGTGATGGCGCGGCCACGCCGTCCACCCCGGCTGCCGCTTCGTCTGCCCCGGCGGTGAGCCAGTCCCCCAGCCTCACACCCAAGGCTGCGGAAAGCTCCCTCAAGGGCTTTATCGAAGGGGATTCGCAGTCCCCGAATTATCCCAAGCTCACCGAGAATTCCGCGGTGCCTACCGCAGTGCGGGTGGCCGGCCACGAGGGCTGGGATCGCGTGGTGGTGGAATACGATAGCGATGCGGATCTGGAATGGTTCAGTTTCTTCGGTGATGAGGCCATTCAGGACGGTTCGGGGCGGCCCCTGGATATTCCCGGCAAGCGCTTCCTCACCCTGAGCATTTCCGGGGTGACCTACCCGGAGGATCCTGCGCAGGCTGCGGATCTGTCCGTGCCGAACCTCGGGGGTGCCAAGGTAGTGCAGGGCGTCCACGTGGAACACGCTTTTGAGGGCATGCACCAGGTCCATATCGGGCTGGATAAGGACCGGCCCTACCGGGTTCAGGTGCTGGAGAGCCCCAAGCGGATTGTTATTGACGTTGCCAATAACTAATCCTTAGGCATCCAGCGGCGTGACGTCCGCACCGAGGGCCTGGAGTTTATCCAGGAACTTTTCGTAGCCACGGTCGATAATATCCACCCCTGAGACCCGGGATTCCCCTTCGGCCGCCAGCGCGGCAATGAGGTGGGAGAAGCCCCCGCGCAGATCGGGAACCACAATATCGGTGGCCCGCAGCGGGGTGGGCCCTTGGATAACGGCCGAGTGGTAGAAATTGCGCTGCCCGAATCGGCATTCGTGCCCGCCCAGGCATTCGCGGTAGGTCTGGATATTGGCGCCCATATCCCGCAGCGCTTCGGTGAAGCCGAAACGGTTTTCGTAAACGGTTTCGTGGACGATGGACATGCCTTCGGCCTGGGTCAGGGCGACGACGAGCGGCTGCTGCCAGTCGGTCATGAAACCAGGGTGCACATCCGTTTCAAAAGATACGGATTGCAGAGCGCCACCCGGGTGCCAGAAACGGATGCCGTCGTCACGCACATCGAATTTCCCGCCGACTTTCCGGAAAAGATTGAGGAAAGAAGTCATCGACTGCTGTTCGGCCCCGCGCACGAAAATATCACCGCCGGTGGCCAGCGCGGCCGCCGCCCAGGAACCCGCTTCGATGCGGTCGGGTAGCGAGGTGTGGGAGTATCCCACCAGTTCATCCACGCCTTCCACTCGGATAACCCGGTCGGTATCCACAGAAATAATCGCGCCCATTTTTTGAAGCACCGCGATGAGATCCATGATTTCCGGTTCCACCGCAGCATTGGACAGCTCGGTCACGCCTTCCGCCATGACAGCGGTGAGGAGAGTCTGTTCGGTAGCCCCCACGGAAGGATAGGGCAAGCGCACCGGCTTGGCCCGCAGGCCCTTGGGCGCCACCAGGTGCATACCCGTTTCTTCCTGGACGCGCTTGGCGCCGAATTCTTCCAGCACCCGCAGGTGGAAATCCACCGGACGCGAGCCGATATGGCACCCGCCCAGATCCGGAATATAGGCTTCGCCCAGGCGGTGCAGCAGCGGGCCCGCAAAAAGAATCGGAATGCGGGAGGAGCCGGCCAGCGCGTTCACTTCGTGCGGATCGTGGGGCAGGTGAATATCACCGGGGGTGATCTCCACGGTTCCGGCTTCCGGCTGGTAGTTGACTTCTACACCGTGCAGGCCGAGCAGCTCCGAAACCACGGTGACGTCACGGATTTGCGGCACATTGCGCAGCACGGATGTTTCTTTGGTGAGCAGGGAGGCAACCATGGATTTCGACACAAAATTCTTTGCGCCGCGCACAGTAATCTCACCGCTCAGGGGGACTCCTCCGCGAACCACAAGTTGGGACACCATACTCTCCGCCTTTCTCGCGTGTCACAGGTACCCAGCCAGCATACCGGCCCGCGGCCGGTTTCCGGAGTTATGAGGATATCCGGGTGGCGTTATGCCTGCGAATCTGGCTCCAGGCGCGCCGAGCGGACCGGCACCTCGGGTAGGTGCCGCTGCGGCAGGGTACGCGGAGTGAAACCCGGCTGGCGGGCTTCGTATTCCTCGATGAGGGAGATATCACGCAGGGTCAGTGCGATATCATCCAGGCCTTCCATGAGGCGCCAGCGGGTATACGGGTCGATCTCAAAGGGGTAGGTGATATCGGCGCAACGCACCTCGCAGGCTTCGAGGTCCACGGTCAGCTCCCGGCCCGGCTTTTCTTCTAAAAGTTCCCACAGCCGGCTGGCGGCGTCGTCGCTAATCTGCCCTGCAACCAGGCCCTGTTTTCCCATATTGCCGCGGAAAATATCACCGAAACGCGGGCTGAGGACGGCGCGGAAGCCGTAGTCTCGTAGCGCCCACACGGCGTGTTCGCGCGAGGATCCGGTCCCGAAATCGCGCCCGGCCACCAGAATGGAGCCGGCCGCGTACGGGGCCTGGTTGAGGATAAAGGCGGGGTCTTTGCGCCGTTCGTGGAAGAGGGCGTCCTCGTAGCCGCTTTTGGTGATGCGTTTGAGGTAGCGGGCGGGCAGGATTTGGTCGGTGTCCACCTCGGTTTCGCGCAGGGGGACGCCGATGCCGGTGTGCTGGGTGAAAATCTCCACGGGCGTGTTCTTTCTACGCTGTAGGGGCGAGGTCGGCGGGATGGGAAATATGGCCGGTCACCGCGGTAGCGGCGGCCACCAGCGGAGAAACGAGGTGGGTGCGCCCGCCCGGGCCCTGCCGGCCGCGGAAATTCCGATTCGAGGTCGAAGCGCAGCGCTCCCCCGGGGTGAGCTGGTCCGGGTTCATGCCCAGGCACATGGAACAGCCCGCATTGCGCCATTCGGCGCCGAAAGCGCGGAAGACTTCGTCCAGGCCTTCAGCTTCGGCCTGGAGGCGCACCCGCGCCGATGCCGGCACGATCATGACGCGCAGGTCTTTGGCTTTGTGCCGCCCGCGCCACACCGAGGCAACCGAGCGCAGATCTTCAATGCGACCATTCGTGCACGAACCGATAAAAACGGTATCCACGTGAATATCACGCATGGGCGTACCCGGCCGCAGGTCCATATAGTCGAGGGCTTCCCGTGCGGCTTGGCGCTCTTTTTCTTCCGGCAGTGTGTCCGGATTAGGTACGACGCCGGACAGCGGCACCCCCTGCCCGGGATTCGTTCCCCACGTGACAATGGGCTCAATTTCGGATGCCTCAAGAACCACTTCGGTATCGAAATGCGCATCCGGATCGCTATACAGCGTGGACCAGTAGGCCACCGCCGCGTCCCAATCCGCCTCGCGCGGGGCGTGGGGGCGCCCGCGCACGTAGTCCACAGTGGTGGCGTCCGGGGCGACGAGCCCGGCGCGCGCTCCCGCCTCAATGGACATATTGCAGATCGTCATGCGCGCTTCCATAGACAGCGCCCGGATGGCTTCCCCGCGATATTCAATAATGTGCCCGGATGCTCCATTGGTTCCGATTTTGGCAATGACGGCGAGGATAATGTCTTTCGCGGTCGTGCCTTCGCGCAGGGTGCCATTGACGGTAATGGCCATATTTTTGAAACGCTGGAGGGGCAGGGTTTGCGTGGCGAGGACATGCTCGACTTCCGAGGTGCCGATGCCGATCCCGATGGAGCCGAAGGCACCGTGGGTGGAAGTATGGGAATCCCCGCACACAATCGTCATACCCGGTTGGGTCAGGCCCAGCTGCGGGCCGACCGCGTGAACGATTCCCTGGTCCGCGTGGCCGAGGGAATAGATCGGAATGCCAAATTCCGCAACGTTCGCGCGCAGGGCGTCCACCTGCTTGCGCGAGGTGGTATTAGCAATAGGGCGATCAATATCGATGGTCGGGACGTTGTGATCTTCCGTGGCGACGGTGCGCTCCGGGCAGCGCACCGGCCGGCCTTCCAGGCGCAGCCCGTCGAAGGCCTGCGGGCTGGTCACTTCGTGGATGAGATGCAGGTCAATATAGAGGAGGTCCGGCGTGCCTTCCTCGCCACGCCGAACCAGATGGGCGTCCCAGATTTTATCTGCGAGCGTGCGTCCCATCTCTACCCTCCTCTTCGTCATTCCGGGGAATTTTCCCGGATTCTTTTTGCGGTTACTCTTCTACTCTTCCAACGGTGATCGGTTGTGGTGGTCCGCGGGCTAGTTTACCCAGATGCGTCCACATGGCAAGATGAAATTCTCACATACTGGACACCGCTGCTCATGTGGTGCGACTGCCGCGGGGCTGCGCGCGGCACGTAAAAGGCGCGTCGCTGCGCGCGGCACCACAGTGTGGACATTTGCATCTCACTTATTGAGATGAGAAAATCTCGGTATGGTTGATTCTCCTCACGCTCAGCCTGCGCCCGCCCCGGAGGGAAGTGGTGTGGGCGTTCTCGATAAGGCTGCCGCCGTGCTCGATGCTCTCGAGGCCGGCCCCCAAACATTAGCGCAATTGGTGACCGCCACCCATTTAGCAAGGCCGACGGCGCATCGCCTGGCCGTCGCGCTGGAATACCACCGTTTCGTTTCCCGCGATAACGAAGGGCGTTTTTCTTTAGGGCCGCGCCTGGGTGAGCTTTCCTCCGCTACCGGTGAAGATCGCCTTATTGCCGCGGCGAATCCGGTGCTTATCGCGCTGCGTGACCATACCGGGGAATCTTCTCAGCTTTACCGGCGCCAGGGCGACCAGCGTATTTGCGTGGCGAATGCTGAACGTACCATGGGCTTGCGCGATTCCATCCCGGTGGGTGCTTCTCTATCGATGAAGGCCGGCTCTGCAGCTCAGGTGCTGCTTGCCTGGGAGGAGCCCGATCAATTGCATCGCGGTTTGCAGGGCGCTTCCTTTACGGCCACGAATCTTTCCGCGGTGCGCCGGCGCGGCTGGGCGCAGAGCGTGGGCGAACGTGAAGCCGGGGTGGCTTCTATTTCCGCGCCGGTACGCGGGCCGAGCGGGCGGGTTATTGCCGCGGTGTCGATTTCTGGGCCGCTGGAGCGGATGGGCCGCCAGCCCGGGCGAGTGCATTCGGCTGCGGTGGTGGCCGCAGCTGGCCGCCTCACCGATGTTCTACAAACAACCGAGGGCATTAACGAGTAAAGGTAGTAGCGAGTAGTCGAATACTATCGCCCGCTGCTGTTCCGGATGGCTCGCTCATATTCGGCGAGGACCAGGGGCACCACCTCCTCCCAGCCGTATCCGGGCGCCACGCTCGCATTGTGGTGGGCTATGCGGGTGCGCAGCGCGGTATCCTCCGCCAGGCGGGCCAGCTGCGCGACCATATCCGCATCGGTTTCTGCCAGGAGCGCTGAGCGCCCGTCCTCCAGGAAATCATCAGCTCCGGTGCCGGCTGGAGAAACAATGGGCAGGCCAGCTGCCCGCGCCTCCAGGGTGGCAATCCCAAAGGCTTCCCGGCGTGAACTGGTGAGATAGATATCCGCGTGGCGGTAGGCCTCCATGAGCCCGCCCCGGTCCGTGCGGCCGGGAAGATGAAGCCAGCCATTCCCGGGCCCGGAGCCGTTGCCGGGGTTCCCACGGGCCCGCCCGCGCCGTTCTAATTGGGAGCGCAGCGGGCCATCCCCGTATATGGTGAGGTGAATATCCCGCCCGGTGAGCTGGCGCGCCCCGGCCACACAATCAATGAGAGCCGCATTGCGTTTGCGCGGGGCCAGGCGCCGCGCTGCCACAACCTCAAGCCGCTCGCCCGAGCCGCCGCTTGCGCCGGCATCACAGCCGCCCTCTGCACCACCGAGCGCCTCCGCACGCGCGAGGCGATAAGCGGCAACCGCGCGCCACTCCCCCAGATCCACACCATTAGGAATAACCGCGACATCGCCGCCCACGGCCCGGCATACCTGCCCGGCCACCCACGTGGATACCGCGTTATGAACCACGCCGCGCGCCGTGACCCAGCGCAGCGGAGCAAGCAGCTTTTCCACCGGATCCAATACACAGTGCCAGGTGACGGTAGCGGGGATACCTTCCGCCGCGGCGATGCGCATCGCGGCCCAGGCAAAAGGTGACACAACTCCGGCCTGAATATGCACCACATCCGCGCCCCGCATCGAGGCACGCAGCTGGGCGCCGTGCCCCGGGGAGACCGGGAGGCTACCAAAGAGCGCTGAGGTGATGCGCTGGACGGGAAGGCTCGCCACGATATCGCGATCCGGCGGGCTTCCGGGAGCCGGAGGCGTATCACGCGGGGTGGCGGTGATGACCAGCACGCGATGGCCCGCCCCCTGCAAGGCCAAGCCAAGATCCCGGGTTTGAGCTTCAATCCCGCCCAGGCGCGGCAAGAAGCAATCCGAGACGAGCGCAATGCGCATAAGCCCTCACTTTCGCACAGAGATCCCCTCACGGCGGAGCTCCTTGGCCGGCTACCCCACCGGTGGCGGGGTAGGTGCGGCGTCGTTCCTTTTCCTAGCGTCAGCTTAGCGCCCGCCTCCGACAGAAAAAGACCACTCGAAATTTTTAAAACGGAATGCTCTTTGCCTGGGCGCTCCCGGGCCTTAAACTAAAGCATGGCTATTCTTCCTATTTACATCACCGGCGATCCCGTTCTGCATCGTCCGGCCCAGCCCATTACGGAATTTAACGAGGAACTGGCTCAGCTGGTCGAAGATATGTATGAGACCACCGTTGCCGCTCCCGGGGTGGGGCTGGCCGGGCCGCAGGTGGGCATTGGCAAACAGATTTTTGTGTGGGTTTACGCCGATCAGGATGAGGCTCCCGAGCGCGGCGTTGCCATTAATCCCACGTTGTTTATTGAACCTGTTAATCCGGATGAAGAGCCTTTCGAAGAAGGATGCCTATCCTTCCCCGGCGAACAGTATCCCCTGGCGCGCTCCCCGCACGCTTTGCTACGGGCGCAAAACGAAAAGGGCGAGCATTACGAAATTGAGGCAACCGGGTGGTTCGCTCGTATTCTCCAGCATGAATACGACCATTTGACCGGGCATTTGTACGTGGATCGGCTCACCGGGCGCGAGGAAGCCGCGGCCAAGCGGGCCAAGCGTGAGCACGGTTGGGGCAAGAAGGGAAATACCTGGCTGCCCGGGCGTGACAACCTCGAAGATTAGTCTTTTCGCTCCCGCGCACCAGCGGCGCGGACTCCCATTCATTTTTTGTTCATATTTCGGTAACGTGAGATGGATATTTTTGGCGACATGATTGCACCCCAGCCCAGCTCCTCGGCCCGCACCGTGGCGGTGTGCGCGGATGGGCTGGGGCGCAATCGTGCCCTGAATAACCTCATTATCGAGATGCTGGAACGCGGACACGCCACCTGCGCCACGCTTCTGGTGGCGGCTCCCGCGGCGGATCATGCCCTGCGTGCTTTGGCGGCCGTGGGTATCGATCCGGGGCGGATTTTGCTTGGTTTCGCTATTAGTTCGCAGGGGCCCGGGGCTCCGTGGCGCGCCGTCGGCCCGCATGCCTCAAGTTTGACGGACCGCGGCGGGCGTTACCTTTCCGCGGAAGAAAGCGCCGCTCCCCCGCAGCTCGTGCGCGAAGATATTCTCACGGAATTGGCCGCGCAATTCTCCTGGATGGAGGATCGCGGGTATCGGCCGGCGGGTATTGCCGGGCCGCGCTACGGTCGCGATTTTCGCGGGCGCGGCCTGGTGATTGATTGTGCGCTGGAATTTTGCGCGCGTGTTGGGGTACCGCTGCGTTACGCGCGCCGGGGTGATCCGCTTGTGGCGGCCTCGCGTTACCTGGCGGAGCTTGGTGCAAAGCTCGGGGAAGGTGCGGCGCGGCACGCGAACTCCGGTACCGATGCGGATGTGGTAGCTGCGCACGCGCGGCGCGTGGAACGTGCGGATGCTCTTGGGGTGCTTCTTCCAAACGACGTCGTTTTCTTCCCACCCGAGTTCCCCGCCGAAAGTTACGGGGAATTACGCCATGTTTACCTTTCAGCTTTGGAGGAATGCGCCGGTCCGGCGATCCAGGTGGTATTCACTCCGGCCCGCGAGGATAGCGGAGCGGGGCGCGGGGAATGGGAAACCCGGCTGATGCGCGATCCCTCATTCTTGCGGGCAGTGGCAAGGGCGCGGTGTGCTGATGCGCAAGGGATATCTACGGTGCCGGCTGGTAGTAAGGCCACGTTGAAATTTGTTGAAGGTAAGCCCGTGGCAGCGAGTGACACCGGATTTGACGATGATGTTATGTACAACGTGATTGATGACATGCGTAAATGACGCGCTCTTCGCGGGTAAGTAGATAGAAATGGTTGCTAATACCCGGAATTTCGCTTTCTACGCCAACAGAGAATCCGGGCGACCATGCACCGCAGGCAAACCCGTGGGTAGACACGTCAAAGTGGGCGTCCCGAACCTTGTAGGCACCACAGTGCACATTCAGGACGGGGCTGCTGTTGCTGTAACTTTGATTTCGGACAAACGCGGCGACCTTCCCGCCAGAGCCTCATGGATCTCACTAACTTCAATAGTCACACCAGCACCTGCTGGGGTGGTATGTGTTTTCAGAGCTGTACTGCACTTGTCGTACATGCGAAGTACATCCCGGAAAAACATGCCCTCCTCGCCGGCGCGGCGGTCGGCTAGGCGGGACAGTGAGGCAAAGTGTGAGTCCGGGACATCGCCTCCCACAGGATGTGCGTAAGAGACACAGAACCGCCCCGAAACGGTGCTCTCCCGCACACTTTGTTTGCGGGACGCGGTTCAGGGTAGTTCCGGGCCGGATCCAAGCCAACGACACGCCGTCATTAGCAACTATTTTTGTCTATTAACCCTCCACCTCCCTACATTCTCATCCTAGAGGCTGCGGCTGAGCTGAGACGACTCAAGGCGGGAAAACCGAAGCTTTCCCGCCTTGTACTGTACCCCGTACCGGATTTGAACCGGTGTTACCGCCGTGAGAGGGCGACGTCCTAGGCCGCTAGACGAACGGGGCCTATGAGGATGCCGAAGCATCATCGCTGGGGTACCAGGACTCGAACCTAGAATGGATGAACCAGAATCACCTGTGTTGCCAATTACACCATACCCCAAGGGTGTGGACCTCAGAATCGTTACGTTCCCGAGGACGACAGATAAAGAGCTTAGTGGAATCTCCTCAAGCTAGCAAATCCGCTGGACGTGTGACGCACCACGTTCTCGGCCCGCGTTAGTTCAGGCGGCACACCCGTTCAAACTGCACCCCGCGCCGGTGCAAACGGCCGGCCAGCGCGAACTACACCCGCGCAAGCGATGCCGAAACCCGCCACTACCATTCACACACGCGGCCCTGCCGCTCGGCTTCCTCCCGCAATGACTCCGGCACCCGCAGCCAGATACGCGAACCGGGAGTGCAACCGGTGAGCATCGTATATCCATCGCAGGCGGGCAGCGAAGAAAACATGGCGCGCACAGCCCCGGCGATGGTGATGTCCACGGCGTCGTAGTCGCGGCGGGCCCGCGTCCAATTAACCGTGTACGTATCCAGGCCGTCAAGGGTCTCCGGGCTCCACATCCGATCCAGGGGGATCCGGAGCGGGTAGCGTTCAACCAGCGTGACCCAGTCAGCCGCAGTGACAATCCGGTAGATCCGCGACTGATCCGGCTGCGCCGCATCCGGGAGGTCGGTAGCGAGCAGGTGGGAGCGCGGGTAGTCGCCGGCGTCGTCGCCGAAAAACGACCAGGTGCTGGAAAACTCCCCGAGGGAGTGACCGGTGAAGAACTCGCCCACGTCGAAACTGAGGTAGCTGAAGGCGAGATAGTCTTCCGGGCGTGCCGGACTATCCGCCGGGCCGAGGATCTCGATGATTTGCGAACTGATATCCCAGCCGAGCGGCCTACGGCTGCGGCGCGCGCGGTGGCTGCGGCGGCGGCTGGGCAGCGCGACCTCGTGGAAGCGCAACTGCTGGGGCGCGAAGCCAGCTTCCCATTCGGGTGGAATGCGCTGCTGAAGTGCAGAATCCAGCGAAGCGGCATCGCGCGCACTCAACGCCCAATCCGAGGCAAGAACGCGCTCAATATCCGCGTTAAAAGCAAAATGGATGGAGAACTCCCCCAGCGCCAGATTCGCGCGCTGGAAACGCCCCAGCTCAGCTACCGGCCAGGATGGTTGGGGATTTTCCGCACCGCATAGCTCCACCCGCGGGACGCACTCCACGCTGCCATCATCCATGGTGAGGGGCTCGAAGAAGATCCGGCCGCCTGCGCCCGCAGCTACCCGCTCCCAGGCCCTTCCCCAGGCACGCAGGTAGGTTCCCGGCGCGGGAAAAAACGCGGCGGGCCGCGGCGGCGGCGTCGTACTTACCACCATCACGGCCCTCCCCGTCAGTCTCTCAACTACCCGGAAATTTTTTCCAGGAGTTGGTCAATGCGCGCCACCGCTTCCTCACGCCCGAGGATAGCAATGGAATCAATCACCGGAATGGACACATTCGTGCCCGTCATCGCCACGAAAAGCGGGCCGAAGGCGAAGCGCGGCTTGATACCGAGGCCCTCCACCAGCGCCGCGTCGAGGGCGGGCTTAATGGCTTCCGGCGTGAAATCATCCAGCGCGCTCAGGGCCTCGCGAGCCCCGCGTAGCGCTTCGGGCGCCGAATCACGCAACTTGGAGAGGGCTTTCTCGTTGTAATCCAGCTCCGCCGCACTCACGAAAAGGAAGCCGAGCAGATCCCGGGCCTCCCCCAGCAGCTGCATGCGGGTCTGCGCCAGCGGCGCTGCCGCGTCAAGAATTTCCCGTTCGCGATCCGTGAGCTCCTCATAGGTGCCGCCGCTCAGCACCTCGCCGAGATAGGGAACGAGGCGGCGGGTGTAATCGGCCACGTCAAGGAGGCGGATATGGTCCGCGTTAATGGCCACGCACTTCTTGTCATCAAAACGTGCCGGGTTCGGATTGACATTGTGGATATCGAAATGCTCCACAAGTTCTTCCTTGCTGAACACATCGCGTTCGGCGGAGAACGACCACCCGAGCAGGGCCAGGTAGTTGAGCAGGCCCTCCGGGATCATGCCGCGTTCGCGGTGGAGCAGCAGATTCGATTCCGGATCGCGCTTGGACAGCTTCTTGTTGCCCTCCCCCATCACGTAGGGCATATGGCCGAAACGCGGCGTCCACTTCGCGATGCCCAGTTCTTCCAGGGCGCGGTAGAGCACGATCTGGCGCGGCGTGGAGGAGAGCAGATCCTCCCCGCGCAGCACGTCCGTCACTTCCGTGAGGGCATCGTCAATGGGATTGGTGAGGGTGTAGAGCGGATCGCCATTGGCGCGCACAATCACATAATCAGGGGTGGAGCCGGCGCGGAAAGTAATATCCCCGCGGATCACATCCGTGAAGGTAATATCCTCATCGGGCATGCGCATGCGCAGCACCGGTTCGCGCCCTTCCGCCCGGTAGGCAGCCTTTTGTTCTTCGGTGAGGTTGCGGTCATAGCCGTCGTACCCGAGCTTGGGATCCTCCCCGCGTTCGCGGTGGCGCGCCTCGATTTCCTCCGGGGTGGAGAAAGATTCGTAGGCATAGCCACGCTCCAGCAGCTGGGCCGCGACCTTGCGGTAGATATCCCCGCGCTGGGATTGCCGGTAGGGGCCGTGCGGGCCGCCCACTTCAACTCCTTCATCCCAGTCCAGCCCGAGCCAGCGCAGGGAATCAAGAATCTGGTGATACGACTCTTCAGAATCACGGGCTGCGTCGGTATCTTCAATGCGGAAAATAAAAGTTCCACCCACGTGCCGGGCGTAGGCCCAGTTAAAGAGGCAGGTGCGTACCATACCGACATGCGGGGTGCCGGTGGGTGAGGGACAGAAACGAACTCGGATCTCGCGTCCGGTAGCAGTTGTGATAGCCATGATGGGTTAAGGATACGCTACGGATATGACATATGATTTCGACACTCGCACCGTCTCCGATCTCATCGCGCAGGGCTCGCATAAGTGGTCTGCTTTCGGGGATGCTATCGCCATGTGGGTGGCCGAAATGGACTTGGGAATCGCGCCGGAAATTCGCGATTACCTGGTGAGCGCAGCGCAGCGCGGCACCCTCGGCTACCTTCCTCCCCGCGAAATTCCGGGGATTATGAACGCAGTTTCCACGTGGCTCGGCCACTTCGGCCCGGCACCCGACCCGGAACGCATGTTCCTCATTCCTGAAGTTCTCAGCGCATTGCGGATCACGATTACCCAGTTCACAGCCCCGGACGCCCCGGTTATTGTCCCCACTCCGGCATATATGCCGTTCCTCACACTTCCCGGTGAGTACGGCCGGGAGGTACGCCAGGTGCCCTCGATTTTCCGCGAGGGGCGCTGGGAACTGGACCTCGAGGGGCTGGAAGCGGCGCTCACCCCCGGTTCCCTCCTGGTTTTGTGCAATCCGTGGAACCCGGCGGGCCGATGTTTGACCGGTCCGGAACTCGACGCGGTCGCTGCCGTGGTGGAGCGGTGCGGGGCCCGCGTTTTTGAGGATTCCATTCACGCCCCGGTACTCATCGACGGCACCTACGTTCCTTACGGCCCGCGCAGCGCGGCCACCCGCGCGCATACGATCAGCGCGATCAGCGCGACGAAGGGCTGGAATATCCCCGGCCTCAAGGCCGCGCAGCTCATTTTTTATAACGACGACGACGCAGCCCGCTACGCGCCCCATGCCAATGCCTGGAGCTCCCCGACTTCCACGCTGGGAGCCCGGGCCACCACAATTGCCTTTACGCAGGCGCTGGATTGGAATCGCGCGGTGTGTTCCTATATTGGCGAAACCCTGCGGATTGTGGAAGAGCGGGTCCGGGCCTGGCCCGGGGTGCGCATGGCCCACGTGGAAGGCACCTATATTGCTTTCCTCGATTTTTCCGAGGCGGAATGTGTGCGCGCGGAGGAGGAACGTGCCCGGCGGGAGGGGCGCGAGCCGAAGGGCGCCGTCGCCACTATTTTGGAGCGGGCCAATGTGGCGCTCACGCCCGGGCTGGCCTCGGGCGCCGGTTTTGAGCAATGGGGCCGCATGGTGCTGGCCACCCCGCGGGCGATTGCCCTGGAGGCCCTGGACCGAATCGAAGGGCTGCTGGAAGCGGGAGCGTAACGCACCTTCGGGGCGCCGCGTCACCCACGGGCGCGAACGCGCGGCGTAACGCAACCGCAAGCCAATTTCAACGCTCCTTCGGGGCGCCTGTCGCTAAAGTCTAGGTGAAATACTAAGGTTAATGATATGAAAATAGCACGCTTGAGTTTGAGCCAGGGGCCGCGCTACGCGGTCTACGACGAAGGCGCCGATGACTTCGTTATCCTCGCCGATGATCCGATTTTCGGAGAAATTCAGCCCACCGGGGAACGGGTGGCCGCCGCCGATGCCGTGCTCCTCTCCCCCATGATTCCGCGCTCGAAGGCGATTGGCTTCGGTAATGCAACCGCGCCGGGCGCCACCGCCGCTGATCTTTTCTTCTTTATGAAACCCAATACGGCTGTATGCGGGCCCGATGATCCGATTATTATTCCGGAGTGGGCCAGCGAAGGCCTCGCCCACGAAGTCGAGCTCGGAATTATTATCGGCCGGGTTGCCAAGGATGTTCCCGAGGATCGCGCGCTGGAGGCCGTTTTCGGTTACACCATTATTAATGATGTGACCGCCCGCGGGGATGTGAACGGGGCGCAGAAGATGTTTGATACCGCGCTGCCGGTGGGTCCCTATATCCTCACCGATATTGATGTGAGCGATCTGGCGATGACCTCGCGGGTGAACGGGGAAACCTACACCCGGGCGCGGACCTCCGATTATCCACTTTCTGTGGCGCAGTCGGTGGCGGCGGCGTCGCGGCGCTGCACCCTGCTTCCCGGCGATATTATTCTGCCCGGTGCCTTTAACGGTGAGCCCCCGCTGAAAGCGGGCGACGTCGTGGAATGTGAAATCGAAGGTTTCGGGGTGCTGCGCAACCCGGTCCTCGCGGCGAACTAAATAAAGCGAGCATCAACTACACAACCGAGGACCGCACCCGCGCCGCGGGCAGGCCCATGCAGGAGGATAGATGAAGAAGCATCGCGATGGTTCCCTATCGCAAAAAGCTCCTTTCAAGAACGAGTCGTATCACACGGTTCCGTGGCTGCTCGCGCAGCGGCAACGCAAGCATCCGCGTGATATCGCGGTGCATATCCAGAGCTCGATTGGTGGGAACTGGAAACCGTTGACGATTACGGAATTCCTCGAGCAGGTGCGGCTCACCGCCCGCGGGCTCATCGGCCTGGGGCTCGGCCACGGCGAACGTATCGGTATCCTCGCGGCCACCTCCTACGAATGGGCGCTGCTCGACGCGGCCGCTTTGCATATCGGGGTGGTGCCGGTTCCTATTTATGAAACAAGTTCCGCCAAGCAGATCGCGTGGATGGTTGCCGATGCGCAGATTACCCATATTTTCACCGATACTCGTGCCCACGCGGAACTGGTGGATTCGGTGACCCCGCCCGCGATTCCGCCCGCAACCGTCATGACGGAAGATTGGCGCGCCGCGCTCAATGCCGCGGCTCTTGACGTTCCCGAAGAAGATCTGGACGCCCGCATCGCGGCGGTCACGGCCGATTCGCTCGCCACCATTATTTACACCTCGGGCACCACCGGGGATCCCAAGGGCGTGGAGCTCACCCACGGGAATTTCGCGCGTACCGTGCTGGGAACCTGGCATTACGAACCGGAGATCCTCAATAATCCGCAGGCTTCGCTGCTGCTCTTCCTCCCCATGGCCCATGTGATGGGGCGGATTTGCGCCTACTTCGGGCTAGCCACCCGCATTTCGGTAGGCTTCGTGGGCAATCTCAAGAACCTCATGAGCGACCTGGAGACTTTCAAACCCACCCTGCTGCTGGTGGTTCCGCGGGTGCTGGAAAAGGTCTATAACGCGGCCGAGGCGAAAGCCGGGGCGGGCCTGCGGCGCCGGATTTTCCGGTGGGCGGCCGATATTGCGGTGCAGAACGGCACCCGGCGCCGGCGCAGCCCGATTTTCGCGGTGAAACGCGCGCTGGCACGCAAACTGGTTTTCAATAAATTGCGCGAGGCAATGGGCGGGCGGATTCGTTTCGCGATTTCCGCCGGGGCGCCGCTGGGCACCCGCCTGGGGCGCTTCTACCGCGGCATCGGGCTCACGGTGGTGGAAGGTTACGGCCTCACGGAAACCACCGGTCCGGCAAATGCCACGCGCGCGGCAAATCCCGTACTGGGTACCGTTGGATGGCCGCTTCCGGGCATGCGTATTAAACTTGCCGACGACGGCGAAGTCTTGGTCAAGGGCCACTCTGTCTTCCGCGGTTACCATAACAATCCCGAAGCTACCGCGGCTGCCTTTGCGGACGGCTGGTTCCATACCGGGGATCTCGGGACGCTCGATAAGCGCGGCAACCTCACTATTACCGGGCGGAAGAAGCATCTTATCGTGACCGCCGGTGGCAAGAATGTGGCGCCGGCGGTATTGGAAGATAAGCTGAGCTCGCATCCCCTTATCTCCAATGTGGTGGTTTTGGGTGACGGGGAGCCCTTCATTTCCGCGCTCATTACTCTGGACGCGCAGATGCTTCCCTCCTGGCTTTCCTCGCACGGTTTACCGAAGATGAGTCCGGCCGAGGCCATGAATTCCGAGGCCGTCAATGCTTCGCTCCAGCGCGCGATTGACCGCACGAACGCGCAGGTTTCGCGAGCGGAATCCATCCGGAAATTCGTGATTGTACCCGGCGATTTCAGCGAGGCGAATGGCCTGCTCACGCCGTCACTGAAGGTGCGCCGCGAAGTGGTGCTCGAACGCTACCGCGATGTGGTGGATGGTATTTACGGGGCGAATCATTCCGAGTCCACGAAGAAATCAGAGGCGAAGGAACGCCGGCGGGCGGCCCGAAAAGAACGGCGGGTACAGCGCCGGCTCGAGCGGCTGCGGCGGCGCGGCGAACGCGGTGGGCGTGGCACGGCCGGGCAGCTCGGGGAGCGCTCCGGGCAGCAACCTGGCGAGCCGGCCGGCGGTGAGAAGTAGCGCAATGGGGATTGATGGGCGCACGGTTAGTTATGCCGTTATCGGGCACCCGGTGGGCCATTCCCGCTCCCCCGCCATGCATAATGCGTCCTTCACCCACCTGGGTGTAAACGCTGTTTACCTAGCTTTCGATATCGCTCCGGATGCGGGTGCGCGGGCGGTCGCAGCTTTGCGCGACCTTGGTTTTGGCGGTTTTAACGTGACGATGCCGCATAAAACTACCGTATACGAGAGCGTTGATGAGCTCTCCGACGATGCCCGCCTCATGGAGTCTGTAAACACTGTTCACATCCGCGAGGATGGGAGCACGGTTGGTCACAATACCGATGGCCGCGGTGCTTTTGCTGCGGTCCGGGCAGCGGGATACGATCCTGGCGATTCCGTGGTGATTTTAGGGGCGGGTGGAGCTTCGCGCGCGATCTATACCCGGGCCGCCCTCGAAGGGGTATCCCGCATCCGGGTATTTTCGCGGCGCGGGCAGAATTACGAGCGCGCTATCGAGATTTTGGCTCGTTTGCGTGCCGAAACCGGTGTGGATGCCCAGCTTTTTGACCTTGCCGATGAGCGCGCGCTGCGCAGCGAGGTTGAGGCTGCTTCCCTTCTGGTCAATGCCACGAGCGTGGGGATGAGCGCTCACCCGGGTGCTCTGATCCCCGAAAGCTGGCTGCACCCGGGCCATATTGTTTTTGATGCGGTGTACGAACCGCTGGAGACGGAGCTGCTGCAGCGAGCTCACCGCGCCGGCGCGGGATGCGTATCCGGCCTGGATATGCTGCTGTGGCAGGGCGTTTTCGCCGAAGAAATCTGGCTGGGCCGCACCGACATTCCCGTGGAGGTCATGCGGGCGGCCCTGTGCCAGTAGATTATCGCACTCGATAGCGGGTTTATCTTTCCCTTCCGCGCTAGTTTTCTGCTCTATGTGCGCCGGTACCACCAGCGGATTCAACCAGGGCAGCTTCCGGATCTGCTGCGCTCGGGCCGGGAGTACCATCGCCGTAGCGAATAATATGGCTCTCGTTCATATCGTCTTCTTCGAGCATCCGCAGCTGTTCCTCACGACTGAGCATCTGAATACCCCAGCCGGTTGCGGCCAAGATAAGCGCCACGATCATGCCCGACCAGTTAACAACAGCCCACGGAACGTATTGCAGCGTTTCTACCCCGAGGGTTGCTGCCATGTATGCACCGGCCGCTGTCCACGGGAATAGCGTTTCGGTCACGGTCACAGAGTCCTCGAGGGTACGCCCCAATGTCATGGGGTGATAGCCGCGGCGCACATATGCCGGGCGCAGTACTTCGCCGGGCATAATGACGGAGATTTGGCCGTTACAGGTCACCGAAATGGTTCCCAGCCCCACGCCGATGGTGCTGGCGACCAAGCCGAAGCGCGACTTGACGCGGTGCAGCAGCTTCTCAATAAGGTAATCGAGTGAGTGTGAAACACCCATAATTCCAGCGAACGCCAAGGCGCAGAAGCAGATAGCCAGGGTTCCCAGCATAGAGTTCATTCCGCCGCGTTCCAGCAGGGTCACCATGTCATCGCTGGGGGTCAGGCTGGCCCATTCGGGCCGCTGAATCATCTCCAGGTTGAAGCCTTTGACGAGCGCAGTGAAGGCATCAGCGATACTCGACTTCTGGAAGACGAAGGTATTGAAAAGCCCGAGGGCAACACCCGCCATCATGACAGGAATCGTCGGGAAACGCAGCGCCGCACCAACAAGAACAACGATAGGAGGCACCAGAAGCCACGGCGTGAGGTGGAAGCCGGCCGCTAATTGGTCAAGAGTTTCCTGCACTGCGGAGGTATCAACTCCAGCGGCGGATCCCTTGATCCCCACGATCGCAAAAACAATCACACCGATGATGAGCGCGGTTCCGGTGGTCCATGTCAGATTCTTGATATGGGTGAACAGCGGTACGCGGGTAATCATCGCGGCGATATTTGTCGAATCGGATAGCGGGGAGAACTTGTCACCGAAGTAGGCACCGGAAACAACCGCTCCCGCGATCATTGGCAGATCAGCACCCAAGCCTATGGCGATACCCATAAAGGCGACGCCGATGGTGCCTGCGGATCCCCACGAGGTTCCGGTACAGAGTGATACGACGGCGGTGCCAAGCAGGGCGACCAGGGCCAGCCACCGCGGGTCAATAATGGCCAGGCCCCAGTACACGAGATACGGGATTGTTCCTGAGATCATCCACGCGCCGATGAGTAACCCGACGGTGAGGAGGATGAGGAGCGCCGGCCAGGCTTTCGCGGTCTTTTCAGCTACGGATTCGATCATCTCATCCCAGCTGTATCCCAGATATTTTGCAACGCAGGCGGCGACCGCTGCCGCTGCGATAATCATGGGTTCAACAGGCAAATCAAAGCCGATGTATCCCCCGCCGATAAACAATGCCAGGGAAATCACCGGCAAAAGCGCCAGGAAGACCGTTGGCTTCTTTTTCTTCATGTGTATCTCGGCCTCGGTGCCGGGATTGTTTTCCGAAGTCATCATTGATCCTTTCGCTGTGTCGATGACGACAATTCCTCGGTGAATATGCGGCGGGTGCCCTATGGAGAACAGGGACCTACCACAGCTCGGGTCAAGAAGCGCTGCCCGCGCGGATATTTATTTCAGTTTCTGCGCCGCCGCTTCGCAGCGTTGTAATGCGGTATCGAGAAGTGATTGGGGTGCTGCCAGATTGAAACGCAGATAATCCCGCCATTGCGCTCCGAAGCCTTCGCCGTATGAAGGGTGTACTCCGGCTGCGGCGCATACCTCTCTGGCCGCAGCCGCACCTAGCACTCTGGTGTCACACCAGAACAGATACGTCGCTTCGGGAATCACGGGCTTTTCCTTTGCGAATAGCGCCGCGATGCGCGGGACGAAGCGCGCCATATTATTATCGATATAGGCGAGCGTGGTATCGAGCCATTCCTCGCATTGGGTCCAGGCGGCTATCGCTGCGGGGATAGCGAAATAATTGGGGTTATGGAAACCTGCCGCGCGTAATCCGTCCCGTATTCTGGAGCGCAACGCGGGATCCGGAACGATGAGTGCCGAGGCTTCTAGGCCGGCGATATTGAAACTCTTTGAGGGTGAAAGCGCTGTGATGAGGCGGGTCCGCAATCCCGC
The DNA here is from genome assembly GCF_051265055.1 of Actinotignum saccati. Lineage (NCBI taxonomy): Bacteria > Bacillati > Actinomycetota > Actinomycetes > Actinomycetales > Actinomycetaceae > Actinotignum > Actinotignum saccati. Next base: position 207,692 of record NZ_JBOZCC010000002.1, read on the forward strand.
ATCCGCGTAGCGTGCTAGCGGTGACCATTGCTGCCCGGCGCGCAGAATATCGCAGTGGATATCGTCAGAAAGCACAAGACATGAGCTCTGGGCCAGCAGTGCGGCGAGCCGGTCAAGTTCCTTTGGGGTGAAGGCGCGCCCAGTTGGGTTGTGGGGATTGGTGAGAATGAAAAGATCAGCATCGGGCAGCATGGAAGCAAGCTGGTCAAAGGGAATCTGCCACGTGCCATCCGCGTAGCGCATCGCTGGTTCGGTCACCTGGCAGCCGCAGCGGCGCACCACTTCCATGATGGGGTCATAAGCCGGCGAGAGCGTGATGACCTTCGCTCTCGCCGGCAGCATATGGGCGCAGATCATCGCTGTTGCTTCCACAATGCGGGGAACGAAAACGACGGATTCTTCGCCAAACTCGGTACCGTGCCGGCGCATAAACCATGATGCACACGCGCCCGCAAAATCAGGGAAAACCTCGGTGTAGCTGTAGATCCCCCGAACAGCGGCGTCCTCAAGCGCAGACCGAATTGCCGGGGCACACGCGAATTCCATTTCCGCAACAGATAGGGAGATATGGTCGGCAGGCAAGGTTTCCCATTTAGCGGACCAGGTACCACGCCGGTTGATCACCCGATGGCGATCCTCGAAGTCACCTGTAGCTATGTGCATCATTGCAGCCTCCTTGTCACAAAGGGAGGTGAACTTCTTTGAACACTCACCCTTTGTTTTGTTTCAAAACATACTCGGAGAATAGTAGTTTTGTCAACGTGAGAGTTTTATTATCACGACGTGGTAGGAGGTGTCATCGAAAGGTAGGGACTGCAAATATTAATTCGAGAACACAAATAAAACAGGGATGCGAAGTTTTTATTGGTCATGATGTGGTGATGATGAGAGAAGAGTGCGCACGAAGGGACTCGAACCCTTACGCCCAAAGGCACTGGAACCTAAATCCAGCGCGTCTACCAGTTCCGCCACGCGCGCGTACCGGTCTATCCTAGCGGATTTCCCGGTGTGAGAAAATTCGGAAAGCAACCGGAAGATCAGAAAGCCGGAGCCAGCGTTCCGGCCCCGCATCTCTCCCGCTTATTCGTCAATACCGAGATCGCGGCGCAGCCGCGCCACATGCCCGGTGGCTTTCACATTGTAGAAAGCCGCTGCCACGGTGCCATCCGGATTGACCACCACGGTGGAGCGGCGCATTCCGATAACCGTTTTACCCCAGTTTTGCTTTTCTCCCCAGGCGCCCCATTCGCTTGCCACGGCGTGATCCGGATCGGAGGCGAGCACAAAGTTGAGGCCTTGCTTCTCCCGGAATTTCTCCAGCGAAGTGAGCGAATCCGGGGAAACTCCCACCACGGCATAGCCAGCCGAACGCAGAGAATTGAGGTTATCGCGGAAATCGCAGGCTTCGGTAGTACACCCTGGGGTATTAGCTTTCGGGTAGAAGTACACGATGACTCCGCGGGCGCCGTCGTTCAGATGTTCAGACAAGCGGAAGGTTCCCGCGGTGCTGTCCAAAGTGAAATCCGGGGCACGATCACCAGAATTTAACATTATTTTCCTTCACAATAAGCACGGCCCACGCGATGAGCATGGCGATACCAATCCCGAGAGGCCACAGACCCAGGGGTGTGGGCGCGAACCACAGCATAAAAACCGCGCCGGCCCCGAATATCCAAGGGCGTTCGCTCCAGTATCCGAGCCCACACGCAACCGCACCGACCGTCCCGAGCGCAAGAATCACTCCGTATTGCGGAAGGGCATGCCCGCTGATGGCGATATACCAGCCCACAGCGAGGGTGACCACGCCCAGCACAAGAATGGCGAGGGCAAGGTAGTTGAGGTATCGAGCTTGGCGCATGCCACTCAGTCTAGCTTCCGCACAGCGCGCCGCACCCCGCCCGCGCCGGCGCTCTACGCGAAAATGCAGATGTTTCGCGGGTAGCGTGGAGTGGTCCACGCGGGGACGAAGCCCGGCAAAATTAAGAACATGAGTGAAGTCGACGCAGCTGATATGGGTCCGTGGCTCAGCCCCGAGGAACTCGAATTTGTCCGGCACAAGGTCCCGATGGTGTACGTGGATATTGTCCCGGTTCGTCTGGATGAAACCGGGCGGGTGATCGCTATCGGGATGCTGCTGCGTGCCGATTCTGAGGGGATTTTGCGGGAGTTCCCCTCGGGGCGGGTGCTGTTCCACGAACCGGTGCGCGCCGCGCTTATCCGGCATATCGATAAAGACCTCGGTTCGGTGGCACTTCCTCAACTGCCGCCGTACCTGGCGCCGTTCACGGTCACCGAATACTTCCCCACTCCCGAACCGGAGGCCGGGTATTACGATGCGCGCCAGCACCGGGTAGACCTGGCTTATATCATCCCCATTCACGGGGATTGCGACCCGGGAAATGACTCGCTGGAATTCACCTGGTTCACGCCCGGGGAGGCGCGCACCGCGGAGCTGCAGGCGGAAATGTCCGATGGGCACGCCGCGCTCCTGCGCGCCGCGCTCGGCTATATTGGCCGCTGCTAGCTACTGTAAACAGTGTTTACGGCAGCGGTTACGCAGCGTGTAAGCGGTGTTCACGCGAATGTGGAGGAACGCCGCTCCGCTAACTCTGCGCTGCTAACCTCGCTCGGCTAGCACCTGCACGATTACCGGTGCCAGCTGGGCGAAGGCCTTGCCGCGGTGGGAGATAGCATCCTTTTCCTCCGGACTCAGTTCCGCATTGGAACGGCTGGAACCGGCCGGCGCGAAGATGGGGTCATAGCCGAAGCCACCGCTACCGCGCTCGGCGGTGAGGAGGCTGCCCGGCATTTCCCCTTCGCGTACTTCCTCACGGCCCTCCGGGGTCACCAGCGCGGCCGCGCAATGGAAATGAGCGGCCCGGTTAGCCGGCCCCACATCCGCGAGCTGGGCGAGGAGGAGCTGGCGGTTCGCGGCGTCGTTCCCGTGGTGACCGCTCCAGCGTGCCGAAAAAATCCCGGGCGACCCACCTAAAATATCTACGCACAAGCCCGAATCATCGGCGATAGCCGGCAAGCCGGTAGCACGCGCGTAGGCCCGCGCTTTGATGAGCGCGTTCTGCGCGAAGGTGGTGCCATCCTCCACCGGTTCGGGAACCGCGAACTCCGCGCCGGAGACGAGCTCAATTCCTTGCAAGCACGACGCCAGAATATTGCGAAGTTCCGTGACTTTATGGGCATTTCCGGTAGCGACGACGACGCGCCGCAGCTGCGCTACTTCCACTGGGCACCGCCGGTAAACACATCGCTACGCACCGGATTCTCCCCCTCGAAGAGCACCCGATGCTGAAGCTCGCGAAGCTCACGGGTGCCCTTATCAGCAAGGTCAAGGAGAGCCGCAAGATCAGCGCGGTTGAAGGGATGATGCTCCGCGGTTCCCTGAACCTCCACGTAATCCCCGCTGCCTAGCGCCACGATATTCATATCGGTATCAGCGCGCACATCCTCTTCATAGGGAAGATCGAGGCGCGGCTGGCCATCAATGATGCCCACTGAAACCGCGGAAACCGAGGTGGTGAGGACCGGGCGGCGCACCAACTTACGTGCCCGGGCCCAGGAGATGGCATCCGCCAGGGCCACGAAAGCGCCGGTAATGGCCGCGGTTCGAGTTCCGCCGTCGGCCTGTAAAACATCACAATCCAGGGTGATGGTGTTCTCCCCCAGGGCCTTCATATCAACGGCCGCGCGCAGGCTGCGGCCAATCAACCGCGAAATCTCATGGGTGCGGCCCCCGATTTTCCCGCGCACGGATTCGCGCGGCGAGCGATCCGAGGTAGCGCGCGGAAGCATGGAGTATTCGGCGGTCACCCAGCCTTCTCCGCTGCCTTTGCGCCAGCGCGGCACCCCTTCTTCAAAGGAAGCAACACAGAGCACGGTGGTGCGCCCGAAGCGCACCAGCACACTGCCTTCCCCGGTTTCAAAATAGTGGCGGTCAATCGTGACAGAGCGCATCTCATCTACGGCGCGCCCGTCCGCTCGCGTGGCGCTGGAGTTCTTTTCAGTCATACCTTAAGGCTACCGCGCCGTTACGACAGGAAAAATCCGGGTAGCCCGCACGGTCTGCCGGTACCCGGCCCCGGGGTCTCGGAACCAGGCCCGTGCCCGCGGAGCCCCGCCCAAGCCCCGCTTAGATCCGAAAGGCTTCCCCGGCCCGCACGCAGGCCACCCGGCCCTCGTATTCTTCCCGCGCTGCGGCCCGCACGGATTCCCGATCCGTCCACGGCTGGAGGTGGGTGAGGAGCATCTCATGGGCTCCGGCCTGCGCGGCCAGCGCCCCGGCCCGCGAACCGGTGAGGTGAATGCCGCGCACGGTATCCCGCCCATCCTCATAAGCACATTCGGAGAGGAGTAGATCGGCGCCGCGCGCCGCGGCGACGACGCCGTCGCACATATCCGTATCCCCCGTGAACGTGAGCACCACGTTCTCCCCGGGGCGCAGATCCGAGGGGCCGGTGATCCGGTAGGCGAAGGTTTCCACGGTGTGGAGGGCGGGGAAGGCCTGGATGGTCATGGGGCCAACGCGGAAGGTATCCCCGGAGCGGACCTGGCGGAAGTCGAAAACGTCGTCGTAGGTTTCTTCCGGGCCGTCGTCGCCCAGTTGGCGGGCGCGCCGCCGCGCATCCCCGGGACTGTACACCGCCACCCGGGGCAGCGGGCCGGACGGATGCCAGCGGCGGTAGACCTGCATCCCGATGAGGTCCGCGCAGTGGTCGGCGTGGAGGTGGGAAATCACCATGGCATCCAGGAGCGCCGGGTCGGTATAGCGCAGCAGATGGCCCATGGCGCCGGGGCCGAAATCGAGCGTGAAGGTGTAGGTGCGCGGGGCACCGTTCGCGTCGATTCCCTCCGCCTGCACCAGGTAGGCCGAGGCGGGTGATTCCGGCCCGGACATCGAGCCGGAGCATCCAATGATTGTCAGTCTCATGCCGAGAGTTCCTCCGTAGATAGCACGGTTCCTACTTCCGGACCGAGGAATCTGCGGGCGAGGTGCCCGAAACTCACCGGGTCGCCGGTGGCGTAGAAGCGGCGCCGGGGGGTTCCCGGGCCGGCAAACATATCGCGGGTGGCTAGTTCGCGGTAGACATCGCGGGCGGTTTCATCCGCGGAGGACACGATGGTCACGTCCTCCCCCATGGTGTAGGAGATCACGCCGGCGAGCAGCGGGTAGTGGGTGCAGCCCAGCACCAGAGTATCCACCCCGGCCGCCCGCACCGGAGCGAGGTAGTGTTCGGCAACCGCCTGCACCTGGGCGCCGGCCGTCTGCCCCTGTTCCACCAGCTCCACGAACTGCGGGCAGGCCCGGGTGGTCAGTTGCAGATTCGGCGCAGCAGTAAAAGCATCCTGGTAGGCCCCCGATTCAATGGTGGCCGGGGTGGCAATCACCCCGATTTTCCCGTTCCGGGTGGCCCGCACCGCGCGGCGCACCGCCGGGCGGATGACCTCCAGCACCGGAATCCCCATCTCGGTGGCGAAACGCTGCCGGGCATCCGCGAGCGCGGCGGAGGTGGCGGAATTGCAGGCGATGACCAGCATTTTCACGCCGGAGCCCACTAGTTTCTCCATAATGTCCATGGCGTAGGCGCGTACCTCGGGAATGGATTTGGTGCCGTAGGGGCAGTGGGCGGTATCCCCGATATAGGTGATGGATTCGCCGGGGAGCTGGTCAATAATGGCGCGTGCGACCGTGAGGCCACCTACGCCGGAATCAAAAATGCCAATGGGACGGGAATCCATACTGTCAAGTTACCGCCGCAGGTCCTTGTTCTGAATGGCAGTGATGAGTGAATCTTGCCACCACGCAATAATGACGTAGAGCACGCCGATCATGTCATCGGTGGTATCGATTTGGGGGCGCTCGGATTCCATAATGTCGAGCGCGCGGGAGGTCACGGCCTCAGATTCCGCCGCGGTGGTGATATCGCGGCGGGCGCCGAGCACGATGCGGATATCATTCGCGCCGGCCAGCCAGCTACCGGCATCTTCATTACTCACCCATACAGCCTCGCTCGCCAGCGAAGTATAGAAAACCAGCAGGTTGCAGATTTTTGTGTGGCAGACGGCCGATTCGGTGAGTGCACGCAATTCGTCAGCGAGCTCGGGTTCCTCGGACATATCGGGCAGGAGCCGGGCGAGGGCGGTATCCATATTGCAGGCCGGCGTGTAGCAGCGGGTGGTTTCCAGGTCTGCTAATTCGCGCTCGTAGGAGGCGAGCACATCGCTGGATTCTTCCACGCCGCGTGCGCTGTTGCCGCGGGAGCCAGGCGCACCGTTGTTGCGGGCGCCAGGTGCGTGCACGGCGCCGGTTCCGGTTACGTCCGCGCCGCTTTCTTGCATTTCTTCGTCAAGGTTGTAGCCGAGCAGAGTTGCGACGTCGCGCGCGAGTCCGGCAAAAAGTTGCCGTTCGGTCGCGTCAACGCTGGCACGGTAGCCGCCGCGGGCGGGGCGGAAGGGCAGCATATTATCTCCCACCTTCCGGTTCTTCTTCGATGGTGGCGAGCAGTCCGTAGGTGTGCATGGCCCGGGCGTCTGTTTCCATCTGCTCGCGCGGCCCGGTTGATACGACGGCGCGCCCGCGGGTATGGACCTCTAACATGAGGGTGAGGGCGCGGTCTGCCGAATGGCCAAAGTAGGATTGGAACACCCACTGCACATAGCTCATGAGGTTGATCGGATCATCGTGCACAACGGTGCGCCAGGCGCGGGCCGGGCCGGTGACCGCTTCGAAAAGCGTGAGGCTTTCGGTGCGGCTTGCCGGGCTGCTGGCCCCTAAATCTTCAGGAGATGTGTGCGCGCTCATATCTCCATCCTAGTGCCATGCGCTTATCGGCGCGGGGAATCATCCTCGGGCAGCTTCTGCCGGCGCAGCCAATCACCGCCGGCCAGCTCCCACCGGCGCGGCCCATCATCCCCGGCCAGCTCAGGCGGGCGCGGGTAGACTCGGGCATATGAGTGTTTCAACTGCTTTGCTCACTGATATGTACGAGCTGACCATGGTGGATGCGGCCATGCAGTCGGGAAAGGCCCAACGGCGGGCCGTTTTTGAGATTTTTGCGCGCCGGCTCCCGGGCGGGCGCCGCTACGGGGTGGTGGCCGGCACGGGCCGCCTCCTCGATGCCCTGAAGAATTTCCGCTTCGGGGAAGAAGAAATTGAGTACCTGCGCGCCAATAAGATCGTTTCCGATTCCACCCTGGAGTGGCTGCGCACTTTCCGTTTCTCCGGTGATATTTGGGGTTACGCGGAAGGTGAAATGTACTTCCCCGGTTCCCCGATTCTCACCGCGGTGGGCACCTTCGCGGAGTGCTGCGTGCTGGAAACCCTCGCGCTTTCTATTTTCAATTATGACTCGGCGGTGGCTACGGCTGCCTCGCGCATGACGATTGCCGCGCACGGGCGGCCCTGCGTGGACTTCGGGGCGCGCCGCACCCACGAACGCAGCGCGGTGTCCGCGGCGCGCGCCGCCTATATCGCCGGTTTCGTGGGCACCTCGGATCTGGAGGCCGGGCGCCAGTACGGGATCCCGGTTTCGGGCACCTCGGCGCATTCCTTCACCCTGGTCCACGATTCAGAGCGCGAAGCTTTTGATACTCAAATCGCGGCCATGGGCACCGGCACCACGCTGCTGGTGGATACCTACAATATCGCGCAGGGCGTGGAGAACGCGGTGGCGGCCGGGCGCGCGGCCGGCGGTGAAATCGGCGCGGTGCGTATCGATTCGGGTGATTTGATCGCCACGGCGTTCAAGGTGCGTGAGCAGCTGGATCGCCTGGGTGCCACCTCCACGAAGATTACCGTCACCTCGGATCTTGATGAGTACGCGATCGCGTCCCTCAATTCCGCCCCGGTGGACGGCTACGGGGTGGGCACCCGCCTGGTCACCGGCTCGGGGGTTCCCACCGCGCAAATGGTCTACAAACTGGTCCAGCGCGAAGGCGCGGATGGCCGCCCCGAGGAGGTCGCTAAGGCTTCGGAGAATAAGGCGTCGGTGGGCGGCCTCAAGGTTGCCGGGCGCCTGGAAAGCGGCGGGCACGCCACCGAGGAGCTCGTGGTGAGTGCCTCCAGTTTCGCCGAGGGCCTGGCCTACCTGGAGAAACAGGGCGCCCGCCCGCTCCAGGTCCACCTGGTGGAGGCCGGCACCATCGACGAACGCTACTGCGGCACGGAAGTCCTCTCCGCCGCCCGCCTGCGCCACGACACCTCGCGCGACGCCCTCCCCTACGACGGCTGGCGCCTCTCGGCCGGGGAACCCGCGATCCCCACCCGCATGGTGGATATTTTCCCGGGCGACGACGCCGCGGCTTAATTCCCGCTCGCCTTCCTGCTCGCTGCGGCTAGTTGCACTGGTCGCAGAGGCAGGCGGCGGTGCGAAGCGTGCGGCCGCCCGCGCGTGTCCACACGCACGCAACCAAGCAGGCGGCACGCAACCAAGCGGCACGCACCTACCGGCGCTGGTTCGAAGCGGCCAGAGCGCTTAGCGCTGGCCCACGAACCAGCGCCGCAGTGTTTTCACGCGCGCTTCGATCTGGTCGGCGCTCGCCCGGGCGACTTCCGGGCCGCCGCAGGCTCGGCGCAGCTCGGTGTGGATGAGGGCGTGCGGGTCCCCGGTTTTCTTCGCCCAGGCCGCCACCAGCTGGGTGAGTTCCTTGCGGGCGGTACGCCGCCGGGTGAGCTCATCGGTGCCCGGAGCCGGGCGTTGGCTGCGGGCCTTTTTCGCCTGTTCGGCCTGGTGGGCGCGCAGCAGCGTCGTCACTTCTTCGGGTTCCAGCAGCCCGGGGATCCCCAGGAAATCTGCTTCTTCTTCCGAACCGACAGCCGCCCCGAGCCCGAATTCACCGCCGTCGAAGAGCGCCCTATCGAAAAGCGCCCCAGATTCCAGGGCCTCGTAGCCCGGGCCCTCCAGTTCCTCACTGGCCTTTTCTTCCCGGTTGGCGGCCTCCAGCAGGTCATCATCCCAGCCGGCCACCTCCGCCTGTTTCGAAATGGCGTGGTCGCGTTCTTTTTCCATCTGGGCGGCCAGCTCCAGGAGCACCGGCACGGAAGGCAGGAACACCGTGGCGGTTTCCCCGCGCCGCCGAGCCCGCACGAAACGCCCGATCGCCTGCGCGAAATAGAGCGGGGTGGAAGCAGAGGTGGCATAGACCCCCACGGCCAGGCGCGGCACGTCCACACCTTCGGATACCATCCGCACCGCCACCATCCACCGCGAATCCGAATCCGCGAAGGTGGCGATTTTTTCGTTCGCGCCGGCATCATCGGAAAGCACCACGGTGGGAGCTTCCCCGGTGATCTCGGTGAGGATCTGCGCGTACGCGCGGGCATCCTTCTGGTTGGAAGCGATCACCAGCCCACCCGAATCGGGTAGCGAGCGGCGCACCACTGTGAGGCGTTCGTTCGCGGCGGACAGCACCTCCGGGATCCACTCCCCGCCCGGGTTGAGGGCGGTACGCCAAGCCTGCGCCGTCATATCTTTGGTGAGTGGCTCGCCCAAGGTCGCGGCCACCACATCCCCCTGCTTGGTTTGCCAGCGCACCTGCCCCGAATAGGACAGGAAAATAACCGGCCTAACCACCCCGTCGCGCAGCGCCTGGGCGTAACCGTAGGTGTAATCGGCTTTGGAGCGCAGGTTCCCGTAGCCATCCGGTTCGTAGGTCACGAAAGGAATGGGTGAGGTATCCGAGCGGAAAGGCGTGCCGGTGAGGGCCAGGCGGCGAGTGGCCGGGGTAAAAGCCTCACGGATGCCATCCCCCCAGGAAAGGGCATCCCCGCCGTGGTGAATCTCGTCCAAGATCACGAAGGTGGGCCGGGCGCTGGTGCGTTCGCGATGCAGGGCCGGGTTAGCGGCCACCTGGGCATAGGTCACGCACACCCCGTTGAAGAAGGAACCTTCGGTGCGCTGGGCGTTGGTGAAATCGGCGTCCAGCTGGATACCCACGCGGGCCGCGGCCTGCGCCCACTGTGTTTTCAGGTGTTCGGTGGGGCAGACCACCGTGATGGTGCGGGCCTCGTGGCGCGCCAGCATTTCGACGGCGACGCGCAGCGCGAAGGTGGTTTTACCCGCACCGGGGGTAGCTACCGCGAGGAAATCCCGGGGCATGCGCTCCAGGTAGAGGCGCAGCGCTTCGGCCTGCCAGGAGCGCAGGCTCGAGGTGGTTCCCCAGGCCGCGCGGGCCGGGAAAGCCGGAGGGAGATTCGAAGCGGCAGAAACGGAAGGGGTATGCGGGGTGGAAGCGGGAATCGAGCGGTGTAGACTCACTTGCCACTTCCCGGCACGTCCGGCCCGAAGGGCCATCCGGAGCCTTGGTTGCCCATCTGTTTGCGGATTTCCTTGCAGGTGGGGCATACCGGGTAGCGATCCGGGTTGCGCGAAGGAATCCAAATCTTCCCGCATAGCGCCACCACCGGCTGGCCGTACACGGCGGAAGCCATGAGGCGGTCCTTGCGCACGTAATGGGAGAAACGCTCCTCATCACCGTGGGAAAGGCGTTCTTCGGTGCGTTCCAGCACCCCGACGGATTGCTGAGATTCCGTGGCCGGGCCGGCCGGGGCCGATGGCGCGCCCGGAGTTCCTAAAGGATCGGGAAGGGAAGTACTCATGGGCTCTATTGTACGGCCCGCGCCGCCGCGGGGAAGCCGCCGCCAGAAAGCCGCACCAGGCACCGCAGGTGGGAAGCGAAAGTCCCCGGAGCCCGGCAGCGCCGTCGTACCTCAACACGCCCCACACAAGAATCGCCTCCCCGGCACAAACCGAGGAGGCGATACTCACAAGCAACTCAGGCTACTTGTTGGACACAGCCTTCTTGAGGTTGGATCCAGCCGAGATCTTCACGCCGAAACCGGCGGGAATCTCGATTTCTTCACCGGTGCGGGGGTTGCGGCCCTTGCGGGCGGCGCGCTCGGTGCGCTCCACGGAGAGCAGGCCGGTGATCTTCACGGCTTCGCCCTTGGAAAGCGAATCGACGAGCACTTCCTGGAGCGCGGCGATCGCCTTATCGGCATCGGACTTGGACAGGCCGGAACGGTCGGCGATAGCTGCGATGAGCTCTGTGCGGTTAACGGACATGAAAATACCTCTCGATATCTGTTCAGGTACATGGCTCATAAGAACCACTAAGCAAAAATGTAGCGGAAACTGGCGCCAAAGTGAGAATTTTCTGCGAAATCGCCGCGTGTCGGTTAAGACATACATCACAACTCCCACCAATTTGCACAGTTGTCACAGGATTTGCGTGTCCGAACCGCACCGGCGCGGCCGGCACGAATGCCTGGCTTAAGGGCATAATGAGTAAGGTTCAGGATGCCCCCGGGCCGGTCAGCGCCGCGAAAGTGAGCACGCGGGCCGGGGCGTCGTCGTCGAAGAAAGGTTCCCCGGTGTCGCGACTTGTCGCCTTCATCCGCTCCCACCCCCGCCCCTTCAAAATCGCTTTCTATGTGCTGGTGATCGCCGGCGTGGCGGCCGTGGCTCACAGCCAGCTCAAGGAGCTGAGCGGTGAACAGATGGCGAAAGTGCTGAGCTCGACACCTCCGATTATCCTCGTGGAGCTGGTGGCCCTCGGTTTCCTGGCCTTTACCGCCACCGGTATTTATGACATCTTCGCCTCGCGCCATTTCGGGGTGGAGATCCCGGTTGGCACCGCCGCGAAAATCGGGTGGATCGCCCAGGCGTTCAATAATTTCGCGGGGCTGGGCGGGCTGACCGGCGGGGCGATTCGCTCGCGCTACTACAAGCGAGCCGGGGCCTCCACCAAAGCCGCCGTGGATGCCAGCGTGGCGGTATGGGCCGCGAACCTCCTCGGGCTTTTCGCCATGCTGCTCGCCACCCTGCCTTTCGCTTTCCGCTACGACGGGCGTTTCCTGGTGGTCCCCGTGGTGGCCTGCCTGTATATCCCGGTGTATTTCCTGGCCGGCAAGGTGCATTTCTGGAAGATTGACCTGCGCACCACCGCTATCGGCACCCAGAACTTCCGGCAGAAACTCCAGATGCTTGTCGCCTCCGTTGCGGATTGGCTGGCCGCGGCGGTGTTCTTCTGGATTTGCGTGCGCACCTTCCTGGGTGAGGTTTCTTTCGTGCAGGCGGTATTTGTCTACGCCACCGCCACCCTGGTGGGCCTGCTCAGCTTTATCCCGGCGGGCCTGGGGACTTTCGATCTCACCGTTATTGTGTTCTTCCAGCACCTCGGTTTTGATTCTTCGACCCTGGTGCTCGCGATTATCGTCTACCGCGTCACCTACTACGCGCTGCCGTGGCTGGCCGCCACCGTCTACTGGCTGGCCGAATACGCCTACCCGCGCCTGGGCTTGGAGGACCGCGATAAGCGCGAACGTTGGCTCATTAACGCGCTTTCCACCGGTGTGGTAATTCTGGGGATTTTCTCCATCGTCAATGCTTTCGCGCCCTCCTTTTACGCGCGAGTGGCGCTGCTGCATGTGTTCCTCCCCCACGAAATGATTCGCTCCTCGCGTATTGTTTCGCTGCTGGTGGGGATTATGCTGCTGATTCTGGCGCGCGGGGTGCGCCAGCGGGTGAGCCGTATTTTCCCGATTATTTTAATTCTGCTGGGCGTGGCGGCGGTGGCGTCGGTGGCGCGCGGCCTGGATACCGGCGCGATTATCGTCATTATTCTTTTCGCGATTTTGCTCTACCTGGCACGCGGGGCATTCAACCGCGACCCGCTCCCCTTCGAATGGCGTTCTTTCGCGTTTTCCGCGGTGATCGCGGTGGGAATCCCGCTCGGGATTTTCGCCTGGCGCTGGATTCACGGGGCCCCGCAGGCGCACGTATACCCCACCGCCCACGCGCTGCTCACCGGGGTGAGCATGATCTGCTTCGTTTCCCTTATTTCCCTCGCGCTGCTTTTCTCGCGTTCGCGCGCCCCGCATTTTGAGCTGCCCACCCCGGATGATGTGCATCGTTTCGAAACGTTCATGAGCGAGCACAATGCCGGTAATGCCTTCACGCATCTTTTCTACCTGGGCGATAAGCAGGTCTTTTACTCTGCGAACGGGCGCGCGGCGCTGCTCTACCGCCCCTACCGTTCCTCCATGCTGGTGCTCGGCGATCCCTTCGGGGACGAGGCCTCCTTCGAGGAGCTCTTCGAAGAATTCGTGACCTACGCCGATGAGCACGGCTGTTCGGTGGCGATCTACGAGATCGCGGATATTTACCTGGGCGCCTGCGCGAATATCGGTTTCTCCTTCGTGAAAATCGGGGAGGATGCCACCGTGGACCTGGCCACCTACTCCAATGTGGGTAATAAAGGCAAGGTGTTCCGGCGCATGCGCAACCGCATGGGCGAAAAGGGCACGCATTTCGAAGTGCATTTCCCGCCCTACACTCCCGACTTCATCGAGGAACTGCGCGAAGTTTCGGACGCCTGGCTGGGCAAACGTTCCGAAATGGGCTTCTCCCTCGGGTTCTTCGACGCCTCCTATATTGGCCGCACCCCGGTGCTGCTGGTGCGCGGAGAGGAACGTATCGAAGGTTTCGCGAGCCTCATGCCGATGGCGCCGGGCGTTGCATCCGTGGACCTCATGCGCATTCGCCCCGACGCCCCGGGCGGCACCATGGACGGCATTTTCGTTTCGCTCATTGAATGGGCGAAAGAAAACGGCTACACTCACGTGAACCTAGGGATGGCGCCCATGTCCAATACGGGCACCACGCGTTTTTCGCGGGCGCGCGAAAAGGTGGTGCGCGTGATCTACGATTTCGGCGACCGCCTCTACAATTTCAAGGGCCTGCGTTCCTACAAGGAAAAGTTCAAGCCGCGCTGGCAGTCCCGCTATCTTGCGTACACAGGCACGACGGCGCTCACCCCCACCATCCTGGGACTCCTCGATGTTATTCAGCATCCGGATCGCAGCCGCGGGGCGATTCCGCTGCAATGGAGCCTCCCCACGCCCTGCACAACCGAGGGCGACGACGCCGCAGCTGCCGTTCCGGCAGCTGATACTCAGGCCGCCAGTGCGGCTGGAAAGAAAGGTGCGTGATGGCGAAGCGACCCTCGATGCGTAATCCGGAAACGCCGATGGACGAATGTGGCACGGTGGTGCTGCGCCGGGCTACGCAGAACGTGCACAGCAAGCTGGTGGCTGATCCGGAGCGGCATAAGTCCGAGCTCGCGGCGGCTGAGCGGCGCGATGCGGATCATCAGGTGCGTGAGCTCTTCCCGGATGCCCGGATTTGGTACCTGGAGGCCCGGCCGAGCCACTACCGCTGGAAGGCAGCGGGCTTCTTTGTGCTGAGCGTGCTGGATCTGGATGTGTACCGTGGCTGGCTGGATGGCCCGCATCCGCGTGCTTTCTACCTGGTGGAACAGGGCCGGCTCCAGCTATTGGTGCGGGTCAATGATTTTTATCTTGACGCGATTGCGCTTCCCTCCCCGCCCGCCCCGGTAAGCAAGCGGCGTTTTACCATCGGCCGGGATGAGTTTCTGCGCAACGAAGAGGAACTGGCTTAGCTGAACGGGAGGGGTGCTGAGTAGTACCCCTCCCGTTCGCTGTACCGCAGGCGTTATGCTCCTGGACTCGCGGCGTTGTTCTTGGCGCGGCGGCGTTCTTTCCACGTCATGCGCCCGAGCACCCCGATAGTTCCCAAAACTGCGGCTCCGTAGGCGATGGCGAACCACGGGAAGCGCGGCAGATCCGAGGGCTTATTCGCGGCTTTCACGTCTGCCACCGGGGTGGGGATAATGCGCTCCCCCGTGACCAGGATGCGATGGGAGTTAATGCCGAGCGGGGTGCAGGTCACCAGGGTGACGAGGTCTTTTCCTTCTTCTACCCGCAGGGTGTCGGTATCTTCCGGGGCCACCACTTTGGTATCGCGGACGCGATAGGTGAGTACATCACCGAACACTTCGATGGTGAAGGTATCCCCCACGTTGACCTTATTGAGGTCGGTGAACATGCGGGCGTTGGCAAGGCCGCGGTGCGCGGTGATGACGGCGCGGGTGCTCGGCCCGCCCACGGGCAGCGAGGTGCCTTCCAGGTGGCCGGCCGCGCGGTTGAGAACCTCATCTGAGGTGCCGTGGTAGACGGGTAGATCAACGTCAATATTCGGGATGCGGAGCCGAGCCATGAGGCCGTCAGAGTCCGCAGCAAGAATCTTTTCGTAAGGCCAGATGCCGTCCGCGGCGGTGGTGTCGCCGGTGCCGGTGGCTTTGCGTTCATTGGCTTCCAGGATCGCGCCGGCGTTGAATGCTTCGTTATAGGCGTGCGCGGCGGCGAGCTGGGTTTCTTTATCAGGCTGGGCGGTGGCGATTTGATCGGAGTACGCGCCGGTGATTTTGGATTGCTCGTATTGGGAGAGCCAGGCGGCAGCATGCGGGTACACCAGCAAAGTGAGGCCGAGGATAACGAGGAGCCCGATGAGGTAGGGCAGCAGCAGGTTTTTCTTCATGAGATACAGACCCGGGTGGGGAGGTACCAGATGGCACCTCCCCACCCGTTCGGTAGACCGCGTATGTTACGCGGTCAGTTCTGTGCTTAGGCGTTCACCGCGCGGTTGCGGCGAACCTGAGCGACGGTCAAACCACCAGCAGCACCCAGCAGCGCGAGGCCACCCAGGGTGAGCAGCAGCTGGCCGGCAGCACCGGTCAGCGGCAGGTTCGGGCCGTCATGCTTGGTGTTGTCGATGTTCAAAAGAACATTGGTAGCAACACCCTTCTGAACCGTAACTCGCTTGACTTCGGTATTGATGACGTAACCAGCAGGAGCCTTCTTTTCCTTAAGGAAGAAGTCCTTCTGTTCCGCATCGCCCAGAACCAGGCCCGGGAAGCGAACCTTACCTTCGTCATCCGAAGTAGCAGAAGCAATGGGATTAGTTCCCGCATTTGCGTCCTGCTCGGAGCCGAACACTTCGAACTCTGCACCCTTCAAAGGCTTCTGGTTGTCCTTGTCACGCTTGAGAACAAGAAGTTCACCGAGCTTAACCGGACGATCCGAACGAGTCTTGTCCACGCCCGGGTTGTAATCGTTCACAATGGGACCGAAGGAGTTCGGGATTTCACCGTTGTTCGGGAGTCCGGTGATCTGCGTGGTCAGTTCAACCTTGAATTGCTGTCCGGCCTGAACCTTCTTGAGTCCAGCTTCAGTAAGCTGAACCGTAACCTTCTGGCGAGTCGTCACATCGTTGTTCTCCTTGTTCTCAGGAGCAACGGTGATCGTGTAGTCGGTGGTAGCGGTAAGAACAGTGTTATCAAGGGAAACCGTCGCACCAACGTACTTGAGGTGCTGATCAAGGTTATCCTCCATACCGATCTTCTTGTAGGTCTGGTCCTTTGCCAAAGCAGGAATCTGGTACTGAATATCCCACTTAACGTTGTCGCCGACCTTGCGGGAATCAGTATCCTTCAGTGTCTTTGTACCATCATCGGCAATGGTGTTCTTCGGGTAAGCGTGAATGTCGTAGATCCACTCAGCCTTATCGTTTACCTTCGAGGGGAAGGGGATGGAGACGAAGAAGGGCTGAGCCTTTTCAGTGACGTTGTGAGTACCAGTGTCACCTTCGCGCACAAGGTAAACTCCAGCAGCGCGATTCGCGAAGGTAGTCTTTCCACCATTCTCAGTCTTCTGGCTTGTCGGAGCACCCAGAGTGAGCTGCTGATTATCGACGGTTACCTGCGATGTTGCAGCGTCTTACTTCAGCTTCGAGATCTTCGCCCAATCTTCCGGCTTAGTCAGGTCAATACCCTGAACCTCTTGAATAATGAACTCAACACCGTCGAGAGCTTCTGCACCCTGCGGAACATCCGTGATCTCGCGACCGTTATTCGGCTTGTCCCAAGCCGGGTTCTTGTACTTGTGGACCGTGATAGAACCGGCCTTATTAAGATCCGGATTGCCAAGCGTATCTTCGGCGGCCGGAACAGCGTGGGCCCCGGGTGCGAGCACCAGACCGGCCGCGCCGAGGAGGGCGGTGATCAGGGCGGCGAGCACCGCGCGGATAGATTTCTTCAGCTGCATGGTAGTCCTCTCCGTGATTGCAGCACATATTGCTTCAATTAGTTGTGTGGTTATTTTTGCCCGAAGGGCGGCGGTAACTACGCGGTGTTACCCACGCAGATAGTTCTCAGTGGTTGAGCCTTTATTCCACGCTCACCCCCGGTTTCGCCGTCTGATCATCACGATGCTCACCAGGAGCACAGCTCCCCCGAGCACCGCGAAACCTGCCGTGCGGAACGCGCTATCACTCCACCCACCGGTGAGTGGGAGCGGCGGTGCCTCACGAAGCTTGTTATAAATCGCGCCAAGATTCAGTTCCACGGGCTCGTTACGATCATTCGTGACCGTGGTGGCGCCCACCTCGACCGTTTTCACCTCGGTGGTCTTCACGTAGCCCAGCGGCGCGGTCTTTTCTTCCAGGGTGTAGGTACCCCAGGGAACGTTTTCCAAGCGCAGCTTGCCCGGGCGCGGATCCTGATCCTGCCAAAGCCTGGTAGCCGGGCACGCCTGCGCGGTCTCCCCCACGCAATCGCTTACCTCGAAAGGCCGCCCATGCTGATCACGCACCGTCCAGACGGATCCCTTAAGGAACTTCTCTGACCCGGTTTCCTTTTTCTCCCAGACGATGGTGCCACGCACGCGATCGTTCTTAATGATGACCGGGGGATTCTGCTGCTTGGTCGTCACGACTTGCGGCGTACCCGCCGGCCGGTACCCACGCGGCGCGGACTTTTCATCCACCACGTAGCGCCGCCCAATGAGCACATTGTCCCACCTGGCACGGCCGGATCCATCCGTGGTGCGCTCGCCCTGGCGCGGCTCACCAGCATCGCAGCGTCCGTTCCCGTTAGCGTCCTCGCACAGGTCAAAAACGGCCCCGGCCAGCGGATCGCCATAATCCGCATCTTGCTTCTGGATGGTCAGCGAAGTTACCTTCGGGCTATTCAATACCGAGCACGTGAGATTCCCGTTCACAGGCGGCGAGGTCACTTCCCCGAGGAAAGCACCGCCTTCCTCGCGTTGCCCGCGCACCTGGACATTTCGCCCCAGCTTGTCCGTGCAACTCCATACTTTGTTGTAGTCACTGAGCGACGACGCCGAACCGCCGGCCATCTGCTCCTTGAGCACATAGACGCGATCCCGGCCACGCAGCATCTTGCGCGTCGGCGTTTGGGGACCATCGGCTTGGCCCGTCGTCGTCACAGATTCGGAATACGGGGCGCCGCCCAGCGGATTCGTGCCCGGGTTCTTCTCCGCCACGGTCACCGTGAACTGATCGCGCTCATTCAGGCGCTTCGTGATGTTCTTCACCGCGCTAATGGTGGGAAGCTCCGCGCAGCCTTCGGTATCGGAAATCGCAGTATCAGCCCACTGCCCGTTGTAATCCCCAGGGCTCGCCGGGACCTGGAACACCGGCTGCTTGCGGTTGCGGACCTCGCCGGAAATAATATCGACTTCGTAGATACGCGACTGCGAGAGGCGTCCGCTCGGGTTCTGGCCGGTGTAACGGCCGGACACATAGAACGAACCATTAGGACCGGCAGCCAAACCATCCGGCTCGAACATCATGAGGTTCATGTGGAAGGAACGGACGAGCTCGGTAGGCAACTCCGGGAAATTCTTATTACGAATACTGTTGAGGTTGATAATCGGCTCGCGCGCATTATTCGCGGTCGCGAACTGGCCGGCAGCAATCGCCCGGTTATATGCAGCCTGGAAATCCGCGGCGTCAATGCGGTCAATACGCATCTGGCTCAGGCCGGAGAAATCGCGGCCCTGGTTATTGAGGCGGCCCTCAGATGAACCGGAAAGGATGTAAAGATTGCCATCCTTATCGAAAATCATGTCAGAGAAAACCGCGGAGGACAGACTCGTTGTGTTGAGGTAGCCGAGGGTGACCATCCGGCGCGTGCCCGGATCGAAAGCCATGAGCTTACGCTTGGACTTGTAATTGGTGCCGGCAGTCGCGGTATCACCAATCGTGAGGTACTTGCCGTCCGGGGACATCGTGCCACCTTTGATGGGCATTCCGGGCCCGAGGATCCGGTAGCGCTCATACAGCTGGTATCCCGTGTCTCCCGTATTGCTGATACGGCCGTGAGCGATCCAGGTTTCCGGAGTTGAGCCGGGCTGGGTAGAACCTCGCAGCTCGGTATGCCACATGGAGCCGTCCGCGGCGATGGCCAGGCCGTCGTAGCCGAGGTTGCGCCCCGCGCCGGTATCCTTCTTCCATTCCACGCGACCCACGAGCTCCGAGCCCAACGTGCCATTCGAATTCACATAAAGGAAGTTGATTTCGCCCTTGCCCGAGCTCATGGAATAAAAACCACGGCCGGTGCACTGGTGCATACCGGTAGGCCGCACATTGCGCGGCGCGAAGCGGCTCGGCGGCGCGGCGAGCTGGCTGGCCGAACCATCCCGCGGGGTGCCTTCCGGCTGTTCCAGAATTCCGAGCTGTTCGCGCCAGCTCTTCTGCGCCCGGTCCAGCGGGGTGGTGGCATCGGTTGCGCCCGCAGCGTTCGGATCGGCATCCGGTGCCGGGGTGGTTTCTTCGTTGCTCTCTGTTGTTGCGGCGCCTTCTTCGGTCGCGCCTTCTTCTGTGGTGTCTGTTTCGGTGGAGTCCGACGGCGCAGCCGGGCTGGCGGGATTAGGCTGCGCAGGATCCCCGGCGGCGGTGCCGGGTTCCGGAGCTTCCGAGGTGGGCTGATCGCTGGCATCTTGAGCGGTGGTGATGCCAGGGGTGGGATGAGGCGCCGGGGTACCCGAAAATGGGAGACCCGTGGCATGGCTGGTCATGAGTGCGGCCACGATCGTTGCAACCGTTGCCGGTATCGCCCGAAAATTCACGCTCATCCTGTCCATTACACGAAGGATTGATCACCGGAAGTGGTTGATCAGCCCGCCGTATAACTAATAGTTATCAATCGCCTTAACAAGCTACGGGAGGAACTACCTACTGTCCAGTAACGTGAAACGTGATTCATCTCCGCCAAAGTTCCCAGACGGCTCCCAGCCTGAAAATATTTTGCAAATCTTTACACTTGGAAAATTGGCGTACTATGGCGCTAAAAATCCCCGAAAATGGCACCCCCCCCCCGCATTTTTTCACGCCACCGTAGCACAGCACCTTCTAGGACCCTAGACCTAAATTGTTGATTTGAAATAAATTTTCACAGATTAGTAAAGAACTTTATGTTATGAGCACCACACGAAAATTGACGAAAAGTACGCGACGTGTCCATGGTTGTCTAGCGACAAATTTGGCGAGGTAAGCGACGCTAATCTTTCGCGCTTGTTCGCGAAATAATTGAATACAGCCTCATGCCAGGTCTACGATCAAGTTATGTCACGCAAAGATCCCCAGCTCCTTACCGGCCTCCTCACCGGCATGGGAGCCCTACACTTCATCGCTCCCGAGCCCTTCGATTCCATCATCCCGCCCCGGCTTCCCGGCGAGCCGCGAGCCTATACCCTGGCCTCCGGGGTGGCGGAATTGGTGACGGCCGGACTCATTGCGCACCGGCGCACCCGCAAGCTTGGCGGAGCGGCGGCCATTGCGCTGTTCCTCGCCGTTTTCCCGGCGAATATCTACATGGCCTACCAGTGGCGGAATAAGCCCTGGCCGCTCAAGGCGATTGCTTATGGCCGGCTCCCCCTCCAGGCTGTGCTTATTAAGCAGGGGTGGAATGTTATGAAGCTGGCTGATACCCAGGCCGACGCAAAGCCAGATGCGGAAACGAACGCGAAGGCGGATTCCGCGGCGGCGAATCGCTAGAGAAACGGTGGTGGCGCGGGCGGCCGTGGGCCGGTGAGCTGCGGCGTCGTACCTACCTGCACGAACGCGAGCTGTGCGAAAATTGTTGCACAACTGCACACAACGGTGTTCGCACCGCTCAACGCAAAGGAGCAAGCATGGAAGCTGCGCGGGTTGCCGCCTGGGTATTCATGGAAGAAACCCCGATCCCGGCCGATGTTGCCGATCTACTCACCGAAGGCGAAGAGCCGTACGCCGCCTATAAGACGCTACGCGATAGCGCGATTTTTACCTCAAAACGGCTAATCGTGCGCGATGCGCAGGGCATTACGGGCAAGAAGGTGGAGATTTATTCGCTGCCATATAAGGCCATCCAGATGTGGTCGAGTGAAAATGCCGGGAAAATTGATATCAGCGCGGAGATTGAGATGTGGACGCTGGCCGGGCATATCAAGATTAGCCTGGGGCGCCATATCGACGTGCGGCGCATCGATAAGCTCATCGCTCGGTGTGTGCTGGGGGCGCGGTAAAGCGCGGTAGGTACTCGTAGCCGCGGTAGGCGGCTACTTTTTACCAAGCGTCCGGAGAATATGCGTGGCGGCCGTTCCTGGTAATGGAAACGGCCGCCACGTTTGTTGAGATGAGATGGTGCGGATGCCGGGCTTAGCGTTCCACTTCCCCGCGGATGAAAGCTTCCACCGCGGCGCGGGCTTCCTCATCAGGGCGCTGCTGCGCCGGCGACTTCATGAAATAGGCGCTGGCGGAGAGCAGCGGGCCGCCGATGCCGCGGTCGAGGGCGATCTTGGCGGCGCGGATTGCGTCGATGACCACGCCGGCCGAATTCGGGGAATCCCAGACCTCGAGCTTGTATTCCAGCTTGACCGGAATATCGCCGAAATTGCGGCCTTCCAGGCGCACGAAGGCGAATTTGCGGTCCTCGAGCCAGGGCACCCAATCGGAGGGACCCACGTGGATATCGTGCGGGTCGAGGTGCTGGGTGATATTGCTGGTGACGGCCTGAGTTTTGGAGATCTTCTTCGACTCCAGGCGCGAGCGCTGCAACATATTCTTGAAGTCCATATTGCCACCCACATTGAGCTGGTAGGTGTGGTCGAGGGAAATGCCGCGCTCTTCGAAAAGTCGAGCGAGCACCCGATGGGTAATGGTCGCGCCGATCTGGCTCTTAATATCATCGCCCACAATCGGCACACCCGCGTCCGTGAACTTCTGGGCCCACTCCGGGTTGGAGGCAATGAAGACCGGCATGCAATTAATCATGGCGACGCCGGCATCAAGGGCGGCCTGCGCGTAGAACTTCGCGGCCTCTTCGGAGCCGACCGGGAGGTAGGAGACCAGCACATCGGCCCGCGCTTCCTTGAGCGCGGCCACCACATCAACGGGTTCGGCATCGGATTCGGTAATGGTGGCGCGGTAGTACTCCCCCAGGCCATCGAGGGTGGGCCCGCGCAGCACCTCCACCCCGGTAGGTGCCACATCGCAGATTTTAATTGTGTTATTTTCACTGGCGTTGATCGCAGTGGCCAGGTCAAAGCCGACTTTCTTGGCATCGACGTCGAAAGCCGCGACGAACTCGATATCTCGAATATGGTAATCGCCAAATACCACGTGCATAAGGCCCGGGACCGTTTCGCTTTCAGATGCGCCGTGGTAGTAAGTCACGCCCTGCACCAGCGAGGACGCACAATTACCTACTCCCACAATGGCAACGCGAATCGACATACGGTTACTCCTTTGTAGTTATTGATGAAACGTGATTGTTTTTTCAGCCATCGGTGCGGCGGGCGCCGCGGTGAGCGAGACTGAACGGGGCACCTGTGCCCCCATCACCAAGCCACTATGGCACTTAAATGTGCATTTGTGAAGAGACCCTGCGGGTGGATGTGGTTGAGTCGCGCGCGTGAGGGCGCGCGGGGGCGCGCGTGAGGTGGCGTAGGCGCGCGCGGGGATTCGCGGGTGTATGGGAATGGGGCGGCGACTTGTTGGCGTCGCCGCCCCACGATGAGTCACATTAATGTGCTGAGTCCGCGGCGCTTAGCTGCGCCGTCGTACCACCATCACTCCTCCCGCTGCCAGGCACGCGAGACCTGCCAGCGTCACGGCCGGGCCGGCCAGGGACGTTCCCGTTTTCACGAGCCGCTCGCGCGGCGTGGGCGTGGTTGTAGGAGTAGGAGTTTGCGAGGATGTTGGCGGTGTTGTTACGGGTGGAGTCGTTGCCGGCGGCGTCGGCGGAGTCGTTTCCGGAACCGACGGGGTCGGGGTCGGCGTAGGAGTGGGCGGCACGATAGAGTTCGTCACCACGAACCCATCCGTCATATTGCCCGTCACGGCCGACTTATACCCCTCAACGGCAACTTCCGCGATCTCGTAATTAATGAGATAACCACCCGCGCATTTATCCACCTCAGCGAAGGTAGCCGTCCAACCTTCCGCTTCACCAACAGTCTTTCGGGCGACTTCCTTGCCGTCAGCGAGCAGAACGAAAGTGATGTTCTCCGGGCGGGTCTGCTTGGCATTATCGTTATCCTGCCAGGCCTTCGTTGCCGAGACATCAGTGGCCAGAGTATTCGTGAACTTGAGGGTGCCATCCGGATTCATGCCCACATCGCTGCGGTACCCGGGCGTGGGAATTTCGGTGATATTGTACTCAACCTCGTTATCTCTCCAGGTAGGGCCGGCAAGCTCATACTTGGGGACGCTGAAGGTGAAATTCCAGTCGTCAACCGTTGAGGGATAATTGATGACCACGAATTGGTCCTTACTTGCCTCGTAGCGTGGATTGATCCAGATTTGTTCGCTGCGATCCTGGTAGACCTTGAAGACCGCGTACTTGATCGTTTCCTTCGGGACCTCCGTGAGCAGATTACCTTCGGCGTCGCGCGTGTACTGCGTTCCCCACAGCTCCAGGGTGATGAAATCCGGGTGTTCCTTGGCCGGGCACTCTATCCGCGCGGCCGGACTATCGGCCGGTTGCGCTTGCGCGGAGGATGCGATCCCCAGCAAAGCCAGAAGGAGCGCTACCGCTGCAGCACCGAGTTTTCGCATATACGTCATCTTCGTCCTCCCTTCATCAGCTCAGCCATACCCGGGGCGCAGGACATCATCATCGCCGCATTCCGGTCGCGAAAAGGCGTGTTTTCTTGTTTTCGCGCGGCTGCTTGTCTCATCCTCGCCCATCGAAAACGTGACGTGCGGGCTCTAAGTCCCGCACTTTAAAAACGACGACGCAGCCACCTCCCCCACCAGCGCATATGCCACGATGGCGCGGAAAAATTGATTATGAGAAACTGGGGTATGTCCCAAGAATTGCGCGTCATCACGCCTAAATATCAAGCCACGCTGGAACCGCCGGTTATCGGAGCTGCGCTTGTGGAGGCCTCTATTAGCTACGACGGTTTGCCGGTGGCGATCTGGAGCACTGCTGAGGACGTGCGTAAGTTTTTCGGGCGGTCGGACGATGGCTGTCACCCTAATGTACATGTCAATGGTGTTGTTGAGGCTCTGCTGACACGTCATAACAGTGCCGGCAAGGTTATCCAGAAAACACCTATTTTTCGATTCCCAGTTTGTTTCCCCCACATCCAATCATTACCCTCGGGAGCTTTTCTTCTCGTCGGGTCACGGTGCCGATGGCATGCAGCGGAGAAGCGTGCTGACCACAACGCTTTCATCTATGACTTCGAAGGCAAGCTACTCCGGAGCGGCGCTGTTGGAGACGGAGTTACCGATGTCCAAGCACTCAGCGACGGTACCTTCTGGACCGGATATTTCTACGAAGGAATTATTGGTAATAACGGATGGCATGCGCCGTTTGACCCCGATGGCGCAGATAAGGAAACTCGCGAACCAATCGGCACGTGTGGATTGATCCGCTGGGACAACAACCTCGAAAGCGTCTGGCGCTACCCTACTGCTGAGGAGCTGACTCCCGCCTTCGGTGAAGAGCTTGCCCGCCGTGCATATATCGACGACCATCGTGCGTTGCACTGTACGGATGAGGTCACAACAATATGCCCAAATTACGACTTTGCCATCATGAGCATTGCCGGTAATCAGGTAACCCGTATTGTTGAAACCCACGGCGCACTACGCGATATTCTCGGCCTCGCCGTATCAGGTTCACACATTCTGGCCTACTGCGTGGAGCGCGGTGGCGGAGACCACTACTTCGTCTTATCAGATACTACGAACGGGTATCAGGAAATTGAGAAGTGCCACATCGATTGTCCAGAAGAAGTCTATGGTCCATGGTGGCTTGCGAGTTGCCGAGATTCAAAAATACATTGGATTGACGACTTTGGCGTGTGGTTCACTGTGGATATCAACGACGTGTGGCCGGATGAGTAGCGTGAACGGTGCGGCGTCGTCGTACCTTAGCGTGAAAAAGTGAAGCGAGGGAAACTAAAGCATGGCTGAAGAAATGCGCGTTATTACGCCCCGGTACCAAGCAACTCTGCAAGCGCCGGTCAAGGGCGCCGTGCTTGTGCAAGCCTCCATTAGTTATCACGGGTTGCCGGTGGCGATCTGGAGCGATGCAGAGGGATACGCGCGCTTTTTCGAACGTAACGAGAATTTTCCGAGGGTTTTCGTTTCTGAAGAAGCGGATGCGATTTTCGCGCTGCACAATGCTGACGGGACAGTGCGCATCGCATCGGCACCCGTCGATCTGCCCGTTTCCGTTCCCTGTATCCAATACTTGCCTGACGGTACGTTCCTTGCCGTCGGCGCGCGATGCCGATGGTCCAACGACCGGCATGAAGCCACGCACAATGCCTATATCTATACAGTGAACGGGGAGCTGGTGCGATCCGGGGTGTTCGGTGATGGCATCCAAGATGTTCAGGCGCTCAGCGATGGCAGCATCTGGACAAGCTATTTCGATGAAGGAATTCTTGGTAACTTCGGCTGGGATTTCGGAGTACGCGGGGAGAAAAGCGGCGAGGCGGAGAACCTCGCTATCGGATTTTGTGGGCTCTGCCGCTGGAATAGCGAGCTGAAAGCCGAATGGCTGTATCCTGACCGGCACGATGTGGAACCGGAGTTCGGTGAGGAGCTGGCCCGCCTGACCTTTATTGCCGATTGCTATGCCATGAATTGCACCGAAGAGCAGACGGTTATTTGCCCCTACTCAGACTTCCCGCTGGTTACGATCGCAGGGGATCGGATTACGCGGATTATTGATACCCGCAAGGAAATACCGCGGCTGAGAGGTTTGGCAGTTTCGGGAAATCATGTGCTCACCTACGGCGATTACCGCGAACCTATCTGCGCCTTTGCAGATACGAGCGACGGCTACCGCGAAATCACCCGCTGCCAGGTACAACACGCGGACGATGCCACGCTCCCGTATTATCCCGCCGGGTCCCGCGGCTCTGCGATCCACTTCATTGACAGTCTGCATCGGTGGTTTGTGCTGGATGTGGATGAGGTGTGGGTGGAAGCGTGAGGCTGGCCTGGAGAATACTCCTGTGGCTAGCGTCGGATCCGGGTTCGATTCCCGGAAATCTCCACCTAAAGCTGCTCCCCTCTCCAATACATCGACGTGACGAATTTAAAAATAGGTACAGATTCTTACTCCGAAATAGAATTCGGACTTCATTACATAGCAGCGGGAATAGCGCATGCGGCGCCGTCGTTGTAGACTAGTGAATCCACCGCGTTGCCGGCGTTGAATGCCGGGCGGGTGGGACTGTTTGATAACAGCATACGGGGATGATCGGTTTCGACGGCGGTAGTTAGTCGGAGGGAAGCGGGCCGAGGATGTAGAGTCACCTCGATAACGCTCTCTGCAACCTATAGGTGCCAAGAACAAGAGCACCGATTTCGCCCTCGCTGCCTAAGCTAAGCGACCTGCGAAATCTGCTGAACTAGGTGTGCTTTCCGCCTAGACCTCAGCATCGTTGAGAAAGCCACTGGTGAGTACGTTTGCTACGGGCGTGCTCGCGACACCAACATAGATAGGTTCGTCAGGGCCTGGTTCGTGTGGAACCCTGGAGCCGAAAACAACTATCAACGAACTGCGCCCGGAGAATACTCCTTTGGCTATCGTCGGACCCGGGTTCGATTCCCGGCATCTCCACTTATGATGAGCACCCGCTCCGATTTTTCGGCGCGGGTGCTTACTTTTGCACGGAGATTCTTGTAGAATCAAAGTGTAGGGAGAGTGATTCAGTATGAGTGCTAGTGAAGCTAGGATCGGCCAGCGTATTGCCGCCGCGCGTGCGTGCGTGGGAATGTCGCAGCGCGATTTAGCTGCAAGTTCGGGCCTGTCCCAATCCACAATCCACCGGATAGAGGCGGGGGAACGCCCTGCAACTCTCATTGAGCTTTCCCTTATTGCTGATGCCTGCGGAGTTCTGGTCGATCATTTACGGGGTACGGACTCAATTCAGAGTGAGGTCCGTTATGCCGGCCGTACGGACACCGCGGGCGCTGAGGGTCTCTATGATTACCTTGTCTACGCTCTTGGTCTTGCCCGGCGTCTTGACGATATTGGGATTCCGGAGGCGGCATGAGCAACGAAGAAATTGCCCGGAAAGCCGCTGCGCAATTCCGCCAGGAACACGATTTAGGATCCGCCCCGATTCTCAGCGTGACCCAGCTACTTGAACGCGTTATGAACGTTGGTGTCGCGTTTGTTGCTGGTGCCGCGCCGGGTCACGGGATGGTGGTGGACTGGGAAAATAAGCGGCTTGTTGCGGTGGGTTGTACGGATCAGCCCATGCAGCTACGTTCTACACTTGCCCATGAACTTGGCCATCTGTGGCTAGGGCATCTTGACCGCCACATGAGCACTTCACAGGAATGGAGCACAGGTACTCCGCGGGAGGATCAGGCAGATGCTTTCGCTCGGCATTTCCTTATGCCAGCAGAAGCTGTAGCTGATGTCACGCAAGGAAAGGAACCCACTCTAGCTGTGTTATCAGATCTTGTTCACAGCTACCTGGTTTCGCCGGCGGACGCTGCCGTTCAGCTTCGTGAGAGTGGTGTTATCGACCAGAGTACATGTGAAGAATGGAGTGCTATTCCCGCACCTTCACTTGCCGCGCAATTTGGATGGTTGTCCGAATACAAGCTCCTCGCTGCGCTGGCAGAACAACCACGCGCTCCTCAGAAACTTCTTGCTCGGGCGATTGAAGGCTATCGATGGGGTGCCATTGGCCCGGCCGCTATAGCGCGCCTGACGGGCAGAAATGATTACCACGTTCTGATTAAAGAGTTGCGAGCAGCTGGAATCACTCCTGTTGAGATGCCGGATATTACGGCTACTGCCCCTCACGATACCGGTGCGGAATTAACTGCTGAGGAATTGGCCCTTTTGACAGGTGAATCAGGCCGCGCCACCCGGAAGCTGGCGATCCCAACGGGCGGATAGCTGCGATGTATATTCTCGACACGGGACCGATCTTTAAATTCTTCGCCACAGATTGTGTACCACAGCTAGTGAAAGCACTGGGCGGTAACCCTGTGCACGTACCGGAAGCTGTGGAATTTGAAATCTATGACACTCCGAAACGTCGTCCTCAATTTAAACGAGCTGCTGAGACATGGCTAAGGCTTCCGGGACGGTTCAAAAGCATTATCTCGGATGCTCCAACAGAGGATATGCAGCAATGTTGTCGCGATGTACTGGGAGTTGAGTTTGATGATATGTACTCTCTTACGAAGGACAGAGGCGAGAATATGGCCATCTTGCACGGTGTCCTTCTGGCGCGATCCGGGGAAAAAGTTGTCCTTGTTTGCGATGAGGAAAATGGAACTTCCCTGATCAAGAAACAGGCTCGTTTGCTGATGATCCAGCATCAACGGGGGCTCCATGTGCCCGGCGGTGCGATAACGCATGCCACCACTCTCACTCTTCTGCAGTGGGCAATCGAACGGGGCGGGTTTAAGAATCGTGCCGAATTCATCAAGAAATACCATGCGATGGCGTCTTTAGATGAAGCGCTACCGAACGACATCAAAGCTACTGGTCTCACAAAATCGCCACCTTGGCCGAGAGAATCACGCTCGAATGATTCGCAGTAGGTGGCAGCTTCGCGGCATTCTCTGTAACTGACGGCCGATCAATCCTTAAGCTCTGGAGGTCTCTGCCTGCGTGGCCGAAAGAATAAGCGCACCGGGCCAAGGCGGAATACTGTGGGACTTGCAGCACCGCCCAGCTCAGGCAACCACAACTAAAATTAGGGTGTGAAACGGCAGATTATCTTAACCATGATCGCCGCCCTCGCTCTCACCGCGTGCGGCACCACTAGCAAGTCCAAAGAATCAGCATCAACGCCAACCCCGACTCCCACAACAACGGCCACATTCAATAAATACAAGGGTAAAAACCTCGAGGTGAGCATCATCGATAAAACACCTTTTGGCAACTCGAAAAATAATGGGGACGGCACCTGCACTCTGCTCGAGAACGTCGATATCGGCGTATACGAGCAAAGTGATACAAATCGGAATAACGTAATTGCCTTCGGTAGCGCCCCGGCCGGAACCCTAGGCGAGCTTCGGGATAACTTCTGCGCATATTCGCCAATTCTCACCCTGCCCGCGAAAAGCTGGAACAATGGCGACGCATGGTTCATCGACTACATCACGCCAAGTAAAACCTTCATAAAAGCAATGCATGCGGATCGCACCGTCCGACTGGTCATCTCAGCGAACGGGCTGCGTTAGGTCAGGATGCTGCGCCTTCACAGGGCGATTTCACCAACCCCGAGATCTGCAACCTCAAGCCTTGCCACTCATTGCGAGGAAACGCTACCGCACCAGCCCTTCGCGGCGGCGTGCGGCAGACATCGCCCGCTGCGCCTCCCGGTCCGCTTCGCGCCGGCGGATCGTCTCGCGCTTATCCCATTCCTGCTTGCCCTTGGCCACCGCGATTTCCAGCTTGGCCAACCCGCGCACAAAATACAGCTCGAGGGGCACAATCGTATAGCCCTTCGCCTCGACGGCCCGCGCCAGCTTCTCGATCTCCGATTTGTGCAGCAGCAGGCGCCGCTTGCGGGTGGGCGCGTGATTCGTCCACGTTCCCATCGCGTAAATCGGGATATTGATCCCGTGCGCGTACACCTGCCCGCGATCCACCTCGATCCAGCCGTCCACCAGCGAGGCCCGGCCCATGCGCAGCGCCTTCACCTCGGTTCCGGATAGGGACATCCCCGCCTCAAAGGTGTCCTCAATGAAATAATCGTGGCGCGCTTTCTTATTGCGCGCGATCACCTGATGCGCATCGGCCGCCGCTTTCGCCTGCTGGGCCGCGCTCAGCTTTCCTTCTTTTTTCTTCGCCACGCGGGCTTCTCCGTTCTAATCCTTGAGTTCGCGCTGGTCAGTGATGAGGAACCACACAAAAATCAGGGTTCCGGCCAGCAGCACCACCGCCGGCGCGCTCACGTCCAGCAGATGATCGGTGAAGAACGACGGCGCAGCTGCCGCATCGGTATTCACCGTCAAGGTGATAATCAATCCAATAACAAAAGTAGTCACGCCGGTAGCTACCCCGGCTACCGCGATTCCCCGCCGCGTGGCAATCGTATTAATCATGCGGCGTACCATCGCCAACACAATGAGCGCCGCGAAACCAACCGCGAAAAGCAGCGTGCCGACCGCGTAAGGCGAATCGGTGATAGCAGCCCGATCCCACACAAACCAGGCGAGCACCAATCCCAAAACACCGGTGAGCACCTCATAGGCGGTGGCTTTGCGCTGCCCACGCGCGTAGCGTTTCTCCAATTGCCGGCGCGAATACTCGCTCACATCAGTTTTCTGCTTCTTCTTCGCCGGCGCGGATGTTTCCGCGGAAGTCGGAGCACCTGCGCCCTCACCAGCCGGAACTGCCTTCTCGGTTTCCCCGAGTTTGGTAGCGGCACCGGGCTGAGCAGCCACCCCGGCCGGCTTCTCCGCACTAGGCAAGCTGCCCGGCCCTTGCGGCGGCGTCGTACTAGAAACGCCCGGCGCGGTGTCACGTACGGTTGAGGGTGCGTCGGTGGTGGGAGCGGGATCGGTTGAGCCGTGTGCTTGTGTCATGACATCCTCTTCGTCAACTTCGCGTCAGGCCGCTCCTTGCGCCGGGGCATTCGGCCACGGCGACGCGAACGGGTACGCCGCGCTATTCGTAGAATCCGGGCAGGGACATCGGGTCGATGACCACGCCGTCCTGCCACACCTCAAAGTGTACGTGGCAACCGGTGACCATGCCCGTCATACCGGTCCAGCCAATCACATCGCCCTGGCCCACGCTCTGCCCCACGGACACATTGAAACCGGAGAGGTGGTTGTACACCACCACGTAGGACGAGCCGTTGATATAGCCGAGGTTGAGGATGACCTGGTTGCCGTGGGTGCCGTTGCCGGAGGCCGGGCGCACCGCCGCCACCACCCCGGCGGCCGCCGCGTATTGCGGATTACCGCAGGCAGAACGCAAGTCCACGCCCTCGTGCATCCACCAGCCGCCGTCGAAGGGATAGACACGCATCCCGAAGGGCGAGGTCACGTACAGTGGGGCCGG
Source organism: Actinotignum saccati (assembly GCF_051265055.1). NCBI lineage: Bacteria > Bacillati > Actinomycetota > Actinomycetes > Actinomycetales > Actinomycetaceae > Actinotignum > Actinotignum saccati. The sequence continues at coordinate 238,922 of NZ_JBOZCC010000002.1, forward strand.
CACGGGCGGAATGAGCGCACCCGAAGCTGCCGGGGGCGCCGCCGGGGCACCTCCCCCGCCACCGCCCTGAGCTGCTGCTTCCGCGGCGCGCCGCCGGTTTTCTTCATCAATGCGAGCGATCTGCGCGGCGGTGTCATCGCGGGCCGCGTTCATGGCGGACAGCGAGTTCTGGAATTCCCCGCGCCGAGCCTCCAAAGCCTGGGATTGCTGGGTGACGGAAGCTTCCAGATCCGCGAGCTCCTTGGTGCGGGCCGCGGCCTGCGCCTCCTTCGATTTCTTTTCCGCCACCGCGGCATCGGCCTGGCTCTTGAGCTGGGAGATCTCCCCCTGCACTGCCTTTTGCCGCTGGGCGCGGGTCCGATTCGCGGCCGTTGTTTGGGTAACGTCGGTGAGAGTTTGGGATTGCACCCGGGTGATCGCCTGGTTCGCGGACAGCGCGTTGAAGAAATCCGCGCTCGACTTCGCGCCGATCAGAAGCTCCACGGTGGAAACCCGGTTATCACCGCGGTATTCGGAACGCGCAATCTCGCCGAGGTTATCGCGCGTTTCGCTCAGTTTCTTCTCCCCCTGAGCAATCGAGGTGGTGATGGAATCGAGCTCCCCCTCAGCCGCATCCAGGCGCGCCCCAATCTTTTCTTGTTCGCGCTGAGCTGCTGCGGCGTCGTTCTGCGCCTGCAATAACGCGGCCTGCGCCCCGGGGACCTGCGCCTGCGTTTCCTGCAACTTGAGGTAAACGTTCTGCAAATCCACGTCCACGCCCTCGAGGGAGGAACGCAGATTCTCAATTTCGGCTTCCTGCTGTTCTTGCTGGCGGACGAGGTCGTCGCGGTCATCGGCACGCGCCGGCGTCGCTAACCCGGCAACGCCCAGCGCCCCCGCAGCCAGCGCTCCCAACCATCGTCTGCTCCCGATTCTCACCGGTTCACCTTTCCTATCCGTATGCGGTACGACGACGCCGCGGCGCCGTCGCCCCACGTTCACTACACGCGCGCGTACCTGCGCAAAGCGATCCAGGACGCCAGGCCGGACACCACAACCGAGCCGATGAGCAGCCAGGGCGCTACCTGGAGGGCTTCGCTGACGCCGATCACGCGAATCCACGGCAGCGATTGGGAAATCCAGTCCTCGAGCAGGAATTTCGCTGCCAGCCACAGCCCGCCGACCGCGAAAATCGCACCGACGAGCGAGGCGATAATTCCTTCGAGGATGAAGGGCAGCTCGATGAAGAAATTCGAGGCGCCCACGTAGCGCATAATCCCCGTTTCGTTACGCCGCGACATTGCCGAGAGGCGGATCGTGGTGGGGATGAGGAGAAGCGCGGTGAGGATCATGACCGCGGCCAGCCCGCCGGCAATTGCGGTGAAGCGGTTGAGGGTGGCGAAGACCGGCTCGATTTGTTCGCGCTGGTCGTACACGCTCTGCACTCCGGGGCGGTTGCCGAGGTCTTCCACGAGGACCTGGTACTTTTCCGGGTCGTGTAATTTGACGCGGAAGGAGACCTGCATCTGGTCGGCGGTCACCGTGTCACGCCACACCGAATCGCCCATTTGTTCGCGGTAGTTCGCGAAGGCTTCTTCTTTGGTTTCGAATTCGTAGCGCTCCACCTGGGAGGCGAGCGGTTCGGTGGTCAGGGCGGTATCGATGGCCTTGATTTGTTCCTCGGTGGCTTCGTTACCGGCGCAGGGTTCGGTGGCGTCATTCGCCGCACACATAAACACCGAGACTTCCACCTGGCTGTACCAATCGGCACGCAGGTGGCTGATCTGGGTTTGGAGCAGCGCGGCCGCGCCCACGAAAAGTAGGGAAACGAAAGTGACGAGGGAAACCGAGGCAGCCATCGCCTTGTTATTGATAAGTCCCTTGAATGTTTGGGACAGGACGAAACGACTGCGCATTAGTGTTGCCCTCCTCCGTACTGGCCGCGATCCTGATCACGGACGATCACGCCGTTGGCCAGCTCAATAACGCGTTTCCGCATCTGGTTGACGACGGTGGCATCATGGGTGGCCATAACCACCGTGGTTCCCGAACGATTGATGCGATCCAGGAGGCGCATAATCGACAGCCCGGTATTTTGGTCCAGGTTGCCGGTCGGTTCGTCGGCGAGGAGGATTTCGGGGCGATTGACCATGGCGCGGGCAATGGCTACGCGCTGCTGTTCCCCGCCCGATAGTTCGTTCATGCGGCGGCGTTCCTTACCGTCCAGGCCCACCATTTCCAGCACTTCCGGCACTTCGGTGCGGATGCGGTGGCGGGGCGCGCCGATGACCTGGAGCGCGAGCGCCACGTTATCGTGCACGTTCTTATCGGGAAGGAGCCGGAAATCTTGGAACACCGTGCCGATGCGGCGCCGCAGGAAGGGGACGCGCCGCTGGGAAACAGTGGCTAGATCCTTGCCGAGCACCTCGATTTTTCCGGATGTTGGCCGTTCGGCAACATTGATGAGCGAAAGCATCGTTGATTTTCCCGAACCGGAGGGGCCCACGAGGAAAACGAATTCGCCGCGGTCAATATCCGCGCTCACCGAATCCAGCGCGGGTTTCGCGCCCTTCTGGTAGAGCTTCGTCACCTTGGTAAATGTGATCATAAACTTGCCCTTAGATTACTACTATCGTGCTTTACCCTACGGAACAGGCCGTAAAATCGCGCGGGACGCGCCGCGTACCCGGGGAAATTCATGCGTTTCCTCCCCCGCTTTCCCCACTTAGTCACCGGTTTTGTCGCCTGCCTTATCGGTGGTCTTGCTGCCGGTTTTATCGCTGCTCTTTTCGCTCGCCTTTTCGCCGGCTTTTTCGCCTGTGGCGCGCCAGCGGATACCGGCGTCGATGAAACCGTCAATATCGCCGTCGAAAATCGCGTCGGTATTCCCCGATTCGTACCCGGTGCGCAGATCCTTGACCATCTGGTAGGGCTGGAGCACGTAGGAACGCATCTGGTCGCCCCACGAGGCTTTGATATCTCCGCGCAATTCTTTCTTTTCGCGCGCTTCCTCTTCCTGTTTGAGGAGGAGCAGGCGCGATTGCAGAACCCGCATCGCGGCGGCGCGGTTTTGGATCTGCGATTTCTCATCCTGCATGGAGACCACGATCCCGGTGGGAAGGTGGGTGATGCGAACCGCCGAATCGGTGGTATTCACGGACTGACCACCCGGCCCGGAAGAACGGAACACATCGATGCGAATGTCCGTATCGGGAATATCGATATGGTCGGTTTGTTCGATCAGCGGAATAACTTCGACGGCGGCGAAGGAAGTCTGACGCCGCCCCTGGTTATCGAAAGGCGAGATGCGCACCAGCCGGTGGGTCCCGGCTTCCACCGAGAGCGTGCCGTATGCGTAGGGAGCACTCACCTCAAAGGTGGTTGATTTCAGCCCGGCTTCTTCCGCGTAGGAGGTATCGAGCACCTTGGTGGCGTAGCCGCTGCGTTCAGCCCAGCGCAGGTACATGCGTTGCAGCATCTGCGCGAAATCAGCCGCGTCCACTCCCCCGGCCCCGGAACGAATGGTCACCACCGCATCGCGCTCGTCGTATTTGCCGGAGAGCAGGGTGCGGATCTGGAGTTCTTCCAACGCTTTTTCGGTGCTCGTCATCTCTTCGCCGAGCGCTTCGTAGACTTCACGAGCCGAAGCCGGATCCGAGAGTTCTTCTTCCTGCGCGATTTCAAGGAGCGCACCGGCATCGTCAATACGGGTACGCATTTTCTCGAGTTTCTCCAGTTCGCTTTGTGCGTGGGAGAGTTTCGAGGTGACCTCTTGGGCGCGGGCGGTATCATCCCAGAGCCCGGGTGCGGAGGATTCTTCCGTCAGCGCGGCGATACGCGCGGTGAGGCCCTCCACATCGGTCACCGCTTCGATTTGGTGAAAAACACTGCGCAGATGGTCAAGACGTTCGGAAAAATCACTCACGGCATAAGGCTACCTCAGGTCAAGGCGCGCCCGGGCCTGCGCACGTATCGGCACGGGAAGGTCCAGTACCGGAAGCCGCACCGTTTTTTCCAGGGCGACGACGACGCCGGCGCTATCCGCGCGGGTATCTGGCAGCACGCGCTCCGCGGGGAATGTTGCGGCGGCGAGCTGGCGCACGGTGGCTGGGCTGGGATGGCAATCGCTCAGGGGCGCGCTGCTGAAATAGCATTCGCGGGTGATCTCTTGGCTGATCGCGAGCGCGGCGGAATCGGCTTGCCCCTGGAGTGCGTGCCGGGCGGTGAGGATGGTGGCGAGGTAGATGAAACCTAAGCACAGCACGGCGCTGAGCGCCCAGGTTCCCAGGCCCAGGATGAGGATATTGCCGAGTTCCCGGGGTGCTGCTCGTGCCTGCAGTGCCCGAGCTTTCGCCAGGGTGTTCACGGCCGTACCTGTCGAAAACGGTCTAAGGTTGTTCACGGCCGTGCCTCTCGAAAACGATCAACGGTTGTTGAGGCGCTCTGCTCGATAAGAACAGTGCGCCCGAAATAAACGAGCGGAACCGATACCTCAACCGTGACGGTGATGCGTGCTCCCGGGCTCAGGCACGGGTGTGCGGAGCAGGAGATCCGCGGGGGCGCGCCGCTTAGGCCGGCGCTGCTAACCGCAGCATCGCTCACCGCGGCGTGGACAACCGCCCGAGCTCGCGCTGTTCCACTGGCAGTGTTGTCCGCAGTTGCAAAACTGCGGGCTGCTTCCTGGGCTGCCTGCGCGGCGACCGCTCGGGCGCGGGTAATCCCGGTGCTTTCCACGGTAAACATGAGGAGCGGGAGAACAAGCACAATAAGGACCGCAAGGGCTTCCAAGGTGCCGTTTCCCTTTTCGCGGATGCTTCGGTGGTTCACCTGGTTTTTCATAACCGCGCTCCTTTCGCGGGTGGCGGGTGAGTGTTAGCCCCGCGAGCGGTGAGGACGTGTGCGTGGGCGCGCAGTTTGACTGGGTGTGTTCCCAGGAGGGAAGAATATGTTCCGGTGATCTCGACTCGTAGGAAGTCCTCTTCCCCAATGCGGATCATGCTCGCGCTGGCCGTGCACTGACAGGCGGGTAGGCGCGCGGTAATGTCCGCGGTGGCCTGCGTGGCTATTTCAGGAAGGCTGAGCTGGCGCACCGCTCCCGCCCGAGCGGCCCGCGCTGCACAATCACGTATCTGTTCGATAGCAAAGACGCGGGATCCGAGAACCGCGAGTGCCAGGGCCGCGAGGACCACCACCCCGGCAAGGAGGCAGAAATCAACGACTGCACTGCCGCGTTCGGAATCTGGCGCGCGAGGAACTGGCGCGCTAGACGTATGCGCGTCAGATGGTGACTTACCGGGAACTGGCGCTCCAAACACATGCGTGTCGGAGAGCGGCTTGCCGGAAAACTGTGCTGCGGGTTCAGGTATCGGTGTCATGAAAAACTCGAGATGCGTTCGATGGCGGTGGAGAAGAGATTCGTGAGGGCCGGGCCGGCTACTGCCCAGATGGCGAGCACAAGACCCACGGTCATGAGGGTGACAAGTACCCAGCCGGGCACGTCTCCGCGTTCGCCGGAATCCGGAGCGGTCCACGTTGCGGTTGGTAAATCAGGGTGGATAAGCGCGCCGTGCGTACTCACTGACATAAGTAGTTCCTTTCGCTAGATAGGTTGGTTGTGGCGGTGGTTTATGGAGAGGTCAGGGGAAGGAAGGTGAGTCGGGCCAGGCCCGGGTAGAGGGCGATGACCACGATGAAGGGCAGGATAAGGAAAACAACGGGAACCATCATGAGGATTTCGCGGCGTCCTCCACGTTCGAGGAGTTGGCGGCGCGCGTAATCTCGTGATTCTTCGGCTTGTACCCGCAAGGTATCTGCGAGTGGGGAACCGTGGGCGAGTGCGGCAAGTAATGCTTCGCATAGGCTTTGCAAGGCCGGGTTGTGTACCCGTTCGTTGAGGTGGCGCAGGGCCGTGGTGAGCGGGTCGCCGGCATAGACATCTCCGAGGGTTCGCCGCAGTTCTTTTCCCACGGCTCCGCCGGCTAAGCTCGCAACGTATTCGATAGCTCCCACGATGCTGGTGCCCGCCCCCACCGCGATACTCAGGAGGTGGGCGATATCGGGAAGTTCGGCGGTGATAGCGCCGTCATGGCGGCGCAGGCGCGCGGTGAGCTGGGAGTCCACTGCAAGGATGGCACCGATGAGGAAGAGGAGGGGGCAGGCGGCCGCGAGCGCCGCGGGTAATCCGCGGGCAAGGCAGGCGAGCCCGAGTGCGATACCGACTGCTCCCGCGAGTACTCCCGCGCGTAATTGGGCAAAGCGGAAGTCTGCGACGTCGCCCTCCCCTAAACGGTGGAGGCGGCTCGTGACCGATGCGTGAGTGGAACCGAATTTTTCCGCACCGCGCAACACCATCCGGACGATGCGATGGGGCAGGCGCGGGCGGGCACCGCCCAGGTAGGGCGCGATGCGTGAGACCAGTGCAGGGCCTGGCCAGAGCCACCACCAGCCCAGGAGTACGAGGCCAGCCGCGGTGATGCTACCGGTAAATACAGGAAGGGGTGCGCGAACAAGTGCGGAAAGGGAAAGAAACATAGGAGCGGCCCCTTCTATACTGCGGCGCGCCGGGCGCGACTGGGACGGGGCGGCGAGGATGGATCAGCCTGTGAGGCTGCCGGCACAGCAGTAGGCAAGGCAACCTGCGAGGCTCCCGGCGATGCTCTCCGTGAGGTTCCCGGTGATACTCCCGGTGAGCCGGCCAGGACGCGTTGCTCTTCGGGGAGTCGGCCCAGGCGGAGCATGAGCCCGTAGGCGAGCAGTGTGGTGCCTAGGCCAATGAGGAGGATGAGGGTGCCGGTAGGCGAGGTGAAGGCATCCATTGTGCCCGGCCTGGTGGAGAGCAGGAGGAGAACGAGCCACGGGGCAAGTGCTGCCACCCGTGCTGCATTGACGGTCCAGGATTGCCGGGCTAGGAGTTCGCCCCGGGCCCGGTTTTCTGCTCGCAGGGATACCGCGAGGGATTCCAGGACGCGGGGTAGATCGTGGCCGCCGTGGCGCACCGCGAGCCGAAGAATTTCGAGGACCCGGTCTGATACCGGGTCGTGGAAGGAATCTTTGAGGCGGGTCAGGGAGGCGTCAAAACTTCCGGTTGTTTCCAGGTGAGTGGCGAAGGAGCGCAGCGCGGGCGGGGCGTCTGGCCGGGTGGCGAGATAAAGAAGAGCTTCGGGGATAGTGCGCCCAGCCCGGAGGGAGGACAGTAGCTTATCGATACGGTCGGGCCAGGCCAGGCGTTGTGTATCCCGCGCTTTCCTACCGGCGTGACGAGAATGCCAGAACGGCAGCCAGAGCCCTACTACTCCCCCGGCGGCGGCGAGGAAAGGATGCCCGGTGCCGAGCACAGCAGCTAAGGCCAGGCCGAGGCCGCAGCAGATACTTATCCCGAGCCGGCGCCAGGAAATTGCGACGCGAGCCGACCCGAGGCGCCCCGGTAGTCCCGGCCAGCGCGGGTCGCCAGTGTGGCGCGGGCGAGCCAAACTACGCGCCCCACCCGGAGTGGACAGAGCACGAATAACCGTGAGGATTCCGGTGGTGAGTAAAGCTCCAACGATCAGTCCCATGGTTAGCTCACCGCCCGGGTAAGAATGCTGCCATCTGGCCCAAGGCCCATGACCTCCAGAATCTGGGCAACCTTACGCTGCCCGCTGGCCGCCCGGGTCACGTGGATGACGAGGTTAATAGTGGCGGCAACGGTGGGCGTTACGAAGCTTGGCGTGATGTTTTCACCGGCGAGGAGCGGGAGGATCTCCAATTTCGTGAGGGCTTCCCGTGCACTATTGGCGTGAATGGTACAGGCCCCGGGGATGCCCGCATTGAGGGCCACAAGAAGATCGAAAGCTTCTGCCCCGCGTACTTCTCCGATAACGATGCGGTCCGGGCGCATACGCAGACTTTCGCGCACGAGGTCGCGGAGCGTCACCGCGCCGCGCCCTTCCAGGGACGGCGGGCGCGTTTGCATCGCAACAACATCGGGAAGGTCGATACCCAGCTCAAAAACTTCTTCAGCGCTGATAAGCCGTTCGGTTGGCGCTATCCCGCCGAGGAGCGCACGCAGGAGGGTGGTTTTACCGGCCCCGGTTGATCCCGATACCAAGATATTGCTCCCGGCGCTCATGGCTGCACTCAGGTAGTCTGCCTGCGCTCCTTCCAGCATCTGCACATTCACCAGATCGCTGAGCTTGCGGGCCCGGACCGTGTATTTTCTGATATTGATCGCCCAATATCGCGCGGTGATATCGGGAATGGCCACGTGGAGGCGTTCCCCGGTAGGAAGCTGGGCATCAACAAACGGGGTGGAGAGGTCCAAGCGCCGCCCGGAGGCATAGAGCATCCGCTCGACCAAGGTGTGGATCTCACTTTCTGCCATCGTGAGATCAATACGAGTGGAAACACCGGAGCGGGCCACAAATATTTTATCCGGGGCGTTGATCCAGATTTCTTCTACCTGCGGGTCGTCGAAGAATTTCTGTAGCGGCCCGTAGCCGCTCAGCTGCGAGATGAGGTGGGAGCGTACGCTCTCCGTATCCGCCAGGGCCGCGTGGTCCCCGCGCACTGATTCGTCATTAAAAGTGGTGAGGGTTTCTCCCACGATGGTTTCCAGGAAGGCGGCGTCACGGCGCGGATCAATTCCGCGGTGCCGAATCGTTTCCCGCACCCGTTCTTCTATGCCCTGCCGGGTGGCGGAAGCAGCGCGATATGCACGGCTGGCCAGGTGCGGTGGGCGAGCCGAGGCGAGGCCCGCGGGCCGGGGATATGCCGTGTCGTGCATGGCACCTCCTTTGAATATTGGGGTGGTGATCGTGGTGAGGTGCTCTCACTGTAGGGTCTCCCGTGTCTGGGAATAGCATCTAGCCGGCTGGCTGTGGATAGGGGATGCATTTCGCGATCATGTGGATAGTTCCGGCAGCCGGCCTATATCCGGGGTGTAGGCAAGCACGTGGCTGAGTTTTCGGATAAATTGAGGGGGTGACTACTTCTCCGCTCTATCTTGCTGCGCTTGCCGTCGGGGCTCTCGGCGTCGAGATTGTCTCCACGCGCCAACCGTTTGTTGAGACGGAAGATTTTGTTTCCGGGTGCGTCCTTGATTCTCAGGGGCGCCACTGGATGGTCAAAGTTCCTCAGAATGGCACGGCGGCGACGTCGTTAGAAGCCGAAGCGGCTCTGGCTCCCCAGCTTTTGGAGGAATTGCGGGCCGGGCGCCTGCCTTTCGATATTATGCGGCCGGCCGGTTTTGTTGATGCTGATACCGGGGGTCGCGCGGTGGTCTACCCGGAGCCTTTTGGGCGGGCGCTGGTTTTCGAAGCTCTCGGTGAGGAAGAAGTGCGGGAAATGGGCCGCACGCTTGCCGCGATTCACAGCATTGACCGGGATGTGGTGGCTCGTTCCGGGTTGCCTGTCTATACGGCTGAGCAGTGGCGCGCGCGGGTGCGGGCCGAACTGGAGGCAGCCGATCAGGAAACTTCCCTTCCTACGATTTTGCGCCAGCGCTGGATGGATGTGCTGGATAGTGACGAGGTGTGGGATTTTGAGGAAACGGTTGTCCACGGTGATGTGGCTTCTGATAATTTCTTGTGGTCGAATGGCTCGGTTGCGAGCGTGCTCGGTTTCGGTGAGGCGCACGTGGGCGATCCGGCCCGGGATTTAGCGGCGATGCTTGTTCTTGATGATGAACAGTGGCCGAGTTTTATTACTTCTTATGAGAATGCGCGCTCGGTTGAGCTGAGGGAAACGGATTACACCCGTATTATTTTCACGTCGGAGTTCGCGATTATTCGCTGGCTCATGTACGGGATTCGTACGGGCAGCATGGAGATTAGGAACGACGCCGTCCAGATGCTCGGCGCGCTGGCCGAGGACGTACGTGAGGCCCCGGATTTGCTCCCCGCTCCCCCGGCATCGGAGCCGGCTTTCACTGACAGTGCTTCCGATGCCGAGGCGAGCGGTGCGGATGAGCTGACCGGGGAAACCGCGGTTACTGCTCCTGATTGGGCAGACCCGCACGAAGCAGAATTTCCTCCTCGCTGAGCTTCCCAGCCCGTAGTTCCTCAGCCCTATTTCCCCGCAGGTATACGAAGGACGCGTCAATATCCCCGAGGGGGATTCCGTGGGCCCGGGACCAGGCAAGCCGGTAAAGGGCAAGCTGGAGTTCGCGGGCCGCTTTCGTTTCCTCGTCGGGGCGCCGCCCGGATTTCCAGTCCACGATAGTAACCGGCGCACGCCCGGGTACCCGTGAGGTGTCGAAAACAGCGTCGAGTGCGCAGTGGACAACATGCCCTCCGATGACCACACCGAGTTGCTGTTCGATGGCGAGGGGCGGATAGCTGGCCCATTCGGATGCTTCGTAATTTTTATACATACACGCGATGTCTTCTGCGCTGAGAACCGGATCATGCTCGAGGGGATCCTCGCTATCAATATCGAGCACGGCGGCGCTCGCGTAACTATCAGCGATTTTTTCGTGCAAGATCGTCCCTAAACGCGCAGCTCGCGAGGGCTGGCGGGGAACCGGGCGGCGTTTATTGAGCAGATATTCTTCGCGGTGTTCGGCCCGATAGACGAGCTCGGTGGCGGTGTAATGCCCGCCCGCCTCGGTGTACTCGGATGTTTCGGCTTGCTGTTTGCGTGCGATAAGCCGGCCGATGACCTGAGTGAGTTCGGCGCGCTGGTCAGCGTCGAGAGTTTCCGCCTCAATGGGGAGGCTGCGGGCCAGGTCACGCGGCCAGGCAAGCAGGTCGGGCGCTTCGAAATAATGCGGTACCGGTTCGAGGGCCGGCGGGTACACAACGTCTTCCCCGAAAATATCGACGAGCTCATCCACGCTCAAGCTATCCGGTGCTATATCCGGGAATCCTTCCGGCAGCTGCACGGAGGAAACCGTGGCAGGCGAGGCAGCCAGCACCAGCTCCCCGCGGGCGGCAGCTTCCCGCACCGCGCTCAGGAAGCACGAGGGCTGCCGCGCTTCAACGCCGAGTGCGTTATCACTCCCATCTGCCGGGGTTTCGGCAGCGTTTTTCTTCGCTTGCTTTTCTGCTTTCTGTACCCGGCCAGACACATCCTTGTCATCTTGGAAACAGTATCCGGCCAGCAGGAGCTCCCGGGTGGAACGGGTAAAGGCCACGTAGGCGAGGCGCCGCATTTCTTCGCTTTCGTGGTACGCCAATTCGTCGAGGAACCGTGCGTAGGTATTCGCGACGGTGATTTTATCGAGATTGCGAGCACCGGCCAGCGTGAATTGGGGCAGGTACGGATAGTCGGTACGCAGGGGGTACGGGAAAATACCGGTATTGCGCGGCCAGGCTTTCACTCCTTCGGTCACTTCGGAGAACTGGCCTTTCACGAGTTCAGGTACGACGACGAGGTCACGCCATTCCAAACCTTTGGCAGCATGGACGGTCATCAATTGGATAACCCCGGGAGTAACATCGACCGCGCTCTCCACCCGCGGAATATCTGCCCCGGATTCTTCTTCCCCGCCGTGTTCTTCTGTTTCCACCACATCGAGCCATTCCACGAATTCGCGCATGCTCCGCTGGCTATCACCGTGCTCGTAGGTGCGGCCCAGGGAGATGAATTGGTCGATGGAGGTACGGACCCGCTGCCCGCCTTCACTGCGGGTAGCGGCCGCGGTATCGAGGCCGAGGAGGTGGACGGCCCGATCAATCTGATCGCCCAAAGCATTATGCAAACCGGAACGCAAGGACGCGAGGGTGGCATTCAAGCGCCGCAAGCGCTCCCAGCCAATGCCGGAGAATTCGGCGCGCGCGGATCGGGCTGCTTGCCTGAGCTCAGCTTCGCCCGTTCCCGCCAGCTCCGCCACATCCGCGTGCTCCCCCGGGTGATCACCAGGGGTGCTTGGGGTGCTTGCCAGGAGCATAAGCGCGTGGAGTGCCTCACCCAAATTGGCTTCGTCACGACTGTTGAGAAGGGGTTGCGCGGTGGCCGACATACCTTCTGCGCCAGGCTCGCCCTCGTGGCCGGGTGCGGCGTCGTCGTTAATAAAACTGGCACGCACGTCACTATCAACTTTGGTGACCGCCACGGCCGCGTAGCGACGCGCCCAGCGCGAGAGCGCGCGGATATCCGCCACCCCGATATTCCAGTGGGCGAGTAAGCGCGCGAGGAGGTCGCCGCGGGCCGGGTTGGCGGCCAGGCCGAGGGCGGCCCGCAGGGTAATGATTTCCGGACGTGCCACCAGCGATTCCCCGCCCACAATCTCAAAGGCGAGGGGTTGAGGCGTGGTGCCTCCAGGGTGTGCGGCAGATTCCCTGGCGAGCTGGCTGTTGAGTTCGCGCAGGGCGGCGGCCATCATATCGATATAGGCACGTTTGCGGCACAGGACGGCGATCTCGGCCCCGCGCGGTGCTTCACCGCGAGCGCGCCGCTCTTCGTTTTCCGCGGCTACCCGCTCGCGTACCGCGAGGATATGCCGGGCGATACTCCGGTAGGAGTCTTCGCGAAGGAGGGTACGGATTTCGCTGACGCGCCCGGCTCCCGCTCCGGGGCGTTCACGCAACCGCAGCGGCGCGATATCGGCACTATCCCCCGCGCTCCCCGCCGTTCCCGCGCTTGTTGGGGCAGGCCTAAGTTCGGGTGGGAAATTCGGGTGGTCGCGATCTTCGCGTAGGAACGTGTCCCGATCCAAGGGAGTGGCGACGGCGTTGCCTGCCGCGAGCACGGCCCGATCATTACGGAAAGCGGTGGAGAGCTGGAGTTTCTCTACGTGCCCGAAAATCCGGGTGGTGTGGCGTGCGAAGTTGGTCAGGGCGGCGGCGCTGGCACCCCGCCACCCGTAGATGGCCTGGTTCGGGTCGCCTACCGCGGTGATGGACAGGAAGCCGTCGCGTTTCGCGGTGAGGGCGCTGAGGAGGAATTGTGCCTGGTTTTCGTCGGTGTCTTGGTATTCGTCGAGCAGGATGAGGCGATACCGGGAGGAGATTTCCTTGGCGATTTGGGGATAGCGGGTCATGATACGCCCAGCGATGGCGACCTGGTCGGCGAATTCGGTGACGTTGAGTTCTTTTTTGAGCTGCAGGTAGGACTCCACTAGCCCGAGCACGACCTGTTGCTGTTTGGGTACTGCCGCTCCCCCCTTCAAATTGGTGAATTTCTTGGAGGCATCCGGGTACCAGCAGCGTGCACTCATGATGCGTGTTGAGTCGGCACATAGTGTTTCCAGTGCGTGATCTTGGGCAGTGAGGAAAGCCCGGGCTTCTTCAAGCTCCACGCCGTTGGTGAGGATTCCTTGGGCGAAGGTGAGGGCATCGTTAATGAGGCTGGAGCGACTGCGTTCGGCAAGGACCGCGGTGCTAGCGCTGCTGGGCAGGGCGCTGACGACCTGGTCCATGAGCTGGACGCGTTCGGCATCGGTGATGAGGCGGGCGGTGGGATCGGCTCCGACCAGCATGCCGTAGGCTCCGGCGATGTCGTTCGCGAAAGAGTTGTAGGTGGATATCACGGGCCTGCGCATGGTGCTTCCCGCGTTGCTTCCTTCCGGGGTGAGGAGGCCGAGTTTTTCCAGGCTGGTGTTAACTCGTTCAGCTAGTTCCCCGGCGGCTTTCCGGGTGAAGGTGAGTCCGAGGACTTCATCCGGGCTCACGTTGCCGCAAGCGAGGTGGTAGGCGATCCGGTCCACCATGGTTTTTGTTTTGCCCGATCCGGCTCCGGCAACGACGAGGATAGCCGGGACCGTGGAGGTGATGACCCGGCGTTGTTCCGCGGTGGGTGGGTGTTCTTGGCCGGCGAGGATGCGTTCTAGAGCGGTATCGGGTTCCGCTGGCGCCTGCGCTTCAAAGTATTCGTGGGGTGTGGGTGTCATGAGAAGATCCGTCCTTCTTGCGTCAGGGGACTAATGGATTGAACCCGGTCATTGGCTTCTTCCAAACTGGGCGAGACCGGTACGAAGCCGCTCACCGCGATCTGGGCGGCGCTACGCACGCGATCTTCCGCGCGAGCTGCACTCACCTCATCAAGAGGTGCTTGGGTGAGAACGGAGGGGCTGTGCTGTTTCTTCAGGAAATTATGCGGGTGGACGTACACGAGTTCCGCACCGGCAGCCGTGTGTTTTTCATTGAGTGCCCACTGGTAGACCTGGAGCTGGGCGTGGTCCTCCGCTTGTGCCTCGCTGGGCTTATATTTTCCGGTTTTCAGGTCAATGACCCGGGCTCCTTCCCCGCGGTTGACGAGGCGGTCAATGGAGCCGGATACCCGTACGGGCGGGGTGCCGGGTAGCTCGCGGCTAATCCGGTGTTCCACGCCTAGCAAGGTGTCCTCCCGGTGGGAATCAAGATAGATATAGAGGTTATCGACCATGTCACTGGCTTGGTCGAAAAGGAGTTTGTCGTAATGTGTGGGAGTTTCGGATAGTTTTTCAGGCCAGAGTTCTACCAGCCGGGCGTGCATCTGCTCCTGGTTGGGTTCTTCGGCGAATTCTTCCGCGATACGGTGAACTAGGGTTCCGATGGAGGCGCTTTCGGTGCCTTCTTCCGAGCGCAGGCCCACCGCGGAACAGAATCCGTCAAGCGGGCAGGCAAGAAGGGATTCCACCGCTGAGGGGCTCACGTAGACCGGGCCGGGTACCGCTGCTTCGGTTGAGGTGGCGAGCTCATCCATCCAGGTGTGCGGATCCGCCGCGCTAAATCCGGCGCCACGCATTTTCTCCAACGCGGCCCGGGCGAAATCGCTAGATTCTCCCCCGGCGCGCAGTGCCCGGCGCAGTACCCCAACGGTTTCCTCACCGCTGAGGAGCGCGGGCGGAATCGGTTGGGCAACGAGGGGCCGGTGCCCGAGGGGAAGGGTCATACCCCAGCGTGGATCACTCAGCGAGCGCACGGTGCGTGGAAGATTAGAACCGCTCAAGGCTCCCGCTCCGGCACGTGCACCCACGCCCGCGCTAGTACTTGTTCCGGCTGAATTTTCCGACATATCAAAACCGAGCAGGGGGAAGAAGCGCGAGGGGGTATCTCCCATACTGTCCGTGGTGGTCACGAGGAGACTGCGCCGGGCCCGCGTGACCGCGAAATGTAATTGGCGCAGTTCATCAGCGATAACCGCAGACGTGGAATCACGATAGACCACACTGCCTGCGTTAGCCGCGCTTCCTGCACTAGCCGCAGTTCCTGTGGTAGCTGCACTTCCTCCGCTAGCCGCGCTTCCTGCACTAGCCGAATCGCTTGCACCAATCGCAGTGCTTGCATCAACCCCGGTGCCCGAACTGGCCCCACCGGTGAACCTTCCGGTCACAAGTTCGCTGAGAAGTCCGGTACCCGTGAGGGCATCACGCGGGCGCGGATTAGGCCATACTCCATCCACCACGTGCATGAGGACAATATGATCCCATTCGCGCCCTTGGGCCCCCGCGGGAGTGAGGAGGGAAACGCTATCAGCTTCCGCCCCGCCCCGAGCGATGGAATCTTCGGGGAGTTCTTGAGAACTCACTTCCTCCAGGAGAGTATCCACCGTGACAGCCGGGTCGCGATCAGCCATGCGTTGCGCCACCCGGAAGAGGGAAATAACCGCATCGAGATTCCGGTTGGCCCGATCCGCATCCGGGCCGTGCCCGAGGGCTAGTTGTTGCCATTCTTCGGATTTTCCAGCTCCCTCCCACGCGGCCCACAGTACTTCTTCCGCTTGCATGGCGCAGGCCTCCCCCGCTTCCCGAATACGGGCAAGTAGAGCGCGCAGAGGTTCGAGTTCCGCTGCGGTGGGCCCACCGCCCCCTAGGACTGCCCCGGTGAGAAGTTCTGCTTCACTCCCACGCTGCCCGGAGAGGAGAGCTTGGGCGCGCAGCCACCGGCCTACCCTTTTGATTTCGAGGGGGTCCATTCCGATGATGGGTGAGGCGAGTAATGCCGGGATATCAACGCTCTCAGGGGTGGCGAAGGCGTGCGGGCCGCTGGTGAAGGCAGCGCGGATGAGATCAAAGAGTGCGGCGACTGCCGGTTCGCGATGCAGGGGCTCATCACTAGCCAGGGGCGCTACCGGTATGCCGCGCCGCACGAGTGCATCGCGGATCCGCCCGTGGTCACTGCGCGCACGGGTAAATACCGCCATCTGCGCGTAGGGGACGCCGGTGCGCAGGTGCATTTCTTCCAGGTAGGAAGCCACGTAGGCGATTTCTTCTTCCATGTGGGCGAAGCTGGCTCCGCGCAGTGCATCATTCCACGGATCGGTTGGCCCGCCGGGAAGTTGATCGGATATCCGCGAACTTGCCGCTTCTGCATTCACCCTGGCACCGTCACCATTGCCACTGGTGCTACCGCTGCCATGATCCGAGAGCACCGGCCCGGCACCGCGGTGGGCGTGCACGCCCCCGCCCACCGGGAGGGCCTGCTCGATGCGCTGGGCTTGGCTAATAAGGGCGGGACCGCCGCGGTGCCGAACCTTGAGGTAAACAAGATCTGCATCCAAGCCGCGCGGAGCGGGATAAGCAAGATCGCCCGGGAGGGAATGCACCCCGCCGCGGAAGCCCTGGACCGCGCTATCGGGATCACCGGCTACGATGATCCGGGTTCCCTGATCACGCATCACCCGCAAGAGGGGAAGCATGGAACGCGGAGCATTCTGGGCATCATCAACAAGGACCATTGCCCAGCGCGGGCGCGGCACCGGGACCGTACGGCCCGCTGCCGCCAGGTGTTCTTCCCACTCCGAGAGCATATGGGTAGCCGCACCGACGAGCTGGCTGTGATCAAGACGGTCCGGGCTAGCGGCCGAACCGGCCAGCGCATCCCCCAAGGTGCGCACCTCATCGTACCGGCGCATAAGCGCGCCGGCCAGGCGCCACATCTGCGCTTGAAGTTCAGGCACGCTCCCGTTTTCTGCCCAGGCTTCCAGCTGGCTAGCATCCAGACCGAGTTCGCGAGCGCGAGTGATGAGATTGCGTAGCTCTTGGCGTAATCCGGGAAGATCACGCACATCCTCGGTAACAAAATCGGGGAAATGGATGCCCGAGTATTCATCACTGAGAATCTCACGCACGATGCGATCCTCATCAGGACCGGAGATCAATTCGGGGTTTTCCCGCCTCAGTGCTTGGGCATAGCGCTGCACAATGGCGTAGGCGAAAGCAGAAAGGGTGCGAACCTCCAGATTTTCGGGCCGCACCCCGGCCGCCAAGGTGAGCAGGTGTTGGAGGCGTGCTGCGGCCCGCCGATCTTGGGTGATGACCGCAATATTTCCTTCCTGGAGAGCCGCGCG
Organism: Actinotignum saccati; assembly: GCF_051265055.1. NCBI lineage: Bacteria > Bacillati > Actinomycetota > Actinomycetes > Actinomycetales > Actinomycetaceae > Actinotignum > Actinotignum saccati. The sequence goes on from NZ_JBOZCC010000002.1 coordinate 256,088, forward strand.
GGCAATATGGGCGAGGACGGTGGTTTTCCCACTTCCAGGCGCGCCAATAATGCTCAGCGTGCCCGGGGCTAAGCCGCCCGCGGACCGTGCCAGAGCCGCGCTGACCGCTGCCTCTTGTGAGGCATCGAGTTGTTCGACGATCCTGTCCACCACGATCCTTTCTTCGCAGGTGCGTTGTTAGGATTAACCATACGAGAGGCTTACGACAAAATTTTTTGTCGTAAGGGGCCGCTACTGTGGAGGCATCGCAAACGCTACTGTGAATGCATCGCGAAGATGAGCTATCCGGCTCTCTCGCGGCGGTGCCCTCCGGCTCCGCATCCCTAGAGTATTCAAGGAGAAACATATGGAAATCGTTATTGGTTTTCGTGAAACTACCCGTGATCTGATTTTGGAAACGGATGCCTCGGTTGAGGAATTGCGCGCGCTTGTCGATGCCAGCCTGGGTGGAGAAGGCAAGCCCCTGCGTATCACCGCGAAGAAGAATCGTGAGGTAACCATTCCCGCTGATGCTATTGCTTTCGTGGAAATCCGCGAGCAGGATACCCGCCGGGTTGGTTTCGGTCTCTAGGAAATTCGTGGTGCGCGGGAGGTCGCAGCGGCCCGGCCGGCGTAGTGCCGTAGAATAGCCGGGAGCCTGAGGTCGTGTACACCGCCTCCAGGCGTGATTGATATGTGTAGCTGCCCGGTCGCTGGGGATTGTCGCGATCGGCTGCTACCTCGGGTGGCGTGCTCGGTCGCCGGTGCGTAATCGGCTGATGTGGCATATATCGCAACTGCTGCACCCACCCCTAGCTCGTGCGCGCTAGCGCACGCAGAAAGGACAGCATATGGCTTCCGGAGTGATTGATTCCTCCCGCGCTCATGAACCCACCGACACCTCCCCCGCCGCTGATATCACCGGCACAGGTGAAGGCCTCGAAACCAAGTCTTTCGCGGATTTCGGAGTTTCCGAACCTATCGTTCGTGCCCTGGAAGAGCACGGCATTACCCACCCCTTCCCGATCCAGGCACTCACTCTTCCCGTTGCCCTGACCGGGCACGACATTATCGGGCAGGCGAAAACCGGCACCGGAAAAACTCTCGGTTTCGGTATCCCGCTCCTCGAAGTCTCGATAGGCCCGGGAGAAGAAGGTTGGGAGAATATCCCGCCGGCAGATCAGGGTAAGCCCCAGGCACTCGTCGTGCTTCCTACCCGTGAGCTGGCCAAACAGGTTGCTTTGGAGCTGCGTAACGCCGCCGCCCACCGCACCTTGCGTATCGTCGATATTTACGGTGGACGCGCCTATGAACCCCAGCAAGAAGCCCTGGCTAAGGGCGTTGAAATCGTGGTGGGCACCCCGGGCCGCATCATCGACCTCATGAAACACGGTACCCTCGTGCTCAGCCGGGTGCGCACCGTGGTCCTCGATGAGGCCGATGAAATGCTCGACCTCGGTTTTTTGGACGACGTCGAAAAAATCCTCTCCGCCGTTCCACCTACCCGCCACACCATGCTCTTCTCGGCAACCATGCCCGGCCCCGTCATCACCATGGCGCGCCGCTACATGACGAAACCGACGCATATTCGCGCCCATACCCCCGGTGATGACAGCGCCACCGTGAAAAATATTCGCCAGGTTGCCTACCGCGTCCACGCCCTGAATAAAGACGAAGTGGTTGCGCGTATCCTCCAGGCCCGCGGCCGGGATCGCTCCATTATTTTCTGCCGCACCAAGCGCAACGCGGCCCGCCTGGCCGATACCTTGCGCGAACGCGGATTCGCGGTGGGATCCCTGCACGGAGATCTGGGCCAGGGAGCCCGGGAACAAACCCTTCGGGCCTTCCGCAAAGGCAAGATTGACGTGCTTGTTGCAACCGATGTTGCCGCCCGCGGTATTGACGTGGACGATGTCACCCACGTCATCAACTATCAGTGCCCCGAAGATGAAAAGATCTACATCCACCGTATCGGGCGCACCGGCCGGGCCGGAAATAAGGGCACCGCGGTCACCTTCGTGGACTGGGAAGATATGCCCCGCTGGTCGCTTATTAGCAAGCAGCTCAACCTCGGGATGGCCGATCCGGTAGAGACCTACCACACTTCAGATCACCTCTACACCGATCTTGATATTCCCACCGATGCTGGCTCTACTCTCCCCGAATCCCAGCGGGTGCTGGCCGGTCTGGATGCCGAAGAGATCGAAGATCTGGGCGAAACCGGCCATTCGCGAGGCGGGCGCAGGAATTCTCAGCGTCGCTCGGCCCGCCAGGGCGGGCGCCGCGGCCCGCGCGAACGCGGGAGCGAGCGGCGTTCTTCTTCCACCCGTGGATCGCGCCGTGCCACGTCCACGGCCACAACGACGGAGGGGCAGCGCTCGGGAAGCGGGCGTCGTCGTACTGAAGAAAAAGAGCAGCGCAGCGCTTCCGGGCGCACCCGCCGCAAGCTCGGCACCCCTCGCACGCGGGCCGAAACTCCCGCGGTTAGCGAGCAGGCAGGAACGCAACGGCGTCGTCGTAAACTCTCCCGCAAACTGGACTAACGCGGATTAACAAGCGCAGGCGGGCACCTCCACATTTCCCGGAGGTGCCCGCCTGAACTTTAAGAATTGCGTGGGAAAGAAGAACCTACGCGGCGCCCGGCCACACGGAAACTGCGCCGGCAATAATGAGCTGCACCGAAATAGCGGCCAGCAGCATCCCGGCAATGCGGGTGAGGAACACCGTGCCGCCCTCGCCGAGGAGCCGGTGCATGGGCGAAGCGAAACGCAATACCACCCATTCAATAATGTGCAGCAGGATAAAAGCGGCGATAATCGCGAGGATGCCGCCCAGGGTGTCGCCGGATTCCTCCACCTTGATCATGATGGCGACGATCGCGCCGGGGCCGGCTAGCAGCGGAATCCCCATGGGAACCAGGGCGATATTCACCGAAGAAGCCTTTGCCTCTTCTTCTTGCGGATTGGATTCGTCTTGCATGAGCTGGAGGGCGACAAGCAAGAGCAAAATACCGCCCGAAATCTGCATGGCGGCGGTGGTAATACCCAGCAAATCCAGAATGTATTTACCGAAAACCGCGAAAATCGCTAGCACAATCGCGGAGGTGAGGACCGACTGCCAGGCCGCGCGATTGCGTTCCTTATTGGTATTACGCGCGGTGAGCGCGATGAAAACCGGGAGGTTACCTAGCGGGTCGGCGATAACGAACAGGGTCATGAAGGTGGACAAGAAGATCGTGACATCAAAGACGGCCACGGGGCAGTACCTCCTGATTCTCCCCGGCGACCAGGTCCTCCACATCCGCAGGAGCGGTTTTACACCGAGCCGGACTTATAACGACACCATCCTAGGACATCCCCGCGAGAATCGAAAAGACATCCTGAAAATTTTCACGGCCGCGCCCGCGCCGGGTAGGAATGGCGCTCGCAGGTACCCGGCTCCCGCCGGAACGCTACGGCAGTGAAGCGCGTTTTAACCTAGCACAGGCAACGCGGTACCGTCGACCAGCTCGGCGATAGTATCCGGGCTCGTGGTGTATTGCCCGAGCCGATTCGTTTTCCCGCGCCCGTGATAATCACTCGCCCCGAAACCGCGCAGTTGCAAACGCGCCGCAATGCGTTCCAGGCCCGGTACCAGCGTCGGATCGTTTTCCGGGTGGCGCAGCTCCACGCCGAATAGCCCGGCCGCGGCCATCTCCTCAAAAGCGCGCTCGGGCACCACCTTATTGCGGGCGGGCGCCACCGGGTGGGCCAGCACCGCTTTCCCGCCCGCCGCCGTGACCATCCGGATTGCCTCGCAAGCCTGCGGCGCGTAATGCGACACATAGTAGGGTCCGTGCACGGAAAGATAGTGGGTAAAAGCCGCGCTCCGGGTGGGAACTACACCGGCCGCCACCAGGGCATCGGCAATATGGGGCCGCCCGACGGTTGCCCCCGGGGGCGTATGAGCCACTACATCATCCCAGGTGATAGGCACGTCCGCGCTGAGCTTTTCCACAATGGCCCGGGTGCGGGTGAGCCGCGATGCCCGCGTGGTAGCTATATGCTCCTGAATCGCGCCATCATGCGGATCGAAAAGATACCCGAGGATATGGCAGGTGATCCCTTCCCATTTCGTGGACAACTCCATGCCACGGATAAGTACGACGGCGCAGGAGGCCGCCGCTGCGGCGGCCTCCTCCCATCCGGCCACCGTATCGTGGTCGGTGAGCGCAATTCCGGTCAGGCCGATACTCCTGGCTTCCTCCACGAGTTCGCGCGGAGTGACCGTGGAATCGGAGGCGGTGGAATGAGTGTGGGTATCGATGGCCATGCTCTCCAGCTTAGTCGGCGTTGGCCGGGGCGCGGGGCCGCGGTGCTTCCTGGCGCCGGCCGGGGCGCGGGTAACCGCGGCGCCGCCCCGCACCCCAGCGCTGCCCGCGGCGCCGGAAAAGTTCGCGGGGCTTTTTATGTCGGCAAAGGGTGCGATAATGGACGGTATGACTACCAAGGGACAGCACGATCAGGATACTGCGCAGCAAAATTTGCGCGCCCGCGGAAATAACCGTTCTCAGCAGCCCAGTAACCTCGAGTTTCGGGAGTTCATGGGCTCGGATTGGGGGCCCCGGCCCGAACCGGCACCGCGCACGGAAGTGGCAGATTATTTGCCGGCCCGCCACGCCGCCCTTTCCGCGCTTTTCCCGGGTGAACGGCTGGTTATCCCGGCTGGGGAAACGAAAGTGCGCGCTAATGACACCGATTACCGCTTCCGCGCCCACTCTGCTTTCTCGCATATGACCGGCCTGGGCGGGGAACAAGAACCCGGCGCGGTCCTTGTTTTCAATCCGCGTGAAGAAGGTGGGCATGATGTCACCCTCTACTTCTACCCGCGCGCCTCGCGTTCCTCAGAAGAGTTTTATTCGGATCCGGCCCACGGGGAATTCTGGGTGGGGGCGCGTCCCTCCCTGGAAGAAGTCAGCCGCGCCACCGGCTTGGCCACCGATTCCCTGGATAATCTTCCCGATGCCCTCGCGAAGGATCTCGGGGAAGGCCAGGTGAGCATCCGGGTGCTCGCCGAAGCATCGGAACAGATCACCGCGCAGGTAAATGACTTGCGTGCCGCGGCCGGGCTTTCGCAGGATTCTGCCCAAGATGTGGAACTGGCCCAGGCCCTCTCCGAACTCCGCCTCATTAAAGATGATTTTGAAGTGCGGGAAATGCGCAAGGCGGTGGAGGCCACCTACTCCGGTTTCGATGAGATTATTCGTAGCCTGCCGCGCGCGGTTGCCCACCATCGCGGGGAACGCGTGGTGGAAGGGGCCTTCTTCGCCCGTGCCCGCGAAGAAGGCAACGGCCTGGGATATGACACCATCGCCGCCTCCGGCAACCACGCCAATACTCTCCATTGGATGACGAATGATGGTGAGGTCCGCGAAGGTGATCTCATCCTCGTGGATGCTGGGGTGGAACTCGATTCTCTCTACACCGCGGATATCACCCGCACCCTCCCGGTCACTGGCACTTTCACGGAAGAACAGGCGGAGGTCTATAACGCCGTGTTGGAAGCTGCTGAGCGCGCCCTGGAGGTGGCCGGCACCCCCGGCGTGAAATTCAAGGATGTGCACGCCGCCGCCATGGAAGTTATTGCCGCGTACCTGGAAAAGTGGGGCATGCTCCCCGGCACTGCCGCGCAGTCCCTGGCCCCCGAAGGCCAGTATCACCGGCGTTGGATGCCGCACGGCACCTCCCATCACCTCGGCTTGGATGTGCATGACTGCGCGGCCGCTCGCCGGGATATGTACCTGGATGCGGAATTGAAACCGGGGATGGTCTTCACCATCGAACCGGGCCTGTACTTCCGCGAAGATGACCTCAAAGTTCCCGAACGTTTCCGCGGAATCGGGGTGCGCATCGAGGACGATATCCTCATCACGGAAAACGGCGCTGAGCGCCTCTCGGAAGATATACCGCGGACCATCGCTGATATCGAAGAATGGTTCACGCGGGTGCAGCGCTAATGAAAACCTCGCAAAATTCTCGCGTTTTTATTGGGCGGCTGGCCGGTACCCCCGTCTACGATCCCATTGGCGACCAGGTGGGTACCGTCCATGATGTCGTCGTGGTGTTCCGCGTCAAAGGGGTACCGTCCGCGGTCGGGCTCACCATTGATGTGGTGGGGCGGCGGCGGGTCTTCCTGCCCATTACCCGCGTCACCTCCATCGCGAACGGCCAGGTCATCATTACGGGTGTGCTCAATATGCGGCGCTTCCAGCAGCGCAGTTCGGAAACACTCGTTATGGCCCAGCTCATTGACCGCGAAGTGGTGGTGCGGGAAACCGGCACCCGCATGAGCGTCGTAGACGCGGCCATTGAGCCGCTGCGCGGGCGCGAATGGGGCCTCACCCAGGTGTATGTGCGCGGAATCGGCACGAATTCCCGCCATTCGGAAATCCTCAAGGTGAGCGAAGTGGCCGGCCTGTCCACCGCGAGCCACACCCAGGGAGCCGCTTCCATCGTCTCCCAGCTGGTGGATCTCAAGCCGTGGGATATTGCGGAAATTTTGCGTGATCTACCCGAGGAACGGATGCAATCGGTCGCCCGGGAGCTTACGGACGAAAAGCTCGCGGACGTCCTGGAAGAACTCGGTGATGAGGACCGCGTCACGGTGCTGGCCGGCTTGGATGTGGAACGTGCCGGTGACGTTCTGGACGTGATGCAGCCCGACGACGCAGCCGACCTCATGGCCGATCTTCCTTCTGAAACAGCCGCGATCCTCCTCGACTCCATGAGTGAGGGCGAAGCGCAGGATGTGCGCCGCCTCCTCACCTATGACGAGCGCACCGCCGGTGGTCTCATGACCCCCAACCCGGTGATCCTTGGCCCGGATGATACGGTCGCCCAAGCTCTGGCCGCAGCCTCCCGCCCGGATATTCCTCCGGCGCTGGCCGCGGTAGCTTTTGTGTGCCGCCCGCCTTTGGAAACTCCCACGGGGCGGTATCTGGGCGCAGTACATATCCAGCGGGCGCTGCGCGAACCCCCGACCACGATGCTCGGTTCCATTCTGGATCGCAATACCGAAGGTGTGGATCCGGAAGCCCCCATCGGTTCAGTCACCCGCGAATTAGCCACCTATAACCTCACCGCTGTCCCGGTAGTAGACCAGGGGCTCCTCCTCGGGGCGGTCTCGGTTGACGACGTTCTCGACCACCTCCTCCCCGAGGATTGGCGTGATATGGACGATTCCTGGGAGGGCACGGATTCCGAAAACGCCACCGCATCCACGACGAACGAGGTGAACCGTGGCTAATGATTTCAATGAACCACTCGAACGCCGCAGCCGCTTGTTTCGGCGCCGGCGCCGCAAGGATCCGGAAGCTGCCGGGCGCGCCGCGGAAAGCATTGCCCGCTTCCAGGGCACCGCGAGTTTCCTGGTTTACCTGACCATTTTCGTGGTGGCGTGGCTGGCGTGGAACACCATGGCCCCCGAAAAATGGCAATTTGATTCTGCTGAATTCGGTTTCACCGCGCTCACGCTCATGCTTTCCTTACAGGCCTCCTACGCCTCGCCCCTCATCCTGCTAGCCCAGAACCGCCAGGATGCCCGGGATAAGGTGAGCGCTGAGCAGGACCGCCAGCGGGCGGATCGGAACCTGGCGGATACCGAATACCTCATGCGTGAAATTGCGGGTTTACGCGATGCGGTGGGCGATATGGCCACCCGTGATTTTGTGCGTTCGGAATTGCGCGATTTACTCCACGAACTGGATGACCGCAATATTGACCGCGCCGCCGAACGCGAAGAACGCATCCGCGAATTGCAAGAAGAACTCGATGCGGTCAAAGCCCAGCGCGAAGCCCGTGATACTCCCGTTGATCCGGGAGATGACCACGCCCGCGCCGCGCTCGACCGCCCTAGGGAGGAGCCCGGTGCCCACGAGTGATCCTGTTTCCAATTCGGTGCCGCGCTCACCCGCGGCCACTACCCTCACCAAGGATCGGGTTCTGGAAGCCCTCTCCGGGGTCATCGACCCGGAGCTACGCCACCCGATTACCGAACTGGATATGATCCACGGGCTGCGGGTAAGCCCGGAAGGTAATGTCACCCTCACGGTGCTTCTCACCACCGTGCACTGCCCGCGCCAAGACGTCATCGAAAAGGAAGTCCGCGAAGCCATTTCCCCACTTGAGGGCGTAGGTACTATCACCATCACCATGGGTGCTATGACGCCTCTCCAGGTACAGCACCTCCAGCAGAAGCTGCGCGGGGGGCGCACCACCCGGGAGATCTCTTTCGCGCGCCCCGACTCCCCCACCCGCGTTATTGCGGTGGCCTCCGGAAAAGGCGGTGTCGGTAAATCCTCCGTCGCCGCGAATCTCGCGGTTGCCCTGGCCGCCACCGGCCAACGCGTAGGCCTCATCGATGCCGATATTTACGGTTTTTCCATCCCCGGGATGATGGGAGTGGATACCCCCGCCCAGCAGCTCAACGGCATGATCATCCCCCCGGTCGCCCACGGCGTGAAAGTCATGTCCATCGGCATGTTTGTGCCCGGGAATACCCCGGTGGTTTGGCGCGGCCCCATGCTCCACAAGGCCCTCGAACAATTCTTCGCGGACGTGTACTGGGGGGATCTCGATTTTGTTTTCCTCGATTTACCCCCGGGGACGGGCGACGTCGCTATTTCTTTGGCACAGATGCTGCCCCGCGCGGATATCCTCGTTGTCACGACGCCGCAAACTGCTGCCGCGGACGTGGCTGAACGGGCCGGTGCAGTTTCCAAGCAAACTGAGCAGACTGTTATCGGCGTCGTCGAAAATATGTCCTACCTGGAACTACCGGACGGAACAAAAAATACTATTTTTGGTTCCGGTGGCGGGCAGCTCGTCGCCACGAATCTCAGCGCGACCCTCGGGTATCCGGTCGAGCTTCTCGCCCAGATTCCGCTGGAGCCGGCGTTGCGGGAGGGTTGCGATGCGGGGACGCCATTCGTCCTCGATATGGTGGACTCCCCCGCGCGTGATATTCTGCGCGGCCTAGCAGCGCGTATCCAAGAGCTGCCGCGGCGCGGGTCGCCGGCTGACTAGTCCAGCGCGCGCCCTGCCGCTTAGCCCGGCGCGCGTATCCCGCGTCATGGCACAGCGCACTATGATAGAAACACTGCTGCGCACGATCCCTGTTTTGGAGGAGGCTTATGTCCGATCGGACCCTAGCGTGGACATACGCTGAAGACGCCGTTATCGAGGGGGATATTACCCGGGCGGCCCGCGCCACCGCCGCTGAGTTTTCCATCCGCTGCGTGAGCCCGGCCTGCGGGAACTTCCTCACCGTGCTGGCGGCCTGCGCAAAGGTCACGAACGCGGTGGAAATCGGGACGGGCAGCGGAGTTTCCGGCCTCTACCTGCTGCGCGCCGGGGATATTCACCTCACCACGATTGACGTGGAGTCCGAAGCCCAGCACGTGGCCCGCTCGCTCTTCGCTCGGGCTGGGGCCAGGCCCGGGAAAGTGCGCATTATTAACGGGCGCAGTGCGGATATTTTGCCGCGGCTAGCGGCCCGCTCCTACGATATGGTTCTTGTCGACGGCGATCCCCTCGAGGCTGCCGGCGACTGTGAAGAAGCATTGCGGATTTTGCGACCCGGCGGCCTCCTGGTGGTGGCTGGCGCCCTTCAAGGCGGCAAAGTGGCTGATCCGGCACGCCGCGAAGAACCCGTCGTCGCGATACGGCACCTCATTAAGGCGCTTATGCGGGCCGAAGAACTCGATAGCAGCCTGGTGCCTCTCGGCGATGGCGTGCTGGTCTGCCGCCTGCGTTAACCGAACCGCCCTCCGGATCTAACCGGGCTGCCCTTCAGATCCAACCGCGACACGCTTGAGCACGCCGGTTCCTGAACGCATACTATCCGCCGGTTCCTGAACACATAGTGTCCGGGTTTCCGAGCACTCCGCGCGCTCCGAGCGCATAGCATCCGGGGGCCGCGCCCGCTGGCTGGCCCCCGGATAGGTAGTAGGTACAGATAGGTTGGTGGTGGTTACTTCTCCACGCTTGCGAGAGCTTCTTTGAGGCTGACGCATTCTTCGTCGTTGAGTTCTAGGACGAGGCGTCCGCCGCCATCCACCGGAATACGAACCACGATTCCGCGCGCTTCACGTTCGACTTCCAGCGGCCCATCACCTGTGCGTGGCTTCATAGCTGCCATAGTGGTTTCCTTCCTGTTCGCCGCAACTATGCGACTAACGTCACCCCTAATTCTACTAGAAGTCTGCCACCTGTTCGCGGCGAGCTTGTCGCGTGGCTTGTTCCGCCGTGAGGGAGCGCTGACCTGCGATAAGAGCATCAACAGCCTCGCGAGCGGTATCCACCACGGTGAAAATATTCGGATCTGCGGGCGAAATCATACCTTCGCTGACGAGGCGCCCGCGGATCCACTCCACGAGGCCACCCCAGAAATCACTGCCCACCAGCACCACCGGGAATCCGGCAACTTTACCGGTTTGTACCAGGGTGAGGGCTTCGAAGAGTTCGTCGAGGGTGCCGAAACCGCCCGGGAGTACCACGAAGCCTTGGGAATACTTGAGGAACATTGTTTTGCGCACGAAGAAGTAGCGGAATTCAATGCCGAGGTTCACGTATTCGTTGAGGCCCTGTTCGTGCGGGAGTTCGATCCCGAGGCCGATGGAGAGGCCGTCATTAGCCGCGGCGCCTTTATTGGCGGCTTCCATAATCCCCGGCCCGCCCCCGGTAATAATTCCGAAGCCCTGCTGGCTGAGGATATCGGCGGTTTCTTCGGCCACCCGGTAGTAGCGAGACTCACGCCCGGTGCGCGCCGAACCGAAAATCGAGACGCAGGGCGGCACGTGGGCGAGCGCCCCGAATCCTTCCACGAATTCGGATTGGATGCGCAGCACTCGCCACGGGTCGCTGAGGGTCCAGTCCCCGTTGCTGCGGTTGGAGAGCAGCTTGGTATCCGCGGTGACGGGCGGAATCTGGGTGCCGCGCCGGGTTTGCGCCCCGCGCCGATAGTCGCGTGTGTTCATGGTTTCTATTGTCCTTCGCTGCCTGCGCGCCTTCCACCCCGCTACGCGGAGCGGAAAACTATCTCAGATCCCTGAGCCCTGCCGCGTCCAGACCGTCGACGGCCTTTTTGACGTCCTGTGCTTTCTCCCGCGTGGTCACCAAAAGTGCGTTTTCGGTATCAATAACGACGGCGCCCGGCACTCCTACTACGACGACGGGCTTCGCCGAGCTGTACACCAGTGAATCCGGCGCATCAATGGCGAGCACCGGAGCCCCCGTGCTTCCCGGAACCCGTTGAGTGGTGAGTTCGCCGGCGGGGATGCCTTCGGCGAGGGAATCGTAATCCCCCACATCGGACCAGCCCATATCTGCCGGAACCACGGCCACTCGCCCGGCCGCCGCGGCCGGTTCGGCTACCGCCCGGTCAATGACTTCCTTGGGGATGGAGGCCCATAGTTCTTCTACCTGTGCGGATTGCTGGACCGAGTCCAGATCCCACAGCTGGGCTAGCTGGCGCAGCGGGGCCGCGATATCGGGGCGGTATTCGGTGAGCATATCCATGAGGGTGGCCGCGCGGGCCACGAAAATCCCAGCGTTCCAGTAGTAGCCACCCTGCGCGAGGTAGCTTGCGGCAGTATCCGCATCCGGTTTTTCCACGAATTTTTCTACCGCTAAGGCGGTGGTATCGCCCGTGAGCGGTTCACCAACGACCGATCCGCCAGCGAGCGGCTCACCGGCACGAATATAGCCGAACCCGGTGGCCGGCCCGGTCGGGGTAATCCCGAGGGTAACCAGGTAGCCGCGCTCTGCCGCGCCTAGCGCGGTGCGTACAGCAGTAGTAAACGCCGCGGTATTGGAGATGCGGTGATCGGCCGCGAAGGATCCGACCAGGGCATCCGGGTCGGAGCGGTGAGCGAGCGCGGCGGCGATGCCGATGGCGGCCATGGTGCCGCGCGGGCTCGGTTCAACCACGTAGTGGAGGGGCGTGTGGATATCGGCGAGTTGCTCGCGGACGGCCGCGGCGTGGGCGGCGCCCGTCACGGTGTAGATACTGGATGCGAGCGGGGCGAGCCGGGTTACCGTATCGTGAATCATGGTGTGCCCGGATCCGAAATCGACCAGGAATTTCGGGTGGCTGGCCCGCGAGAGTGGCCACAGCCGTGAGCCGGCTCCCCCGGCGGGAATAATCGCATGGAATGTCACGCCTAGCTGTCCTTTCGCTGCGAGCGGGCGAGTTCGCGTTGCCCGTTCACGTAGTGCGCGCGAGCTTCCTCAGCTTTGAGCTGTGCCTCACGCGCCTTTGATTCTAGCTTTTCGGCCCGGCGGCGAGCCAGGTTCCCGGCCAAACCGCCCCATTCGGGAAGTTCTTCTTCCTCATCTTCGGCGGCGTTATCCGGTTCGGGCAGCAGGGATCCGGTAATGGGGTCATGCGGCCACGTGAGTGTTTCCGGAACGGAAAGAGTGACGTAATTGGGAGTGGTGGTGGCCCGCAGTTCTTCCGGGTCCTGTGCCACGTAGGCCCGCGGCGGGTTGGCCATATAGGCGGAGACCATGAGCACAATACGCGAGGCGAGGTTGAGCCAGAGCAGCAGCGTGGCAATAGCGGCGAAGGGCGCGAGGAGCGGGTTCCCGGACACGCTGGATACCGCGGACGTACCGATTACCCGAATGAGGGAAAGGAGGAGCGCACCGAGGGCCGCCCCCGTGATGAAATCACGGCGGGGTACCCGTATTCCGGAGGTGAAGCGAATAATGAACATGATGACGAGCGCATCGACGGTGGCCGCGAGCAGGAAAACCGCAATTTTGGTTCCGAATTGCACGAGGGCTCCATCTAACCCCAGATGGGTGAGGAGCAGGGTTCCTACCGAGCCGACGAGGGAGCCGATAATCGCGGAGGTGAGGATTCCCAGGCCGAGCACCACGAAGCCCGCCAGCCGGAAAAGGATACTCACCGCCCCGTTTTCGGTTCGCTGATTCACCCCGAACATGGCTCCAATGGCGGTGGAGAGCCCGGCCATAATGGACATGGCCGTCCACAGCAGCACGGCTCCCGCGATGATGGTTGCCACCACCGAGGTGCCCGAGAGGATGAGGTCATCAGGGTTGATGAGTCCTTCCCCGGAGGAGTCTTGGAGGATGCCAGGCAGGGCCGCATTGACGGCATCCACCACGGTTTCCCGTAGCTGCGCGTTCCTGCCGAGGGTGGCCATAAACACGGTCCAGGAAATGGTGAGCGCCGCGGTGATGGCGAAAAGTGCCGAATAGGCGATTCCACCGGCGAGCAGGCCCCCGCGGGCTTTACCATAGCGGCCGATCCCCCGCATGATGCGCGTGCCTTGCACCCATTCAACCAGGGCTTTTCCTTTGTGTACGACGCCGCCCATGCCGCTTTCTGCCACCTGGGCTCCGCTGGGTGCACCGCGCCGGGCGGCTTGCCGCCCGCGCCGATCCACCCCGAGAGCCCGGAAAGTCCTATCCATCACTGTGTTCTGCTGTGTCACATAGCCATGGTACGTGAGGCCTACGACAAAAACAGAAGTTTTTGATTCCTCAACGAGCTTAGCCTTCGAGTTGGTAGTCCACCGTGAGCGGGGCGTGATCCGACCAGCGTTCCGCATAGGAGGCTGCCCTCCCGATGGTGAAGCTTTGGGCGGTGGCGGCAAGCTTCGGGCTGGCCATATGGTAGTCGATACGCCAGCCCACGTTGTTATCGAAAGCTTTGCCGCGCTGGCTCCACCAGGTGTAGGGCCCTTTACCTTCGTGCCCCTTGTGTTCCAGCAGAGCGCGTTGCACATCCACCCAGGGCCCACCGAACCACCGATCCAGGTAGGCGATTTCATCATCGAGCACCCCGGAGGTGCGGTTGTGGTTGGATTTCCAGTTCTCAATATCGGCTTCGGTGTGGACGATATTGAAATCCCCGGCAACGAGGGTGCGGGCGGCCGGATCGAATTGCGCTAAGCGGGCGCTTACCCGTTCCAGGTGCGCGTATTTTGCCGCCATCTTTTCTGGCTTATCCGCCACGCCCGAATGCAGGTAGGCGCTCACCACCCGCAGCTGGTAATCCGGGAGTTCCACTTCGAGCCAGCGCCCGCTATCCACCGGCGCTTCTTCAGTGACGGGCTTTCCATCCGCGCCCACGCCCAGATGATCCCGAACTTCACCCACATTGATGCCTTCCCGCACCGCGACCGCAACCCCAGCCCGGCCTTTGATATCCGAAACGGCCGTGTAGATGCGGTAGCCGGTGCCCGCGAAAATGTCTGCGGTGATATCCGCGGGGGCACGCACTTCTTGAAGCAGGATGATATCCGCGGCGGTGGCTTCCAGCCAGGCTGCGATTCCTTTGCGCGCGGCCGCGCGAATTCCATTGACGTTGACGGTGCTTATCCGCATCTCATTCCCCTTCCTGCCCCGCCCCGAACTGTTCCGGGAGGATCTGTGCTGCTGCGTACTCTCCTGCTGGGCCCTGCTGTTCGGTTGCGCGCTGCGCCGGCATGTCCGGGCCAGCTGCGCTTTGCTGTGCTGCCGCGGTCTGCTCCCCCGCGGCTTGCTCCGCAGCGCAGCGTTCGGCCATATCAACGACGTTGCTGAGCAGCATGACGCGGGTCATCGGGCCCACCCCGCCGGGATTGGGTGATACCCAGGCTGCGTGATCGCGTACGCCCGGGTCTACATCCCCGAGGGTGCGCCATTTTCCTTCCGCGGTGCGCTCCCGAGTTACTCCCACATCAATAACGACGGCACCGGGCGCCACCCAGTCCGGGCGAACGAAACCAGCCTGGCCCACCGCGGCGATAATGACATCAGCGCGCTGGCACAGTTCGGGAATATTCGGGGTGCCGGTGTGGCAGAGCGTGACGGTGGCATTGATATTTTTCTGGGTGAGGAGAAGGCCGATGCTTCTTCCCACCGTGATTCCGCGCCCGAGGACCACTACGTGTTTGCCGGCAAGGCTGAGCCCGTGGCGTTCGATCAGCTCCACGATGCCGGCCGGGGTGCAGGGCAGCGGGGAGGTGAGCTGGCCGCTCACGCCGGCCACCAAGCGCCCGAGGTTAATCGGGTGGAGCCCGTCGGCATCTTTATCCGGGTCGATCGCTTCGATGAGGCGGGCTTCGGGCAGCCCGGCTGGGAGAGGCAGCTGGAGAATGTACCCGGTGCAGGCCGGGTTGGTATTGAGATCGCGCAGCGCACCGGCCACATCTGCCGCGGTGGCGCTAGCCGGCAGTTCCACTTGTAGAGAGGCGATACCCACCTCCGCGCAATCGCGGTGTTTACCGCGCACATACGCCGCGGAGGCCGGGTTATCACCCACCAGCACGGTGCCGAGCCCGGGAGTGTAGCCGCGAGCGCGCAGGGCTTCCACCCGCACCCGCAGTTCATCTTTTATGGCGGCGGCCACCGCGCGCCCATCCAAAAGTTGCGCTGCCATTACTGAGCTTCCCCGTTCTGGGTGGCTCCCACTTGATCGAGGCCGGCGTAGAGCGGGAAGCGGTCCGCGAGCGCGCGCACCCGGAAACGCAGCTCCTCCACCGGTGCGGCGTGCCCGGCGATGAGGGCGCGGGCAATAATATCGGCAACTTCCGTGAATTCTTCCGGGCCGAAGCCGCGGGTGGCCAGCGCCGGGGTGCCGATGCGCAGCCCGGAGGTGACGAAGGGCGGGCGCGGGTCATAGGGGACCCCGTTGCGATTGACGGTAATACCGATGCTGCCCAGTAGGTCCTCCCCTTCCCGGCCGTTGATCGCGGCATTGCGCAGATCCACGAGGACCAGGTGCACATCCGTGCCCCCGGAAATAATCGAAATACCGGCCTGCGCCACATCTGCTTCTGTGAGCCGCGCGGCCAGGATCTGGGCGCCTTCCAAGGTGCGGCGTTGGCGCTCGCGGAATTCTTCCGTGGCCGCGTAGCCGAGGGCCACCGCTTTCGCGGCAACCACGTGCATGAGCGGGCCGCCCTGGTTGCCCGGGAACACCGCGGAATTGAGTTTTTTACCGTATTCTTCCCCGCGAGCGGAGAGGATCATTCCCGAGCGGGGCCCGCCCAGGGTTTTGTGGATGGTGGTGGTAACCACATCCGAGTACGGGAGGGGATTGGGGTGCAGCCCGGCGGCCACCAGGCCGGCGAAATGGGCCATATCCGTCCAGAGCACCGCGCCGACTTCATCAGCGATGGAGCGGAAAGCCGCGAAGTCTAGGTGGCGCGGGTAGGCGGACCACCCGGCGATAATCATGGCGGGGCGTTCGCGCAGCGCGGTTTCACGCACCTCATCCATATCGAGAAGATAGGTTTCCGGATTGACGTGGTAGGCGGCTACCTCATAGTTACGCCCGGAGAAATTGAGTTTCATGCCGTGGGTGAGATGCCCGCCCTGATCAAGGGCCATGCCCAGTACTTTGCCCCCGGGTTTCACCATCGCGTGGTAGACGGCGGCATTCGCCGAGGCCCCCGAATGGGGTTGCACGTTCGCGTAATCAGCCCCGAACAGGCTTTTTGCCCGCTCAATGGCGAGGGTTTCGGCCTTATCCACCCATTCGCAGCCCCCGTAGTAGCGCCGCCCGGGATAGCCTTCCGCGTACTTATTGGTGAGAACAGAGCCCTGAGCTTGCAGAACCGCGCGGGATACGAAATTCTCCGACGCGATCATTTCCAAGCCTTCTTGCTGGCGGCGCAATTCTCCGGTGAGAATCGCGGCAACTTCCGGGTCCGCCACGGCCAAAGGTTCATCCAGTGGTGTACTCATGTCTCTCCTCCACACCTTCCACGCCTTCGCTGTTAGGTCGACAGTCTACCGCGGGGGTGCGACACAAAAATTGCAGCGAAGCTTTCCGGACCACGCGGGCCGTTGCGGCATCGTCGTGCTACCCGAGGATGGGAACGACGACGCACGGCCCGCGAACAGCGAGCACCCGCGCAAAAGGGCCGCGCCGTGCAACAACGCCGCGCCGCACGCACAACGTGACACTTAGGAAATCTTGGGGGCGCTCAGATCGGCGTGCGCCAAATCCGCGGCGGGGCTCTTCGTGACGAGTTTGTGGCCCCACCACAGGCCGAAGAAAAGCGGCAATCCGATATAGGAGGAGAGCAGGTCGAGGGCGCCGCCGCCGGAGGTAATAATGAGGTAGCTCTGCCCCACAATCACCACCGCGCACATCACCAGCGCCACGATGGGGCCGGCCGGGTAGAACCGCGCTTTGAAGGGGAGTTCGTCGAGGCTGCGGCCCTGGGCGATGAAGGCGCGGCGGAAATTGTAATGGCTCCACGCGATGCCCATCCACGTGATAAAACCGGCCAGCCCGGAGGCATTGACGAGCCAGGCATAAGCTTTGCCGTCGCCCATGAAGGAGGAGATGAAGCAGGCGGTGGCCACCAGAATCGTGATGATCATGGCGTTGAGTGGGACGCCGCGGCGGGTCAAGCGCGCCAGGAATTTCGGGGCGCTGCCCTGTTCGGCGAGTGCGAAAAGCATGCGGGTGGATACGTAGAGTCCGGAGTTTCCGGCCGAGAGCACCGCGGTGAGAATAACGGCGTTCATAACCGCGGCCGCGAAAGCCACCCCGGCCCGCTCGAATACCAGGGTGAAGGGCGAGACGGCGATATCGGAGATGTCGGTGCGCAGCAGATTCGGGTCGCTGTAGGCCACCAGGGTGCCCACCACCACGATCGCGCCGATGTAGAAAATGAGGATGCGCCAGAAAATTGTGCGGGTAGCGCGCGGGACGGTGGTGGCGGGGTCGCGGGCCTCCCCCGCGGCGATGCCCACCATTTCGGTGCCCTGGAAGGAGAAACCGGCCACCATGAAGACCGCGAGGATTCCCGCCCCGCCGTTCACGAAAGGCGCCTCGCCTTCCGTCCAGTGCGCGAGCCCGGGGCTGGCCCCGAACACGCCGGCGATCATGAGCAGGCCCACCGCGATAAAGGCAAGGACCGTCACCACTTTAATGAGGGCGAACCAGAATTCGCCTTCCCCGTAGGTGCGCACCGAGAGCGCGTTGAGCAAAATGAGGAGGGCCAAAAAGACCGCGGACCACACCCAGCCGGGGGTGTCCGGGTACCAGTACTTCATAACGAGCGCCGCGGCGGACAGCTCGGCGGCCACGGTGATGGCCCAGTTGTACCAGTAGTTCCAGCCCGTGGCGAAACCGAAGGACGGGGAAACGAAACGCCGCCCGTATTCTTCGAAGGAGCCGGCGACCGGCAGGTAGGCCGCCATTTCCCCTAAGGATTGCATGAGGAGGTAGACCATCATGCCGATGAGCCCGTAGGCCACCAGAGCCCCGCCCGGGCCGGCCTGGCTGATTGTTTCACCCGAAGCCACGAAGAGCCCGGTGCCAATCGCCCCGCCCACCGCGATCATGGTGAGGTGGCGGGCGTGCAGGCCGCGTTGCAGCTGCGGCTCGGCGGATTGCTCAGACTGCGCAGATTGCGCGGCTAGCTCGGGTTGTTCGGCCCGCTCAGCTTGTGCAGCTCGCCCAGGTTGTCCAGCTTGCTCTGGTGCCACGTTTTCTCAGCTCCTTCATCGCGGCGCCCTGTGGGCGGGCCCGCTCCCCGCGGTGGTCGCGCCACCGCCTCAGTGCTTCGTTCGTACCGGCACACGGTAGTGTACGCTGCCACCGCCGCGCTATTGCTTCTCACACAGCGAGCCGCGGGTCTATTTCCGGCCGGTTCGGGGTGTAGCGGCGGCTTCTTCGGGGTGTAGCGCGGTTTAGGACCGGGTGTAGCTGCGGTTTTAGTGCGCGCGTGCGGCCCGCCGCACCTCGCTATTGTTCTGGTATTCAATAAGAACGACGGCGCTGGCCACGTTGCCATCATGACTCATCGACACATGAATATTCACGCTCCCGAGGGTTTTATGGACCGCCCCCGCTATGGGTGCCCCGAGGATAATCGCGGGGCGCCCCCAGCGGTCATTGGTGATCTCAATAGCGTCCCAATGCCCCTCGGGCAGCACCGGTTGGGAGCCGTACAGGGCCGCCGACCACGCCTTAATAAAAGCTTCTTTGGCCGCCCAGCGCGCCGCCAGATGCGGGGCGAGCTCCGCGGCCGGGATAACGGTCTCAAATCCGGCTTCTTCCGCGGCCGGGGTGGCGAAGGCCCCGGCGGCCTCGGTGCGGGTATGGCGCTGGGCCCGGCGGATCGCGTAGCGCATTTCCCGCGCGGTAAAAACATTGCGGAAGCGGGAGCCGGGTAAATCCAGCTGCTGGGCGAAGGCATCAATGGCCACGGTATCGGTTCCAATTCCCGCGATCACGGCGTGCTCCTTCCCGGTGACGTATCCGTTTAGCCAGCTCAGAGCCAAAGTGGCGCCGTCGTTCCTATGACTTTCGCTCCCGTGTGGCTTTTCCCTTTTATGGTAGACGAGGCCGCCGCTCGCTGTCTGCTCTTCCCGAATTTTGCTTTTCCTCTACCATTCGCCGCTGAGCTGGAGAAAAATAGTCCCTATGGCATCGATAGAGACAACCGGTATCGAAATAGTCGACGATAGTGAGCGCACCGCGAAACCCCGGCATCTGTTCCTGCCGTGGTTCGCCTCGAATATCTCCGTTTTCGGGATGAGTTACGGGGCGTGGGTGCTTGGATTTGGTATTTCTTTCCCGCAGGCGCTGATCATTACGGTGATCGCCGTGATTCTGTCCTTCGCTATTTGCGGGGTGATCGCGCTGGGCGGCAAACGCGGCTCGGTGCCCACGATGGTCATGTCGCGCGCGGCTTTCGGGGTCAGCGGCGCGAAAGTTCCGGGCATTATTTCCTGGCTGACCTCCATTGGCTGGGAAACCTCGCTCGCCATTACCGCAGTTCTAGCCACTAATACGGTGCTGGCGCGGCTGGGCTGGGCCGGGGAAGATTCCACCACGGTCAAAGTGGTGGCGGCGGCCATTGTTGCCACCCTCATCGTGCTGGGCGCCGTGGCCGGGTATCACATTATTATGAAAATGCAGGCGGTTCTCACCTGGATCACCGGCATCACCACCATTATCTATATTATTTTAGTTTTCCCACATCTCGACGCCTCCGCGCTTTTCTCTCACTCTTCCGGCTCTGTTGCGGCCATGCTCGGCGCTTTCGTTATGGTGCTCACCGGTATGGGCCTGGGCTGGGTGAATATCGCGGCGGATTGGTCGCGCTACCAGAGCCGGCAGGCGCGCGGCAGCCATATTATTTTCTGGAATACCCTGGGTGGTTCCCTCGGCCCGGTGGTCCTCATTAGTTTCGGGCTGATGCTGGCCGGTTCGGACGACGCGCTCTCCGAAGCCATCGGCGCCGACCCGGTCGGGGCGCTGGCCACTATCCTCCCCACCTGGTTCCTCCTCCCCTTCCTCCTCACCGCGATTCTTTCGCTACTCTCCGGCGCGATTAACGGTATTTATTCTTCGGGGCTCACCCTCCTGACCCTGGGGATTCGGATTCCGCGCCCGCTCGCCTCCCTCATCGACGGCGTCATTCTCACCGTGGGAACCGTGTACGTCACCTTCTTCTCGCCCACCTTTATCGGCCCCTTCCAGTCCTTCCTGGTCACTTTGGGGGTACCGCTTGCCGCGTGGACCGGTATCATGATGGCGGATATTACGTTGCGTAAGCGTGATTACGACGACGACGCGCTCTTCTCCCCCACCGGCCGCTACGGCAAGTACAACATGACCTCGCTGGCCATCCTGGCGGTGTGCTGCGTGATCGGTTGGGGTTTGGTGGTCAACGGCTTCTCCGATGCCCCCTTCAATGATTGGCAGGGCTACCTCCTCCCCCTCATCGGCGGGGTGGACGGGCCGCTCGGCTCGGGCAATATCGGCGTGATCCTGGCTCTCATTATCGGCTTCGTGGCCTACTACGGGCTGTGTGGGGCGCGGGTGCGCCGCCAGGAAGCGGATATGCGCTAGCGAGTGCCGGCGAGGAGGGTGTGTTTTTCCGGGATGTACTTCGCACGTACGACAAGCGCAGTACAGCTCTGAAAACAGATCCCCCCTCCCCAGGGCGCATCCTGTTGGGCTGCTTAAAGAGCCAGATCGCTCATGAGCTCCTCGATGAGTTCTTCTTCGTATCGGCTTTCGCCTTCCGGCATGCGCCAGGTGGTGGTGTGGGGAAGTTCGAGCATTTTTCGCACGAAGCCCCAGCCGGCTGCATCGCCGTCGGCCCGGACATGCAGCCTGGCACATGCGGATAGCTGAGTGAGGAGCTGGACCGCGGCCTGGCTGAGGTTACCGTAGGTGCAGATGAGGGGCCGGCTGGCCGGCCCGAAGCGGTCCGCGGCAGTTTCAATGATCGAAGGATTCTCGCATACGTACACATCGGAAATACCCGGGCGCAGGCGCAGCCCGGAACCCTGGCCCGGCCCTGCTCCCACGCCAAGCCCCGAGTCCGAACTTGGTCCTGTTCCCGCGCCAGACCCCGAGCCTAGGCTGCGCAGGGTCAGCCATACGGGTTCACCCTGCACGGCAGCTAGGCGCGCCGCGGGCGCCTCCCCCACCAGGGGCAGATTAAGAACCAGCACTTGGGAGGAGACCCCGTCGCAGGTGATCCCGACCCCGGCCCAGGCCTGATGCCACGCGGCGGCGTCGGCCAGCGGATCGAGGTAGGGCTCCGCTCCGAGCGCGGCGGCGGTGCGCGCTACGGCCTGCCCGAGCGGCCGGGAGCGGTCCAGGGCGTGAGCGTCGGAAAACAGGCCGGCAGCCAGCACGGACAGCAACTGGCCTTCGAACCGCGGCAGTTCGTGGATAACCGCGGCGATCTCCTCAGCGCGCTCCCGCCAGGACGGGGCGCGGCCCAGAATGGAGAGAATTACGCTCTCCTGCGCTATCCCGAGCCCCTGCAAAATCCGGGTACCGGCCGCGCGATCCAGCGCCACGTGCTCCCGGGCGGCCTCTTTTTCCGCGGTGATATCACGCAGCGGGCCACCCAGGTAGACCAGCAGCTCCTCAAGATCCGCCCCGTTATCACGCAGGCTCGCCCGCAGCTGCCGCGCCTGGAGTGGCTTATGCCCGCGAGCCCACCCGGCCGGGGTGAGCCGCTCCACCTGGATACGTTCCGCATCCGTGAGGCCCTTGCCCAGCTGCGAACGTTCCGCCAACTTGCCTTTCTCGATTTTCTCCCGCGCCTGGCCGAGTAACTTGCGCGGCCCGGGCAGATTCGCCCACTCCAGGATATGAGCGGGAATCACAACAGCATCCCCTCAGCTTCCGGTTCTCCCGCGGGAGATGGGCCGGCGTCGTCGACCCAAGAACACGGCAATTCAATGGACTCCAAAGTATTACCCGCCCACAATTCGAGGGTGACGTCCGCGCCTTCGAGGGGCGCGGGCGCCCGGACCACCTGGTAGATGGCGGCGGCCGGGACTTCCTTAATATTGACGAGGCGGCCGGGGCCAACGAGCAGCACGTCCAGGTCGAAGTCGCGGAGCATACTCATCATGACGCCCTTATTGGTGTCGTCCAGGCCGTCGAAAGCCTCATCGAACCAGATCGGGCGCGGCGAATTTTCCGTTTTCAGGTAGAGCGCGGCCAGGGTGCTGATAAGCGGCGCCATGAGCATCACGGCGCGGGCCCCGCCGGAAAGCTCCGAGTAGGAACGCGTGGTCAGCGGCCCCCAATTGCCCTTATCGAAGCGGCGTTCCAGGTTAATCTCATACCAGGTGCGGTAGTCGAGGCGCCGCGCCAATTCGTCGGTCCAGTCGTTGAGGGCCTGGTCCTGGGCGCTGCGTTTGGCCTCGTCGATCTTGTTTTTGAGGGCGGCACGCACCTGATCCTGGACCTCTTTTTTGAAGAGCGTGGAGCCGGTGACCGCGTTGAGCAGATCAGCATTCGCGCCGGGCTGGAGTTTCACGCGCAGGGTGGTTTTATCGGTGCCGGTGGGGTGCTTGGCGAGCACCGTGTTAATACCCGCCACGATCTCCTCCGCCTCACCAATCTGCTCGCGCAAGTACTCCAGGAAGGTCGAACCGAGGAGCTCATCGAGGGTTTCGCGTTCGCGCATGCCGTAGGTGGTGGCGATATCGTCCACGGCTTTGCCCAGGCGCACGATCGACTCGTCAATGCTCACGCTCTGGCCGTTGGAATCGATGCGGATATCAATCTCGAGGAGCGGGCGGTCCACCCGAGCCGTCACGGTTCTGCCGCCGTCTTCAAGTTTGGCGCGCAGGTCCCGGATGGCATCCTCGGCTTTGCGCCGCAGCTTATCGCGGGTGGCGTAGTTATCGGCGCGCTGCTCGGGGCTGTCTTTCCAGCCCCGCACCGTGACTTCGCGGCGGACTGTCGCCACCTGCTCGCGCACATTCGTAATCGCCGAAGACTCACTTTCGGGTAGCTCCAGCTGGATTCTGCGCGCCAGGCCGGCATCGATAAGCTCGCGGAAGGCAGCGTAGCAGGTATCGCGATTCGCGAGGGCGCGCTCGCGTTCCTCGGTCACACGCTCCAATTCATTACTGGCGCGCTCCAGGTTGACGAGGGCCTCAGAATGCTGTTTCTGAGCTTGCTCGCGTTCGGCTTCCAGCCGGGTGATTCGGGCCGCGCATTCCTCAACCTGCTCCAGAATAGCCACGTCACTCTGGTTCGCGGTTTCTTCAAGAACCCGCAATTCTTCACTGTGGGCGGCCAAGGACCGCGCGGTTTCCGCCAGGCGCTGGCGGGCCTGCTCCAGGTTCGCGCGGGCCTCCTCCAGGCGCCGCTGTGCTTTCTCCAGCTCGCCGCGGGCGGATTCTTCGGCGAGGAGTGCTTGGCGCCACGCATCCAGGTGGCGCAACCCCCGCTGTAAATGCTCGCGTAAATTATCCAGGCCGTCCCGGTCTTTGGGCACGGCATGCTCCGCGGCGTACTGCGCGAGCTCGGCCTGGTGGTTATCGCAGCGGGTGCGGGCTTCTTCCGCTTCCTTCTGTTTCGCCGCGGCCTCGGCCTCATCGGCCCGGGCGCGCTCATCGTCCTTATTCCAGGCGGTCAGCAAGTTTCGCAGCGTCATATCACTGGGGGCCTGCGC
The DNA here is from genome assembly GCF_051265055.1 of Actinotignum saccati. Taxonomy (NCBI): domain Bacteria; kingdom Bacillati; phylum Actinomycetota; class Actinomycetes; order Actinomycetales; family Actinomycetaceae; genus Actinotignum; species Actinotignum saccati. The sequence goes on from NZ_JBOZCC010000002.1 coordinate 280,023, forward strand.
GTACTGGGCATCGAGCTCAGCGCCGCGCCGCTCCAGTTCTTCGACCTGGCCGGTATGCGATGCGATATCTGCCAGCAGCTGGTCTTTTTGGGTGGCCAATTCGGCTAGCCGCCGCCGGCGCTGCGCGGCCCGGGCTTCTTCACCCAACCATTCGGCTACCTCGCGGACCGGCAGCGCGGTACCGGCCAGGCCGGCCGCCTGCCAGCGCCCGTCCACGCTGATGGCCAGGCCCTGCGCGGGCATCGCCGCGCCCGCCGGCACCAAAGCCACTCCCGCCAGCAGATTATCCGCCTGCCGGCCCAGCACGCCGGCAGATTCGCCAGTTTCCAGGGCATCGGCCAGCGTCCGGCTAGCGGTGCTGGCCGGGAGGGGCGCGAGGAACGTGTCGGCGTCGTCGTATATACCGTTTTCCGCAACCCAGGCGTCGAGGAGACCGGCGGCGGCAAGTGCCGCTTCAATATGGGCGAGGTCGGCGGGCGCGATGCCCGCGCGCGGGTTGAGGAGCTGCCACAGGGCGGCGCCGGGCGCGCCGTGGCGCGAACGCCGGCGCCACAGTTGCGGGGCGAGTGGGGCCTGGACGCCGGTGGATTCCAGCGCGGCCACCTCGGTGTCGATCTGCGTGACCTGGTCGCGTAGCCGGCGAATCTCCCCGAGTTCACGCTCGGTGCGGGCCTGAATCTCGTTTTTACGGGGCTGGTACCAGTCGCGGCGGATCGCTTCCGTGAGGGTGCCGGCCGGGCAGGGGTAGCTGGTGGGGAGCTGGCTCAGCCACGCCTCGGTGAGCTTCGCTCCGGCTTGCTTCGCTTCGGAGTTCTGCGCCTCGCTGAGCTTCGCGCCGGCGCCATCCGCATCAACGCTACTCGCCCACTCCGTCACGCTGCTGGAAAGCCGCTGGTATTCTTCTTCGACCCGATTCCAGGATTCTTCGGCGCTGCGCTTGCTTTTTTCCGCGCGAGCCAGGGCATCGCCCGCGGTATTTTCCAGCAGCACCGCCTGCTGCGTGGCCTGCTCAACAACCTTGAGCAAGGTGCGTGCCTGCCGCAGCTCCCCTTCGCGCTCGTCGTGCCATTGGCGCAACCACACGATATCGACGGATGTTTCGCCGGTATAACCGGCCGCGCGGAAGGTGCTTACGGCGGTGTCTTTCGCATCCACCACGCGGCGCTGGGCCTGATCCAGGTTCGCGGTGCGCTCATTCACCTCGCCAGAATCGTGTCCTTCACGCTGGCGGCAGCGCTCCACATCCGCGCTATCGCGCTCGTGCTGGGCAGTGTCAACCCGCACCAGTTCCCGCAGGGAACGCACCTGCGCCGCGCGGCTTTCCGCATCGCGGTAGGCGGCCGAATTGCGCAGGGTCTCATGCTGAGTTCTGGCCTGATCCAGCTGGGCACGCACCTCTTCCAGCGCGCTATCGAGGGCCTCTTTGCGTTCCCGGTTCTCCGCTAATTTCGCGCGGGAATCGTTTTCGTTCCGGGTGACCTTATCGAGTTCGGAGCGCGATTGCGCGGCTTCGTCCGCGGCGATGCGCAGCACCGCTTTGGTCCACGGCCACCAGTGAGTCTTAATGAAATCCTTAACATCGCCGAGGGCCTTTTTGGTGGTATCGAGGTCTTTACGGATGCCGTCGAGGGCATCCCAGCCCTGCGCCAGTTTGGTTATCTCGGTGGTTTCCAGGGCCGGCAGCGCCTCGCGCAGCTTATCGGTCACGAATTTGGATTCCAACTGCGCCCCGAGTTTCGGGGTGCGGGTGACCTTGAGGATCCGCCCGATTGCTTCCAGTTTCTCCCAATCGCAGCTGAAGAGTTTGCGCGCCACGGTTTTCCGGTAGGAGGTGGCATTATCGTGCACCTGCCAGCCGGGGGCGGTTATTTCTTTCGCGGCGTTCACGGTTCGCCCGGAAAAGATCGCGAGATCCCCGCGCACCCGGCTGTCCTCGCAGGTACACCACCTGGCGTGGAACCGGGTATTGCCCTCCCGCCAGTAGGTATAGAGCAGGGTCGTGAAGAAATGGGGCTGCCCGTCAACAACCCGGCCGTATTCCACCCAGAGCCAGCCGTGGTAGAAGGAGAGGTCGCTGGTGCGCCGGTCGGAGCCTTCGTGGGTGGGCCGCACGTAGTAGCCGAATTGTTTCCCGGACCGCCCCAGGGTGTCGATTTTATCCGGGGAGGTATCGCCGAGCAGCGGGATGAGCGTGGTGAGGGCCATGAGGGTGGATTTTCCGGTTTCATTGGCTCCGAAAAGCTGGGCCCAGCCGTCCGCGAACCAGTATTCGACGGCTTCGAATTCCCACAGGTTGACCACTCCGGCGCGCAGCACCTGCCAGCGGTCCAGGCGGGGCATGGGGAAGCCGCCGTTTTGCCAGGCTTCGCGCCAGGCTTTCAGTTCATTCGCCTCCATGGCTCCTTGCTCCTCCTAAAACAAACTTTCGTCGACGACGGCGTCTTCTTCCAAATCAGCTCCCCGGTAGCGCGCCGCGAGCGGGCTCAAGCTCCAGCCTTCGGGCCCCGCTTCCAGCAGGCCGGTCTCGCGCAGCCGTTCTTCGGCTTTCTCCGCCAGGACCCGCGGCGATTCCTGGAGCTCTTTGGTGAGCTTCGCCCCGAAGGTGGCGTGAATATCCGCGGCCACCCGCTCAATATCTGCGCGCGATACCCGCCGCCAACTACCTTCCGCGCCGGGAGCCAGGCGGTCAATAAAAGCCAGGCAGGCCCAATCGAGCGCGGTGCTGCTCGGGAACAGCACATGGACGGCGCCCGGGAAGTTGCGATCTTGCGGAAGGGAAAGGAGGGCGACGTCGCTCCGTATTTCCACGATGCCCCCGGTCATTTCTTCCACGAGCGCCGCGATTCGGCCACGTTGTGGGCCGTACAGGTAGGCGCGTTCCTCGTCGGTGAGCTGTTCGGGGTAGAGAGCCTGCTGTTCGATGAGGGCACGCATAATCACTTTGCGCCGGGTATCTGTTTCTTCTACCGGGGATAATCCCAGATCCACATCGTCGACGTTAATGAGCATCATGAGGCAATCGCGGTGGATGCGGTAGCCGGCCCCGAAACCGGAGCCTTCCCGGGCCCAGGTATCGAGCCGGATTTCATCGGTGAGCCGGCTGAGTACCCCTTGGTCGCACAGCCATTGCACCGCGGCGATGAATCTTCTTCGATGCGCGAAGGTATCGGGATCGTAGGGCCAGCCGTTGCGGCTCGCGGAGGAATTGCGGACCTGGTCGGAGAGTTCTTGCAGGGTGATGGAGTCCCCCTGCTGGTCTTCCAGGCTGGCCGCCGCGTAGAGGCGCAGCAGCAGCTGGCCGCGATCCGGATGGGCGCCCACCGGCACGGAGTTTTTCCCGTCCAGCGGGGTGCGGCGCAGCCGGTAGCATTCACCCACGTGCCCGATCCGGTAACCCAGCCGCTCGCACCACATCTCCAGGTCTTTAAGATGGCGGCGCACCAATTCGGTCAGTTCCGGATTCGTCCACGGTGCCACCACGGGAGAACACAGCAGCCCGATGAAGGCCAGCTGTTTTTCGGCTCGATCCGAGCTAAACATCGTGACGCTCATCGAGTGAACTCCACAATTCCATTGGCGAGGACCAAACGCCCGGCTTCCGTTTCGATGACGGCCGAGCCTTCCGTCCGGGTGAATCGCAGGCACCATTTGCCGTCTTTGGTGCGGGATTCGTGCACGCGGGTGTCCTTTTTATGCCGGCGCGCCCCGGAGATCAAGTCGAGAAGCAGATCGGCCTGGGTGCGGTTCAAGGTGCCCCATTCGCTCAATGCGCTCCCGGATTTCTTGGCCAGGGCTTCCGCGGCGTCGGCTATATCGAGGTTGCGCTGGGCAGCCAAGAGTTTTGCCTTGCGGATATTATCTTGGCGGTTGATCATTTGCGCCGGCCGGCCCCGTACCGCGCGCGGCCCGCGCACCCGCAACTTGCGGCTAATGGGAACCGGCGGTGTTTCCCAGGCGGACTCTTGATGCCCGGCAGAGATATCCGGAACGGTATCGGTGACGTGCCTGGCGGAGTACAAACCCGTCGTCGCACACCATATATCCCAGACCGTTTCCTCATCGGGAGCCTGTTCGAGGCGCTCGGCTAGACGCAGGAGATCCGCTTTTCTGGATATCGTGCCGCTCACGGCCAGGAGGGCGCGGTGACCCTGGATGGTTGGGGCGACGGCGTCTCTAATCTGGCGGCGCAGCCGCTTGGCTTGGGAAGCTGGTCCGGTAAACCAGTTATCGAGCACGTCCAGCACGCGCCGCAGCTGCCGGGCGGTGGCGAGCAGAGTTTCTTCCGCGGCTTTCGAGCCGTGGCGCGGAATTGCCATGGCTTTCCACACGGACATATCGGTGGCCTGGAGCTGGGCAACGAGCCGGGAGATGCTTTCACTGCACGCATCTACCCCGGAGCCCCACACTTCCGAATAGGCCAGGATCGTTTCGAGGGTTGTCACGATTTTGTCACGGGTGGGTTCCCCACCGAGCGCGGAGGCGAGCCGCGATTGCCATTGCGAAGCGGTCTCCCGCATATCGGAAAGCGTGCTTTCCACCTGCGCGAATGACTGGCTGGCTTCCGGGTATTCCGCGTGCTGGACCTGCTCGAGTGTTTCTTCCAAGAGCTTGGCGAGGATGGCCGGGGCCAGCAGCGATGCCGTGGATTGGGTGCCCAGGTCGTTTTCTATCGCGAGCGCGGCTTCGTGGAATTTCGAGCCGGCTTCGGTGAGTTGGTAGCGGTACCTATTGCGAAGAAAATCTTCTTCGGTTTCGGCATCGTCCTGCCAGGCGGTACAGGTGCCCCACTCGACCAGGCTCGCCATGCGCGCATCAAAATTGAATTCTTCGAGGAAGCGCTCGGCTCCTTCGGTTGGAAGGTAGCCGCGCACTAGCTCGAATAAATCGTGATGGCTCACCCCGGTGAGGGTGAATTCGCGTTGTTCGTACAGCACCTTGACGATCAGCCGGTACTGCCGCGCCAGCTCGCTGGTGAGGAAGCTGGCGGCTTTGAGCGCGGCAGGCAGATCGAGGCCCGCCCACGCGGGAATATCCCCGGTGGGCGTGTCCGGCTGAGTCATCCCAGCACTCCTTGTCATTTAGTTCTTTTTGACCACCACTACGATAGCCCAGATGGAGAAGGCAATATTCACGATGGTGGCGAGCATAAGGAGAATGAAACCAGATCCAAGGTTGGCGAATCCGGAGATGTCAGGAAGTTTGGACAGAGCGTTCATGATTCCGATCAACCACAGGAGTCCGAAGAGTAAGCCCACCCCGCCGGCGGTGGCCATGGTCCACTTCTTCTTGATAACCAGCGCGAGCGTGGAGAAAACAGCCGCGATGAGGTAGCAGAGCAGCACCATCCAGCCGATTTCCGAATCGGCGGTCATGAGGCTAACGGAGAATCCGAAGCTCGAAACCAGAGGCAGGAAAACGGAGAGCATCGCGAGCACCTGGGCGCCGATGAGCACCGCCGGAATAATCACATACCACTTGGAAGCACGTCCCGCGGAGGCAGCCGCGAAGCTTTGGCGCATCGCGCCGGCCTGCTGGGCGACCGCCGGAGCCACCCGGTTACTCACAAAGTCCTTCGCCCCCGTGGCGAATTGCTTGAGGCCTTCTTTCATATCCCCTACGGAATTATCCGGAATGCCTGGCCCGGCCACCGCACCCTGGGCGACGGCCTCCTGGTATTCCCGCAAGGTGGGTTCGCGGCCGTTATCCAGCTGGAAGCGGGCCTGCCACTGCTCGGCAGTGAGCGGTTGCGGGGCCTGTTGCGCGTGCGCGGCGGGCTGTTCTTCCGGCTGCGCTACCGGTTGCGCTTCCGGTTGCTGGACCTGCGCAAACTGCGGGGCCTGCTGCCCTTGAGCTTCGGCCTGGCGCTCGCGAATCCAGGACACCAGTGCCGGGTAGCACTGCGGATGAACCGCGATAGCATCCCATAGGTCGGGGCGCTGGGCCGCAATATCGGCAAGATCCCGCGCGGTAATCTGCGGGTCGCCTAAGTTTTCGAGGGTCATTGTGCGCGGATCGTACATCATAGCGGTTCCACTTTCTCCCATAGAATTTCCGTACCGCAAAAACGCGGACGAAAACCCCGTGTAGCTACCAATACTTTCTACGGTTAATATACGGAGTTTTCTCCTGTAGCAACACTATCCCAGTTACCCTAGATACGTGGAGTTTATGAAAAACTCTACAGGTACGACGGCGGGGCTCATCACGCGAGTTCCACCTTCCACGTCACCGTACTCTATCTGTGAGGAAGGACCTCTTATGACTAACGGACCTGACCACTTCCCACCGTCCACGCCGGTGCCGCCACCTCCGCCTCCGCCACCCTCCGCGCCAACGCCTTCCGCGCCGAGCCCCGAGGAAGCGGAGCTGACCCGGACGATTCCGCCCGTCGAGGAGGCACCTGTAGCACAGCCTGAGGCTACTCCGGCGCATCCGCTCGCGGTCCCGGTTCCTCCCCCGCCTCCCGCACCGCCGGCTTCCACACCGCCGGCCCCCGCGCATGCTGCAGATGAGCAGTCCGAAGCCGATTTCTCTGAGGGCAACTGCTCCGAGGTCGGTCAGCCCGACGAGCACCATACCGAAGAAGCTACCCCGCAGCCCGATCCGGAAGCCACGCTCTCCGCGGAGATCCCCGCGGCGGATTCGCCCACGCCAGCGGCGCCGTCGCCCCTATCCCCAAGTGAGCCGGAAGCGTGGATCACGGCCGATGTTGATGCGGGCGCGCCCACCCGTACCGCGCTTCCGCGGATGCTCGAGGAGATTCCGAGTGCGGCCAGTGCCGGGGCTGCCCCGGATGCGGTACCGGCCCCGGGTTATCCGCCCGCTCCCGGTTATGCGCCGCAGCCCGGTTACGGCGCCCCGCCGCAGGGCTACGCACCTCCGGGCGGGTACGGCACCGCGCCGAGCCCGGCCGCCGGCCCCGGAATGCCGGGCGGAATGTACGCCGCTGCCCCGGCCCCGTCGCTTCCGCGGGAGAAGAAATCCCATAAGAAATTGTGGATTAGCCTGGTGGTTTTGCTGGTGCTCGTCGTGGCGGGAGTTATTGGTTTTAAGGTGACGGCCAGTAAGTTCGCACCGGAGAAAACGGCCGAGGCGTATCTCTCCGCGATTGTGGACGGGAAGGCCAGCGCCGCGCTCGAGGTGTACGACCCGAATGTGCGCTCCGGGGAACGCCTGTTCCTCAGCGACGAGATTTACAGCAAGGCCACGAATCGGCCCACCGATTTTGAGGTCATTTCTGCCTTTAAGCAATCGCAGCCGGGCGGGAAAGATACCGTGCGCGTGAGCGCCGAATTCACCATCGATATGAAGAAATATCCGGTTGATCTCACTCTCAGTGAGCGCGGCAAGAAATTCCTGTTCTTCTCCGAATGGCAGGTCACTGATGCGCCGCTGGGGACCTTGGTGCTACGTTCCGCAACGCCGCAGCTCAGCGTCAATGGGGTCGACGTCGATCTTTCCACCACGGTGGACCCGGCCGACAAGAGCGAGCGTGCCAGCGGGTACTATTCGCTGCCCGCTTTCCCGGGTACCTACACGGTGGGTGCCCAGGGTGGAAACACGTACGTGAGTTTCGGGGAGGCGGAGAGCGTAACCGTTCCGGTTCTTGACTTGAGCTCCCCGGCCGTCATTGAACCGAGCTTCACACCGGAAGTGGCCGCGGAAATCCAGAAGCAGGTGAATGCGCGGTATGAGGCGTGCATGCCCGCCGACACCTTCGAGGTGAAAGACTGCCCCGAATTGAATATGAGCGATCCTGTTTTCCAGGCGGTGACGGAGATTCGGCGCTCGTGGAAGGAAGAACCCAAGGTCGAGGTGGATGCCACGAAAGTGAGCTACGAGAATGGCGCCTACGTGGGCACCGCCAAGGTCAAGGGCAAGGCCATTATTAATTACAAGCAGCGCTACAGCGAGAAGGATCCCTGGAAGGAATCGGAGTGGCCGGTCAATATCTGGGTGAACCGCACCCTGCGCTTCGAAGTGAAGGACGGGGCGATCACGGTGGATTTCTCCAAGGATAATTACGGCTGGTAAAAGCGGCTGCAGTCACAGAGCGCTGATGTGACTACGTACTGCTAGACAGCAACCGGGGCGGGGTGGTTCGTCATGAACTTCCCCGTCCCCTTTTTCTACCCAGTTTGCAGTTGTCACCTAGTTTTCCGGTACAGCAGTCGGGCTTTTCCTCAGTTCACCCACGATTCCAGGAGACTCGTTATCTCGCTTCGAATACCCTCGGGTGAGAAGCCCTCATCCACCTCGAGGTTTTCTATTGCTACGTGCCCATCTTTTACCCGCGCCGCCACGCGCCCGATAATCCGCTCATCGCACAGAATCGGCATCCCGAAATACCCGAACTCCCGTTTATGCGCGGGCTTATATGCTTCGAGCCGATAGTCTTTCCCGAAGAGTTCACGCTGGCGCGAGCGCGTCCAAATAAGCGAATCGAAGGGAGAGAGCAGCGTGATGCTGCCCGTCTCCCAACTGGCATTATGCAGTTCCTCCACGAGCGCCTCATCAGCAAGCCACGTTCCGGCCAGCCCGCGCACCTCAACCGGTACATACCCGTTCGCGCAACAGCGCTCGCGAATATTCGCACTTTTCGGAAACCTGAAATAATCCACCACATCGTCAAAGCGCGCGATCCCGAGGGCGCGCAGGGCTAGCGCAACGGTCTTGTTCAAGCTCGTGTCCTCATCGAGAAGCTCCGAACTCGGCAAACCCGCTTGCTCGGGGGTGCAGTAAATTCTTTGCCACTTCTCGTCCCTGCTGATCACCGCGAGGTCGCCGATGCTCAACAACCATTCACACGCCGTTTTGACGGGGCTGCTGCGCTCCCAGCCCTGCCCCACCGCGCACCCGAGCTGCGAATGCGCCGTGGGGCCGTTCTCGCGTATGCGTTCCAGCACGGCCCGCGCTACACCCTGATCAACCTGAGGACCGGATAACCCGTATTGTTTAATGCGGCGACGACGCCAATGGAGCAAGGGCCATATTGACCTGGGCATAAGTGAATGCGCGTGGCCCCAGGTTTCGAAGAGGCCAGTGGAACTCTCGTGCAGCAGCGGCAAGCTATCTTTATCCACTCCGCGGGCGAGCAGAACCAATTCTTGGGATCTGCGCACGGCCTGCAGTGAATCAATTTGAACGCAGCCGAGGCGCTGGAAAACATCGGCGACGGAGGCACCCGCGCTGCGAGCCTCCGGGGCGAGCCCCTGCGCCGTCACCGCAATTTTCCGCGCAGTTGCAATATCAATGCGATACCGCGGTTCACTATCAGGATTCACCATCACGGTATTGAAACATCCGCGGCCGCCCGGAAGCAAGCACGTGCATAAAACGGGGCGGGGTGGTTCGTCATGAACCACCCCGCCCCGCTTGCTGGACTTCCAGCCGGGCTAGCGTGCGCCGCCGTAGCGACGCACCGCCGGCACCGTGCTTGGTACCGTGCTTCGTACCGTGCTTAGGGCCATGCTTAGCGCAGCTGGTACTTTCCGTTCACCAGGCGGTAGCGCGGATCGAGAAGCAGCGCTGCTTCGCCTTCGTGGCGGTCCCCGGCGAAGCGCTCGTCCACCGAAGTTTCGGTGTAGAGCGGCGCGTGGCCAACCATTCCGGCAACCAGGTGGCGTGCACCTTCCAGCAGGCGCATATCAGCGCTCTCCCGCCACAGCTGGGCTGCCTTCGCGCCGTTGGTGCGCGCGATAGCCGCTTCGAAAGCCGCCGGATGCACGAGCATCATGAGCGCGGAAACATGCCCGAAGCCGAGCGAGGTCAACACAGCCGCCTTAATATCCCCCACCTCGAGGACCTCGCGTGGCCACACCAGGTAGCTGCGCTCCTCGAAAGCCGGATCGGAGCAGTCCAGGGCCTTATTCCCCGGGATCTTCCCGGTGGCGAACATCTGGGTGATGCCAGCCATCTGGAAGAGCGCCGCCCCGCCCTTGGAATGCCCGGTCAGGGTCTTCTGGGAAACCACGTAGAGCGGGTTACCCGCGCTGCGGCCCAGCGCCGTGAAGAGGCGGTCGTGAAGTTCCGCTTCGTTCGGATCATTCGCATTGGTGGAGGTGTCGTGCTTGGAAAGCACGGCGACGTCGTCCACACTCACACCCAGATTGCGCAGGTTCGTGGCCAGCACGGAGTTCTCTCCGCCCATGCCGGCAGCCAGCGCTCCCAGGCCCGGTGCCGGAATCGAGGTCTGGATACCGTCCGCGAAGGAGCGAATATAGGCCACCACCCCGTAGACGGGCAGCCCCATCTGGGCGGCCACATCCCCGCGGGCCAGCAGCACCGTGCCGCCACCGCAGGCTTCCACGAAGCCACCGCGGCGCAGATCGCCAGCCCGGGAGAAGAAGCGCGGGTTGATGCCCTTCTTCGCCATGGCGGCAGAATCCGCCGTCGCATTCATATCACCGAAACCGATGAGGGACTCCACCTGCACGTCATCAATCGCGCCGGAGACCACGAACTGGGCCTTGCCCGTGGCGATCTTATCCACGCCCTCTTCCACGGACACCGCCGCGGTCGCGCAGGCGCCGATGGGGTGAATCATGGAACCGTACCCGCCCACATACGCCTGCATGGTATGCGCGGCGATCACGTTCGGCAGGGTTTCCTGGAGGATATCCTGCGGGTAATCCTTACCCAGGAAGCGATCCACGTACAGGCGGCGCATGGAGGTCATCCCGCCGAAGCCGGTGCCCTGCGTGGAGGACACATCCACCGGATGCACGTATTCGAGCAGCTCCGCCGGGGAGAACCCGGCCGAGAGGAAGGCATCCACCGCCGTCATGAGGTTGTAAATAGCCATCCGGTCCGCGCTCTCCACCAGCGATGCCGGAATCCCCCACTTGGCCGGATCGAAATCGGTGGGGAACTGCCCGCCCACGCGGCGGGTGAGGGTGGTACGGCGCGGCATGTAGGTCAGTGCCCCAGCCTTGCGGGTCACCCGCCATTCGCCGTCTTCCTCGAAGAAGCTGGTGAAGCTCGGATCCGCTTCGGCGTGGGCGCGGGCTTCCGCTTCGCTGCCCACCGTGAAGGTCACGTCCTTCTCCAGGTAGACCGGGGCGATATCGGTGGTCCCGATATCGGCCAGCGGCCCGTCATCCACGAAGGCGCGGATACCCGAACGTGCCACAACTTCGTCGCGGTAGCGTTCGAAAATATCCTCTTCGGGAACCAGCTCGCCCTCGGGGGTGTACCAGCCCGGCTTCGGGGTGTCGAACCAGGTGAGCAGGCCCATCATCCAGGCCAGCTCCAGCACCCCGGCCGGGGTGAGGTCCACATCGCCGTCGCTTTGAATCCCCAGTTCGGCTTCCCACCGGGTACGCGAGCTGCCCCACGGGCCGGTTTCGCCCAGGCCCACGATCACCACGAGGTCCTCGGGCTTGGCGCTGCCGCTTCCGAAAGCACCCAGATCCATGGTCGGCTGGTGGATGCTCACCGGGCTGGGCAGGGCCCGCACGCTCGGCGCGGCCTCCGCGGCCGGCGCGGGGGCGGCCGGCGTGATACTCGCGGCCAGTTCGGGCAGGTTAATATCGCCCAACCCACCGGTCATATCGTGGATGACCGGCGCGGTGCGGGCAGTCGCCACCGATTCGGGGGTGAAGAGAGTGAGCAGTTCGCGCCCGGCTTCCGCCGTGGACCAGGTATGCACACCCTTGGCTTCCACGGCTTCCACCAGCGGATCGTTCCCGCCCATAAGGCCGGTGCCGCGCACCCACCCGATCTTCGCGTGCGCGATGGTGGTGCGCTGGCCCCACGGCTCCACGCGCCACTTATTGACCACGGCATCCAGCGCGGCCTTGACTTCGCCGTAGGCGCCGTCCCCGCCGAAGGAGCCCCGGTTCGGGGAGCCCGGCAGAATCACGTGCATGCGATGGTCGATAGCGGCATCGGTGCCCAGGCTCGCGAGGGTGCCGATAAGGCGTTCCACGCTCCACAGCAGCACGCGGGCCTGGTTTTCCGCTTCGGGGCCGGCATCACTGAGGTAGCCGCTCACCCGCGGCGCCGCGAAGGGCACCAGGAGGTCAGGAATGAGGGCCGGCTTGACGAGCTTCGAGGTGGCACCCACCGTTTCGCGCTGTTCGGCACCGATCCACGCGGTGATCGCGTCGACGTCGCGGAAGGAAGCGAGGTTGGCGGGAATGAGCCACAGTTCGGCACCGTTGATGGCGTTCTCGCGGTAGAGCTTCTTGGCGAAGTTCAGGCGCGTGGTGGAGATACGCGAGGAAGTGGCGACGACGGTTGCCCCGCCGGCCAGCAACCCGGCCACCACCGCACCCGCGATGGAGTTCTCTGCCATACCGGTCACCACCGCGACCTTCCCGGCGTAGATCCCCGGGGTGGTATCACGGGCAGCGCGGGCGATCTTCGTCAAGCGCGCCGCCAGCTTGGGATTGCGTGCCGCCTGCCATTCGGCCTGGCGGGCCACTTCTTCCCCAACGCCGGTGAAATTGGCGCTCACTTCGCGCCCGAAGGCGATCTTGGCCACGTCCTCGCGGGCGGTAGCCCAGCGGTCGCACAGGCGCACGGCCTGGGCCGGATCGAAACGCGGGGTCACGAAATCTTCCCAACCGCTGCCCAGTTCCGCGCTCATCGCTTCGCGCAGGGCCAGGTCATCAGCGGTTGCGGGCGCTTCCGGGCGCTCATTGTGGCCGAGGCGCGCGAGCAGATCGCGCGCGGTTCCGGCCAGGATCGCGTCCATACGTTCGGCATACGCGTCGAGGGCAGCGGAATCGACGACGCCGCCCGCCCCGCTCCCGGTACTCGGGAGCGCAACGTTGATGCCGTGGGCCGCGCCCACCGCCCGCACCGCCGCGTCGATGAGCTCATCGAGCTGGGCGGCCGAGGTGGGAGCCAGCGGGAGGGTGGCCAATTCGTCACCGCGCACCGACTTACCTTCGCGGGTGCCCAGGAGGATAGTGGCGGTCACGTGGGCCACCCAGCCTTCGCCGAGCTGCCAGGTATCCTGCACGCGCTGGGCCACCCGGGCCGGCTTCGCGCCGGCCGCACCGGTGAGCGAACGCAAGCGGTCCGCGATGGCTTCGCGCAGCACGCTGCCGAAGGGCTTATAGGAGTGGGCAGCCTGATCCACCTGGGAGACCAGGGTGGCCAGCGGCGCTTCCGCGGCGCCGTCCATGGAGGCCAGGTCGAATTCGGCGGTCATATCCATGAGGATCTGGTTGCGCTTGGAGGAAACCCCGTTGGTGAGGGTTTCGACCGAATCGGCATCGCCCATCTGGTCCAGGCGGATCTTCGTGGACCAGGCCAGCAGGACGCGCAGGGCGTCCCCGGCTCGGAAGGGCAGATCCGCGGCCGGTTGGCCATCGCCAGCCGGAGCCGCGGCGGGAGCCGGGCTTGCTGCCGCGGCCGGGGCCGCTGCAGCGGCGCCAGCAGCAGCCGCATCCGGTGCGGGAGCAGCAGCGGCTTCCGGAGCGGCAGCAGCGGTTTCGGGTGCCGGAGCCGCGGCGCCATCCGCGCCGTTCGCCGCAGCGCCATTCACGCCGGCCGGCGCCGCCGCGCCGTCCGAGAATCCATCCTCGGCCACCGGGGCGCTGGCAACATCCTCGTGCAGGACCCGCTTGGCATCGCGTTGCACGTTGTACACGCTCACGTGGCGCTGGGCGTGCTTGGGCAGCGCGAGGGTGCGGGTGGCCATATTCGCCAGCGTCGGCGAAGCCGCCAGGCCGATTTCCACGATATCTTCCACCCCGGCCTCAATGAGGTAATCCTGGGTTTCAATCCAGCGCACCGGGGAGGCAAATTGCCAGGCCAGCAGCTCGATCAGGATTTCGCGAGCGGTCCCCACCCGGTCGCGCTCCAGACGCGCGGCCAGATCAGCGCGGATCTCATGCACAACCTGGGAGGGAACCACCTCAAGAATAGCATCGCAGAATTCTTCGGTGAGCTCGAAGGGACGGGCCACCAGGTTCGGCAGGTAGCGCCCTTCGAGAATCTCGAGCTTAATATCCGCGGGAACGATAGCACGCAGGGTATCGCCAAATTCAGCTACGCCGGTGCGCAGCACGCTGGAATGGAAGGGCACGTCGATACCGGGAACCAGCATGAAGGGGCGCTTGCCCCCGGCCTGCCGGGCCCGCTCATTAGCGTCCTTTTCCAGGGCTTCCAGGCCCGCCACGGTTCCGGCCACCGCGTACTGGGCGCCGGCCAGGTTGTAATTGACGATCTCGAGGAATTCCCCGGAAGCGGCAGCCACCTGCGCGACGTAGTCGCGCACGGCGTCGTCGCCCACCCCAAATTGGTTGGGACGCAAGGCGCCCATACGGTAATTCGAACGGCCCTGCTCATCGCGTTCCACCAGGTGGTGCATGGTGGTACCGCGCCGGTACACGATTTCCAGCACGTCCTCGAGGCTGAAGACCTGCGAGTAGGCGGAGAGCGCATTGTATTCACCCAGGGAATGCCCGGCGAAGTAAGCACCGCTTACCAGTGAACCCTGTTCACGCAGGCGCGAGGTCTGGGCGAAGGCCACGGTCGCGAGCGCCACCTGGGTGAATTGGGTGAGGTTGAGGACCCCGTCCGGGTGGCGGAAGATCTCATCGCGCACCCGCAGCTCCACCGGGTTATCGCGCACCACCGCGAGGATGGAGAAACCGAGGGCGGAACGGGTATGGCGGTCGGCGCGTTCCCACACCTCGCGCACGGCAGCCGAAGCGGCCCGGTCATCGAGGGTCATGCCGCGGGCCTGGATGCCCTGACCCGGGTAAACGTAGGCGGTACGCGGGGCGCTCACGGTGCAGGAGGCCTGGGAGACCACGGTATCCCCGCAGCGGGCGGTCACGTCGAGGGCGAGCCCGCCCCCGCGCACCCGGCCCACGCGCTCCACGGTAATATCCACCGCGTCGCCGAGGTTGACCATGCCGAACATGCGGTAGGTCCACCCGGTGATATGCATGGGGGCGCGCCCGGCCACCGGATCGGCCACCGCGTGCTGGGCGGCGGCGCACAGCCACATGCCGTGCACCAGCGGGGCATCCATTCCCGCCACCAGCGCGGCGTTGCGGGATACATGAATCGGGTTGAAATCACCGGAAACAATGGCGAAAGCCGTCATATCGGTGGGGGCCTGCACGGTGACCTTGCGCAGCACCGAACGGGGGGTGTCGATAATATCGGCATCCACTCCCCCGCGGGCGGCCGGCTCAGAAGGCAGTTCCGTGGTGGTGGCGCGCCCGCGCATGGCGAAGCGTTCCTGGAATTCCAGGACCACGGTGTCATCCTCGCGCGACACATTCGTGCGGATGGTCAGCACCCGGCCGGCCGAAGATTCGGCCACGGAAGCGACCCAGGAACGCGCGGTGAGCTGCCCGGCTTCCAGGATCTCCTCCACCGGCACATTCACCTTTTCCAGGTGATCAAGATGCACGCCGGAGAGCAGCCCTTCAATAATCGGGTAGCCATCGGCTTCGCCCGAACCCATCGCGGAGTAGATGGTGGGCCAGCACGAACCGAGCAGCGCGGAGGGCACGGCCGCCGGGGTGCGCCCGGCCGGCGCGGTAATACCCGCGTGCAGGGTGTTGATCTCCGGGGAGACCGCGAAGGTGAGGGTGGCAACGCCGTCGATCATCTCGGGTTGCTTCGTGATGGGGGTGCCGCCCAGGGTGGTGGTTCCCACCCCGGACATCGCGGCGAGCACTTCGCGCATAGCCGCTTCCAGGCGGGCATCATCCACCACGGGCAGCCCGCCGGTGGCTACCGATTCGGGTAGCAGCAGCGGGATGCGCATATGCCGCACCACGTGCTGGTGCGCCTGAGTGCCATCCCAGAGGGTATCGAGGGGCACGAAGATTTCCAGACCCTCCGGGGTATCGCGGATTTCCGCCTCCGGAATGAGGTGGGCCGGGTTAGTGGCCAGGTGGCCGTGCCACACGATGAAGGGGGTTTCCCGCAGGAAGGTTTCGCGGTCGCGTGCCGCGCGGGAGAAGGCCGGCTGGGCCTGCGCCCCGCCCGCGCTCACCCGGGCCACAGCGTCTTCTTCGTAGCGGCCCAGGATATCGGCGATGGGTTCATCGACCTTGGTGATGGCGGCAACCGAGGTGGGTCCGGGAATAATACGGACCTGGTCCGCGGTGTAGCGCGGATTGTGGGATTGCCACAGGGAATCCGAGCCCCAGAAGCGCAGCACCTGCTCGTTGATGACCGGCACGAAGGGCACCGGCTTGGGGTACTTGGAGGCCAGGGCCACGAACCAGGCTTCGTCCTGGGCGAGCACGGTGTGTTCTTCCGCGCTCGGGTAGGCGGCGAGGAAGCGCTGAAGTGCTGCCTGCGGATCGGCGGCGGCATCGGCCCGGGTCGGGAAGAGCGTGGGAACATCCCCGCTTTCCGCTTCGCACAGGCGCGCTTCGAAACGCTGGAGCATTTCCCAGAAGCGGGTTTGGGTGGGTTCGTCGGCCCAGGGCACGGTCAGTTCCACGTAGCGGCGCAGCGCCTGGGCGTAGGTCATCTGCGCGATATCCCCGAAGTAGGGCTTCGCGGTGGCGTTGATCGCGGTGATGATTTCCTCGCGGCGCGCGGCGATGGCTTCGGCATCCCCGTCCACTTCCACGAGGAGGCGGGCAGCGCGGGCGGCCGCGTTTTCCACATTGTAAATATCGGCGTGCAGGGAGGACTGGGTGGAACAAATACCACCGCGGGTGGAGCCGGCCGCCACCCAACCGCCGTTATCGTCCGGGCTCACACCGGGCGTATCGACGAGCAGCTGCTTGACGTCGGGATTCGTTTTCGCTTCCTTCGCGGCCATGGCCGCGGTTCCGATGAACACACCGTCCACGGGCATGGGTCGCATACCGTAAGCCTCGGCCCACGTTCCGGTGAGGAACGACGACGCCCGCTCGGGAATGCCCAAGCCGCCACCCACGGTAATAATGAGGCCGGCCTCACGCATCTGGCCGTAGGTCGCGATGAGCAGATCTTCCAGGTTCTCCCAGGAGTGGTGCCCACCGGCGTGGCCGTCTTCCACCTGAGCGATAAGCGGGGCACCCGGGCAGGCCTTGGCGATCTCCACCAGCTGGCGGATCTGGGCCACGGTGCCGGGCTTGAAAGCAATATAGGGGAAACCTTCGGCACGCAGGCGCGCGATAAGTTCGAGGGCTTCGTCCTTTTCGGGAATGCCGGCGCTAATGACCACGCCGTCCAGGGGTGCCCCGGCGGCGCGCTGGCGGGAAACCAGCCGGCGCGAGCCAAATTGGAGATCCCAGAGGTAGCGGTCCAGGAACATGGTGTTGAACTGAGCCACCCGGCCCGGTTCCAGGTGCTCGCGCAGGGTGGAGAGGTTCTCCGCGAGGACTTCTTCGGAGACCTGCCCGCCCCCGGCGAGTTCGGTCCAGTAGCCGGCGTTGGCGGCGGCCGCCACGATTTCCCCGTCCACGGTGGTCGGGGTCATTCCGCCGAGCATAATCGGGCTGCGCCCGGTCAGCCGCGAGAAGGCGGTATCCAGGTAGGTGTGGCCCTTGATCTGGCGCAACTGCGGGGCGTATTCGGACCAGTCGCGGGTGCGGGTCACGCGCGCCACCCCGGTCACCAGGTCATCGCGGGCGGCAGCGGTGGAGGCATCCACGTAGCTCACCCCGGTGCCGGCCAGGTTTTCCAGGGCGATGGTCTTGAGGTTCGGGCCCGGGCCCAGGTCCACCACGAAACCGGCCGGGGTGCCGCCCTGCCCGGCTTCGTCCAGGGCGGCGGCGAATTCCGCGGTCCAGTCCAGGCTGGCGGTGAGCACGGCGCGGGCCAGTTCATCGCTGCGTTCCACGTTGAGGGAGCAGCGAGCCGCCCAGGAATCCACGAGGGCCACGGCCGGTTCGAGGAGCGGGGAATGGAAGGGCGCTCCCACGTTGAGGAATTCACACACCG
Source organism: Actinotignum saccati (assembly GCF_051265055.1). Taxonomy (NCBI): domain Bacteria; kingdom Bacillati; phylum Actinomycetota; class Actinomycetes; order Actinomycetales; family Actinomycetaceae; genus Actinotignum; species Actinotignum saccati. The sequence continues at coordinate 297,885 of NZ_JBOZCC010000002.1, forward strand.
GGTGGAGGGCTTCCCCGCCGGTGAGTTTATCGGCGCGGGCGCGCGCTTCCCGTTCGGCTTCGCGTTCGATGAGGGCCACCAGCGCGGTGAGGGCGGCCGGACGCCCGGAGACCACGCAGGCTTCCCGCGAGTTAATAATGGCAACATCCGCATCCGGGACCTTGGCGGCCAGGCGGCGCAGCAGCGGGGCACCCACGCCCCGCACCGAGAGCATGGGGCTGGCGTCCTTGCTCGCGGTAATCCCAAGTTCGCCGCTGACCTTGGAGGCGGCCGCCCCGATGAGGCGGGCGAGGGCGAAAATACTGGCCGGTTCGCTGGATTCCACCATGGCGGCGGCCAGTACCCCCTGGGAGTGCCCGATGGTAGCGGTGGGGCGCACCGCCAGGTCACGGTAGGCCCCGTACTGGCTGAGCAGGATACCGGGAACCGAAGTGTGGGGAGCACGCCCGGCGCTGGCCGGGCCGCGCAGCCCGAGCAGGTCGAGGCGCCCGGCGGAAATCACGGTGAGTTCGGGGAGCACCGGGGCGAGGATTTCCTCGGCCGCCGCGTCCACCTCGGTCAGGTCCGCGCGCAACCGCGCGGAGGTGAGCAGCTCATCCAGTTCGGCGCGCCAGGGGGTGCCCTGGCCGGCGAATTGGAGGATCCACGGGGAAGCCGGCGGGGTGGCCGTCAGGGATTCATACACGCTGGTCATAGTGTTCTTTCTGCTAGATGCGGGAGATCCCGCGAGGCAATTCTTGAGAAAAATGGAAAGATCGAAAGGTGGGCTCTGAGCGCCGTGGTCTGGGCCCAGGCTTACGGCGCCGGAACGTTCCGGATGAATGCCCACGCGCTTAGGGCGGGCCGCTACATGGGAATATTCCCGTGCCTGCGCTCGCCGGGATGCGAGCAATCTTTGGTGGCGAGGATGCGCAGAGATTCAATGAGCACCCCCCGGGTATCTTCGGGGGCGATAATGCCGTCCAGCTCCCCGCGTTCCACGGAAAGGAAAGGATTGACATTCTCGCGGGTGTACTCTTCGATGAGCTGCTGGCGCACCGCCGCCACATCCTCACCGTTCTGTTCGGCTTCCCGCAGGCGCCGTCGCCCTGTAATAGCGACCGCGCCCTCGGCGCCGAGCACCGCAATTTCCGCACCCGGCCACGCGAAGTTGAGGTCCCCTCCCAGGGACTTCGAACCCATGACGATATAGGCGCCCCCGTAGGCTTTACGTAACACCACGGTCACGAGGGGCGTCGTCGCATTGGCATAGGACCAGATCAGCTTCGCGCCACGGCGAATAATCCCGGCCTGTTCCTGTTCGGTGCCGGGCCGGTAGCCGGGCACGTCCACGAGGGTGATAACGGGCACGTGGAAAGCATCGCAGAATTGCACGAAACGCCCGGCTTTTTCGGAGGCGTCCACATCCAGGGTGCCGGCATCCACGAGCGGCTGATTGGCCACGATCCCCACGGACTGCCCGGCCAGCGCCGCGAATCCCACCACGATAGAGCGGGAGAAATGCTCCTGGACCTGCACGAATTCCCCGTAGTCCACGAGATTCGCGATAACGTCGAGCATATCGTAGGGCTGCTTGGTGGAGGCGGGCACCAGGTCGGAAAGGTGCCGGGCGCACTGGGTATCCGTGGCCGTTTCCTCATAATCCCAGCGCGGCAGCTCCGCATCGCAATGCGCGGGCAGGTAGGTGAGGAGGGTGCGGGTGTAATCGAGGGCATCGTCCTCATTCGCGGCCAGGTAGTGGGCCACCCCGGATTGGAAATTGTGGAGGGTGGCCCCGCCCAGGTCGTCGAAGGAGACCTCTTCCCCGGTGGTCGCCTTAACGACGTCCGGTCCGGTCACGAACATATGCGCGTTATCGCGCGTCATAATAATGAAATCGGTGAGGGCCGGCCCGTATACCGCGCCGCCCGCGCAAGGCCCCAGAATGACGGAGAGTTGCGGGATAATGCCCGATGCCGCGATCGTTTTCTTAAAGATGCGGCCGTATTGGGACAGGGCGACGACGCCGTCCTGGATGCGGGCGCCACCCGAATCAAGCAGGGACACCATGGGGATGCGCAGCTCGAGGGCTTTGTCCATGAGGGCCACGATTTTATCGCCCTCGGCCTCCCCCAGGGTGCCCCCGGATACGGAGAAGTCCTGGGCGTAGACCGCCACGAGCTGGCCGTCCACCTGGCCAATTCCGGTGACCACCGCGGCGCCCCGGAAGCCGCGCCCCAGGTTCCCGCCGGCGAACTGCCCGATTTCGGTGAAGCTACCCTCATCGCACAGCAGGGCGATGCGTTCCCGGGCGGTCTTTTTCCCGTGGGCGTGCTGGCGCTTAGCGGCGCGTTCCTCGGCCTGCCGGGCCAGGTCGTTTTGGTATTCCGCGAAACGCACCCGGTCCACCTGCTGGGCGCTGTGATCCAGGGTTTGCCATTCGTGGGCGGAGCGTAATTCAGTCAGCGACATGATTCTCCTTCGCTACTTTCGGGCACGGACTCGAGTGGTGGCCCGTGATCGTGTGCAGGCGCGTGATCGCGTGCGGGCGCGGACGCATAACGCGCGGGCAGGAACTGGGCTGGTTGCTAGGCATCGGCGCCCACCACCCGCACGAGGGGTTGGAAGGCCGCCACGGTGGCCCCGGCCCGCACTTCCACGTCGGTCACTTCGCCATCGCGCGGCGAATACACGTAACTTTCCATCTTCATGGATTCGAGTACCACGAGCAGATCGCCTTCGTGGACCTTATCCCCCGGTTCCACCACCACGCGCACCACAATCGCCTGGATGGGCGAGTTCACCATGCCGCTCGGATCGGTGAGATCCTGGGCCGGCATCGCGGTGCGGGAGGCCGCCTGGGAGCGGCGCGGTTGCAGGGTGCGGCGGGCCACGTGCGAGCCGGTGGCGATGAGCGCGGCCGGGAGGGTCATGCGCATGCGCCGCCCATCCACTTCAATAACGAAGGTGTGGCGCGGTTCTTCATCCTTAACGGGCGCCGGGGTGCTGGCGGCCTGGGTATTTTCGTAAGCAGGGAGCACGGTATCTTCCAGCCAGCGGGTGGAAGGAATATGGCCGGCGAATTCTTCCATGGCCAACACATCGCGGTACATGGCGCAGGGGGTGGCCACCCCGGTAATCTGCAATTCTGCGAGGGCGCGGCGCGAACGAGCAATAGCCTGCTCACGGTCCGGGGCGGTCACCACGAGCTTGGCGAGCATGGGATCAAAATCGGCGGTCACAATATCGCCTTCTTCAATCCCGGATTCGATACGCACCCCGTGCCCGAGCGGCCAGCGGATTTTCTCGATGGTTCCGGTGGAGGGCACCATGCCGGTAGCCGGGTCCTCGCAGGTAATCCGGAATTCAAAAGAGTGGGCGCGCGGGGCGGGAACTTCGGAGAGCTCCGCGCCGGAGGCAATAAGGATTTGTTCGCGTACCAGGTCCATTCCCGTCACTTCTTCGGACACGGTGTGTTCGACCTGGAGGCGCGGATTCACTTCCAGGAAATTGACCCGCCCATCGGGTTCCACCAGGAATTCGCAGGTCCCCAAACCCACGTAATCCACCGCTTCGAAAAGGCGGCGCGACCATTCGCTCACGATCGCTTCCGCGTTGCCGGGCAGCAGCGGGGCGGGTGCTTCTTCGATGAGTTTCTGGTTGCGGCGCTGGGCCGAACAATCACGGGTGGAGATCACCGCGAAATTCCCGTGGGAATCGCGCGCCGACTGCGTTTCAATATGGCGGGCGGTGCGAATAAAACGCTCCACGAAATAGGAATCCAGATCCGCCCCGTGGGCCGCGAAGAAGCGGTCCAGGTCAGCGGCTTCGTTATGGATGGTGATGCCGCGCCCGCCCCCGCCGTCGGCCTTCTTCGTGACAATCGGGAAACCGAAGCGCGCCACGAACTCGTCCACGCCGGCGCGCCCCTGCACCGGATCGGAAACGCCGGGCACCGGGGCTACGCCCACCGATTCGGCCAGGCGGCGCGCCTGGATTTTATCGCCGAGGCGGTGGAGCACCGCGGGGGCCGGGCCGATCCACGTGAGGCCCGCTTCCATAACCGCGGTGGCGAATTCGGGAACTTCGGAAAGAAAACCGTAGCCGGGATGTACGGCGTCCGCGTGGGAACGCTTGGCAATCGCGATGATTTTCTCAATATTCATATAGGTATCGGCGTACGCGGTGCCCTCCAGCGCGTAGGCGCTATCGGCATCCTCCACGAATTGGGCTTCGCGATCCGCGTCGGCATAGACCGCCACCGCTTTCATCCCCATATCGTGGGCGGTGCGGATAACCCGCTCGGCAATTTCGGAGCGATTGGCAACCAGAATTTTTTTCATCACTACTTTCCTTCCGAGGGCGCAACCCGACCCAGGAGCGAGACTTCTCCGGTTGAAATACGCATGTCACCGGCAGCGGTGGCGACCACGAGGGCGCCGTCGGCTGAAATCTGCACCCCGCGCCCGTGCACCGGAGTATCGCGCGGGCGGTTGACGGTGATGCCCTCACGCAGGGTTGCGCAGGTGGCATTGAGTTCTGCTAAAAGCCCGGAGCGTTCTGCCGCGCTTGCGGAGCGTTTTTCCGCGCTGGCTTCTGCATCGCTCGCTTCCAGGTCACCCGCGGCCGTTTCAGGTACGACGGCGCCGCTAACTGGAGCATGACTTATTCCGCTCTCACAGGCGCTCACGAGGGCGGCCAGCCGGGCCCCGAGTTCGCGCAGGTAGGCGGCGGCCACCTCATCGCGGCTAGGCACCGGGAAGCCGGCGGTGGCTAGCGAAGCCGAGGTGGGGGTGGGCAGTTCCTCGGCGCGCAGCCCCAGGTTGATTCCTACCCCGAGCACCACGCCGATATTCCCGGCCGCGTCCGTACTCACGACTTCACCGAGGAGCCCGGCCAGTTTCGCGGCGTGGGGGCGGGTAACAATATCATTGGGCCAAGAAATCGCCACGTGGGCCCCGAGCTTTTCGAGGGCGGCGCGCGCGGCCAGGGCCCCGGCGAAGGTCACCCAGCTCAATTCCGCGCGCACTGATTCTGGCACCGCGATGAGCACCGAGAAAAGCAGGGAGCCATCTTTGGTGGCGAACCAGGAGCGGCCCATGCGCCCGCGCCCATCGCTTTGTTCGTCGGCGATGAGGCCGCACACCAGCCCGGGTGCGGGAGCGCCCCCGGAGCTGAGCCAGAGTTCGGCCAGGTCATCCTGGGTGGATGTGGTCAGTTCGGTATGCAGGAGCGCAGCACCGGGGAGCCCTACCTCCCCCAGCGCGCTCGCGGTACGCGGAAAGAGCACGTTTCCTGAATGCACGTGACTCATCTCAGCCTTCTTCCCGGCGGGGCAGCCCGCCGCTAACCTACTAATGCGTAACCTTACGTAATCGTAACTTACGGATTCGTAACATACGCGCTTGTTCGAGGCGCGCCGCCGTTAGTCCTCTCACATCAACCCCGCGCAAAGCCCGAAAATACGCCAAAGCGGCCGTTATCTACCCGCATATTCACATTTTTATACATGCACACGTATATTTACTGGCTATACTTGGGATTGTTCCGAGTAAATTCCACCCGGCCACTGAAAAAACATTCACCGTAGGGGAAGAAAATGAAGAAAACATTCGCGCTGCTTGCTGCCGGCCTCCTCACGCTGGGCGCCTGCTCCAATGATGAGGCTGCTTTGACGGATTCCACCGCCGCGGCCGATCCGGGTGAGTCCGGTTTCGCTGTTGATGGCATCGCGGCAGATTCCGCCGTCGCTGCCCTAGTGCCCGCGGATGTTACCGCACGCGGGCAATTACGCAACGGCGCGTCTACCGATTACGCTCCCGCGGAATACCGCAAGGCTGACGGGCAGACCCCCACCGGTTACGATATTGATCTCACGCGCGCCATCGCGAAGAAAATGGGACTCAAAGACGGTACCACCACGCACGTGGAATTCGATTCGCTTCTCCCCCAGATCGGAACCAAATTCGATGTGGGCCTGTCCACCTTCACCGTCACCCCCGAGCGTGAAGAAGCTTTCAATATGATCACGTATTTCGAGGCGGGTTCCGAATACGGGGTGCCGGCCAAGTCCAGTGATTTCACTCCGGATGACCCTTGCGGTTTCACCATCGGCGTGCAAACGGGTTCCTCCCAGGAGGAAGCCCTCAAGGAAGCGACCGCCGCCTGCGAAGCGAAGGGTGCCAAGCCGATTAAAATTATGTCCCTCCCGGATGTGCCGCAGATCGTGACCCGGGTGGTTTCCGGCCAGTACGATGCTATTTTCGCCGATTCCCCGGTGCTCGGTTACGCGGTGGCCCGCTCAAATGGGCAGCTGAAGACCACGGGTGATATTTATGATTCGGCCCCGGTGGCTATCGCGGTGGCCAAGGATAATCCGGAGCTCGCTAAGGCCGTGCAGGCCGCGCTGCAATCCCTCATGGATTCGGGTGAGCTCAAGGAAATCTTCGCGCATTACGGCATTACCGAAGGCGTGCTGAGCACCGCCGAGATCAACCCCCAGGTGCAGTAATGGAGAAGATTCATCCGCAAGCCCGCGTGAAGATGAGCAATATTGTGTGGCTCATCGTCATGGCGGTGCTCGGGGCGATGGCGCTTAATGCGCTCATCACCAATGATGCTTTCCACTGGGATGTGGTGGGACGTTATCTTTTCGATTGGCGGATCCTGCGCGGTATCGTCTACACCCTGGTGCTAACCGTGCTCGCCATGGTTATTGGCATTATTTTGGCGCTGACCATGGCGGTGCTGCGCGAATCGAGTAACGCGGCGCTGCGCGGCGCGGCCCGCTTCTATATTTGGTTCTTCCGCGGCACCCCGATTTACACCCAGCTCATGTTCTGGGGGCTGCTGCCTTCGCTCTATCAGAAGCTATCGCTGGGGATTCCTTTCGGGCCGGAGTTCTTCACGTTCCACACCGACCGGGTCATCACCCCGTTTATCGCGGCGATTATCGGGCTGGGCCTCAACGAAGGCGCCTACCTGGCGGAGATTATTCGCTCCGGTTTGGGTGCGATTGATCCGGGGCAGCGGGAAGCCGCGGTGGCGCTGGGGATGCGTTCGGGCACGATTATGCGGCGTATTATTTTGCCGCAGGCCATGCGTATTATTATTCCGCCCACCGGGAACGAAACGATCTCGATGTTGAAAACAACGTCGCTGGTGCTCGCCGTCCCCTTCACCCTGGACCTCACTTTCGCGGCCCAGGATTTGGGTTCGAAAACCTACCTGCCTTTCCCCTTCCTCGTGGTCGCGGCGATCTGGTACCTGGTGATTACCTCGCTGCTCATGATGGTGCAGCATCGTATTGAACGCCATTTCGCGCGTGGTTTTGACGGACGTACGGCGACGACGGCCTTCCTGGACGTCACCCCCTAAGGAGAACAATGACTCACGCCATGGTGGACGTGTGCAACGTCTACAAATCTTTCGGTGATCACACCGTTCTCAAAGGTGTTAATCTCGCGGTGCAGCGCGGTGAGGTGGTGGTGCTGCTCGGGCCCTCCGGTTCGGGTAAATCCACGCTGCTGCGCTGCCTGAACGAGCTGGAAACTATTACTGCCGGGCGGATCTACCTGGATGGGGAGCTGCTGGGGATGACCGAGCAGCCCGCCCCCACCGGGTGGCGCGGAATGCTGGCCCGCCGCGCCGGTGCCGTCACTTCGCAAGGGACCTGGCTGCGCCAGCGCACCGAGGCGGAAGTGGCCGCCCAGCGCGCCAAGGTGGGAATGGTGTTCCAGCGTTTCAATCTTTTCCCGCATATGAGCGCGATGGAAAATATTATGGAGGCGCCGGTTCAGGTGGCCCACCGCCCGGAAAAGGAGGCGCGGGCCGAGGCCCTGGAGCTGCTGGAGCGGGTGGGCTTGCGTGATCACGCTAATCATTTCCCGGCGCAGCTTTCCGGCGGGCAGCAGCAGCGGGTGGCTATTGCGCGCGCCCTGGCCATGCACCCCGAGCTCATGCTGTTTGATGAGCCTACTTCGGCGCTTGATCCGGAGCTCGTGGGTGAGGTGCTCTCCGTGATGCAGGATTTGGCGCGCGGGGGCATGACCATGGTGGTGGTCACCCACGAAATCGGTTTCGCCCGGGAGGTGGCCGATAAAGTGGTGTTCCTCGACGAGGGCATGATTATCGACGAGGGCACCCCGGCGCAGGTGATTGATAACCCGCGCTCGGAGCGCACCCGCGATTTCTTCACTAAGGTGCTCTAAGCGCAAGTACAACAAGCACAAACGGCGCCGGCCACTCCCGTTATTAGGGGTGGCCGGTGCCGTTTGTGTGTACGGTGCGCTAACGCCGGTGAGCGGCACTACTTCCGGTGCGCGCGGTAGTACTCGATGAGCTGGCGGGTGGAAGAATCCTGGGCTTCCAGGGCCGCCGCGTCCCCGCTAATCGCCGGAGTGAGTTCCTTGGCCATCTGCTTGCCCAGCTCCACGCCCCACTGATCGAAGGAGTCAATGCCCCACACCGCACCCTGGGTAAAGGTGATGTGCTCGTAGAGCGCGATGAGCTGGCCGAGCACCGAAGGGGTGAGGGCCGGCGCCATAATCGAAGCGGTCGGCTTGTTCCCGGGGAATTCCCGCGCAGTCACGATCTCTTCCGGGGTGCCTTCCGCACGGACCTCATCCAAAGTCTTCCCGAAGGCCAGGGCCTTCGTTTGCGCGAAGAAGTTACCGAGGAAGAGCTCATGCTGATCGGCTTCCCCGTCCACCAGCGCGAAAACAGGATTCGCGAAGGCGATGAAATCAGCGGGGATAAGCTGAGTGCCCTGGTGGATGAGCTGGTAGAAGGCGTGCTGGCCGTTGGTGCCCGGCTCGCCCCAGAACACTTCCCCGGTGTGGGTGGTCACCGGGCTGCCGTCCCAGCGCACCCGTTTGCCGTTGGATTCCATGGTCAGCTGCTGGAGATAGGCCGGGAAACGGTGCAGGTACTGCGCGTAGGGCAGCACCGCGTGGGTGGCCGCCCCGAAGAAATTGACGTACCAAATATTGAGGAGCCCCATGAGGAGGGGTACGTTTTCAGCGGCCGGCGCGGTGGCGAAATGCTCGTCAATCGTACGGAACCCGGAGAGGAATTCTTCGAAATGTTCCGGGCCGATGGCAATGGCGAGGGAAAGGCCGACGGCGCTATCCACCGAATAGCGCCCTCCTACCCAATCCCAGAAACCGAAGGCATTGGCGGGCTCAATTCCGAATTCCGCCACCTTCTCCAGGTTGGTGGAGACGGCCACGAAGTGCTTGGCCACCGCGCCGGGATCTTGGATGCCGCGCGCGGCGAGCTGGGCGAGGAACCAGGAGCGGGCTTGGCGGGCATTGGTGAGGGTTTCCAGGGTGGTGAACGTCTTGGATGCCACGATGAAGAGCACGGTTTCCGGATCCACCCCGCGCAGGGTCTCCCCCACATCGGTCGGGTCAATATTGGAAATGAAGCGGCATTCCAACCCGTCCTTGACGTACGGGAGGAGTGCTTCGTAGGCCATCACCGGGCCCAGATCCGAACCACCAATACCGATATTAACCACAGTGGTGATGGCCTTTCCGGTCACCCCACGCCAGCTACCTTCCCGCACCTTAGTGGCGAAAGCGTACATCCGCTCAAGAACTTCGCGAACATCGGCCACAACGTTGTGCCCGGCTACTTCCACGGTGTCATCGGCGGTGCGCCGCAGTGCGGTATGGAGCACCGCCCGATTTTCGGTCACGTTAATCCGCTCGCCGCGCAGCATGGCATCGCGCCGCTGAGCAACCCCGGTTTCTTCGGCGAGTTCCAGCAGGGCATCGCGAACGTCATCATCCAAATAGGATTTGGACAGATCCACGAAAAGATCGCCGGCGGTGAAACTCAGCCGTTCGGCGCGCTGGGGATCCGCGGCGAAACGGGCCCGGAAATCAGCGGTGAATCCGTCATGAAGGTCATGCAGCCGCGCCCAGGCGCGCGTGGTTGTGGGGTCAATGGGGTGCGACATGGTTATCCTCATCCTCGAAGTAGTCTTTATCTCGTAGTGTAATCAACTTTGCGGCCCCGCGGCGCGCCCGCTTACGCGGGTAGCGCCGCTACCACATCTCGCGGGCGCGCCGCCGGACTCTAGCACCACACATGAGCCCACCATCTTTGACACAATGATCTTCGGAGGAGGAACCATGTCAGATCACGCAGATCCTGTATCCCTTGCCATTCTTACCTCGGGTGGGGATGCCCCGGGCATGAACCCGGTAGTGCGCGCCGTGGTGCGTACCGCTTTACACGTGGGCGCCCGCCCCTTCGCAATTCGCGAGGGTTGGCGCGGAGCTATCGATAATCTTATTGAGCCCATGGCCTGGAGCGATGTGTCCTCCATTCTAGATAAGGGTGGCACGGTGATCGGCTCGGCCCGCTCTACCGAATTCCGGGAGCGGGATGGGATGCGCAAAGTTGCCGTGAATCTGGTGCGCGCCGGAATTGACCGCCTCGTGGTCATCGGCGGGGATGGCTCCCTCACCGGGGCGGACACCCTGCGCGAGCGCTGGAGTGGACTCCTCGAAGAACTGGTAGAAGCCGGGGAAATCGAAGCCGATCTTGCCGCACGCCACCCCGAACTTCATATTGCCGGGGTGGTGGGTTCCATCGATAACGATATGGTCGGCACCGATATGACGGTGGGAACCAATTCGGCCCTGTGCCGCATTATTGATGCTATTGACGCTCTCACTTCCACGGCTGCTTCCCACCAGCGGGTATTCGTGGTGGAAGTGATGGGGCGGCGCTGCGGCTACCTGGCCCTTATGGGTGCGATGGCCGGCGGAGCCGATGATGTGATCATCCCCGAGCTTCCCCCCGAGGACGGCTGGGAAGATGCCATGTGCGAAAAGATCCGTTCCGGGCGGGCGGCCGGGCGGCGCGATTCGATTATCGTCGTGGCCGAAGGCTGCATGGACCGGCACGGTGAAAAGATCACCGCCCAGCGCATCCAGGCAGCTATTAAAGAACGCACCGGGGAGTCTCCACGTATTACCGCGCTCGGTCACGTGCAGCGCGGCGGCACGCCGTCCGCTTATGACCGCTGGATGTCCACCCTGCTCGGCTACACCGCCGCCCTGGAGGTGATCCGGGCCGAACCGGGTGAAGAATCCTGCATTATCGGGATTCGTAATAATCGGCTCCAGCGCCTGCCGCTGGTGGAGACGGTCGCCAATACCAAGAAGGTCATCGATTACCTGGAAGAGGGCGATTACGAGGCGGCGGTGCGCTCGCGCGGCACCAGCTTCTCCCGTATCAAGTCCCTTTTTGAAACGCTCTCTTCCCCGCTGGGTGAGGACCGCTATTTCAAGGACGGCTGGCGCCCGCGGGTGGCCGTGCTCCATGCCGGCGGGCTCGCCCCGGGAATGAATGCGGCCGCGCGTAGCGCGGTACGGCTCGGCCTGGATCGCGGTTTTGAGATGCTCGGTGTGGAGGGCGGTTTCCCCGGCCTCATCCGCGGGGATATTCGCCCGCTGAGCTGGGGCGATGTGGATGGCTGGGTTTCGCTTGGCGGCGCGGAACTGGGTACTGCCCGCTCGGTTCTCGGCATCGAGGATTACTTCGGATTGGCCCGCTCCATCGAAGCCAATGGCTTGGACGCCATTATTATGATCGGCGGCCTGGCCGGCTATGAAACCGCGTGGAATATGGCGAAAGAGGCGGACCGCTACACCGCTTTCCGCCTCCCCCTCATCTGCGTGCCGGCCTCGATTGATAACAATCTGCCCGGCCACGATCTGTCTATCGGGGTGGATACCGCGCTCAATACCAATGTGGAGACCATCGATAAGATTCGCCGTTCCGCTTCTGCTTCCCGGCGTTGCTTCGTGGTGGAAACGATGGGCCGTAAATGCGGCTACCTCGCGCTTATGAGCGCGCTATCCACCGGGGCTGAGCAGGTCTACCTGCATGAGACCGGGGTGGATCTGGCGATGCTCACGAAGGAAAGCGAGCGCATGAACCGAGCCTTCGATGGCTCCCGCTCCCTCTACCTGGCTATTCGTAATGAGGATGCGTCCAAGTACTACACCGCGGACCTGCTGCGACGGGTCTTCCAGCAGGAAGGCCACGGGGCTTTCTCGGTTCGTTCCACGATTATTGGCCACCAGCAGCAGGGCGGTATTCCCACCTCCTACGACCGAACTCTCGCGGTCTCGCTCGCGGCCCTCGCCATTGATGAGGTGACCGCGCAGCTGGAGAAGAAGGAGCGGGTGGGCGCGCGCTATATCGGCCAGCACAATGGCAAGCTGGAATCCCATCCGATTATGCGCATGGACGAAGAAATGGATATGAAGAACCGGGTGCCGCTGGATCCGTGGTGGATTTCTGCGCTCCCCGTGCTCTACACGGTGGCGGCCCGCGAGGATACCACCCCGCTGGAACACCTGGCGATTTACGACGATAACCGCTAGTCGCGTTTACTTGTAGCGCGGGTCCTTGCGCCCGCGGGCGGTGGGGGCGACGACGCCGCTAGCTGGCAGCGCCCCCACCGCCCGCTACTGCGCACCTAATCCTCGGCCTCTGCGGCCCGGTCGCATTTTATTAGCACGGCCGGTTTACTCTTCGAGAGCTTCGAGAGCGGTGGCACGGTTATGCCGCACTACGGATCGCACCTGGATCTGTTCCCAATCCTCGATGCCTTGGTCGAGTGCTTCGCGCGCTTGTGGTGTGCACGCCACCCCGAGTTCGTCAATGATTAAGAGGAGGATTTCTTCCAGGCAGGGCCGGAACCAGCGCCGGCCCATCGTGAAATGAATATCGGCAACGTGGGGAGTGCGGGCCTCGTTCTTGATGCGCCGGCGCGACCGGCCGGAATGAGTGCCGCCCAGCACCAAGGCGTGTGTCCATTCATCGCGGTGGGAATGGATCTGGATATGGGCGCAAGGAATATTCGAACGTGGTGAGCGAATATAATCCCAGCGCACCAGCGGCTCGCTGCTTTTTGCTCCTCGGATGACCGAGAACGTTGATTCATTGACCCTGAGTAAACCGGTTTCCGGATTGAGGAAAAGTTCGTAATCGAAACGGACAAAAAGGAAACGAGCAACGCGAATATCGCCAAACAGGCTTATTGCCGGTGGGTTTTCTTTTCTGAGCGCTTGCCTCACTATAGAAAACCCGGGGTCGATCAGCTCCCCGATCCGCTGTAGATGTGCCGCAAACTCATCGACTCGCTCATCCAAGTGTTCGTTCACCACGGCACAACCCCTCGAAGCGATCTAAGCCTTTCATTTCAACATAGGCGTCGGACTCTTTTGGTCCGAGCTGGTAGTTGTCAGCGCGCCAGTCGAATTCTTCACGGGTCATTCTGACCTCACGCAAGATTTCCTCCTTGCGCTCGAGAATCTCTTCCAGCGAGTTGTAAACACGATCCGGAAAATACAACCGGTCCTCGTAAATATCCTCGTAAACATCCATATGTCTCACTCCTTCAATCGCCTCATGGCGGAGTAGTTGCTTGTGCTTGACAGTAATTCTCGCATGGCATCAAGGCACAGCAAAGAGCCAATTACAACGTTGTGGACAAGGGTGACGTTTGGTGATTCTGTGGATAACTTCTAGCCGGCTGCGCTCCCGCCGGCTGCGCTCCCGCCGGCCGTGGCTGCGCGCACCGCTTCCAGGAATATCTCCCCCACCCGGCTCAGGCGTGCTTGTTTATCCCAGGCAAGCACGCAGGTCAATCCGACCAACCAATCCAGCGGGATAAACACCAGCCCAGCACCGGCAGCCGACACTCCCGACCCGGCACCAGTGTTCCCGCCCAGGCCCGCGCTCCCGCCCAGCGCCATATTCTCCAGCACGATAGCTTCACCCACCCCGGCCTCCACCATCACCCGGGCCCCGCGACTCGTCCCGTACCGACCCACCACCGTCAGCTGGTTTTCCTTATCCAACCAATAACCCAACTCCCGACTACGCTCCTTCGGCATAATCAACGACCGCTGGGTAATATCCGCCCGGCGAATACTCTCACGCCCTACCACGTCGCTATCCGTACGCACCAACAAACCCCACCGGTCCTCACCTCGAAGCGCGAGGGTTTCCCAGGCCGTGCAGTCCCAAGAATCATCCAAAACAGCGAAAGAAGCCGTACCCTCAGCAAGCATTCTGGTGGCCGCCTCGCGCCCACACAGCGTGACCTGGAAACTAATGCCCGGGTAGCGGGCCCGCACCTGACCCATCACCGGCGCCAGGCTATCCAAGGCGCTACTTTCCCGCCCGGCGATCACGATAGTTCCCTGCGGGTTATCCTCCAGATTCTGAAGCTCAGCCACCGTACTATCCACGAGCCCGAGGATCTGGTGGCTACGTTCCACCAAGTAACACCCGGCTTCGGTGAGTTCTCTGCCGCGCCCGACCCTGCGGGTAAGTTGCTGCCCGACTTCTTCTTCCAAAAGTTGGATACGTTTCACGACCGCCGCCGTGGTACACCCGCACTTGCGGGCCACCGCGTCCATGGTCCCCAGTCGCGAATAAAGAATGAGGGTTTCTAATAATTCCAGTCTCACACCGGTACCTCGTTGTATGTCGTGATGCTAAATAGTTGAAATAGTTGAGTGTTGAGTGGTGAGTAATGCTCGATGCCGCTAGCGGAGCATGTGTCGGGGCAACATATCCCGCCTGGAGTCCTCCCCACGCCGGGCGAGCGCGGAGCGTGCCACCAAAAACGCAAACAAAAGAGAAACCAGGATGGCGAGGAGGAAGAGGGTCATCCACCACGACCATTGCAGCCCGTCCACCGCCGGCACCTCCACCGGATCAGGCAGCACCCGCTCACCCGTCACCAACAGCCGATGCGAATTCACCCCATACGGAGTACACGTTAGAAGAGTGGCTAGGTCACGCCCGGGTGCGCGTACCAGCAGGCTTGGGTCGTGAGGGTCGACGACGTCTACTCTGACCACGCGATACCCAAACACTTGACCCTGGATTTCGAAGAAGAACTCATCCCCGATACCCAGATCGGTGAGCCGGTCAAACATGGTAGAGGTCGGCAGTCCAGTATGAGCCGTCACCACACTATGCCGGTTTATACCGCCCACCGGTATATCGGTCCCGAACATATGCCCGGCACCCCGCTGCAGAGTCTCAGGTGAGGTGCCGTGGTAGATCGGGAGTTTCACCCCGATCTTCGGGATTTTCACGATCCCCATAATCCCATCCGGCTGATCAAGCACCCGAGCGTATTCCTGGTAAGCCGGCAGGTCGGTGGCTATGTCGTCAAGATAAGGATCAAGGACCGCCATTCCTTGGTGGCTGGCGTTATAGGCGTGAGCCCGCTCAATATAAGAGTTGCGTAACTCTTGGGATTGGGTATTCACTTGGCCCTCATAGGCACGGGAGACTACTTTGGATTGCCAGTTATTCCACACCGTCGAAGTCACCGGATAAGCCAGGCACAGGATTCCAATGAGGATCATGGCCAGCGGGGAAAGCCGGCGTTTATCCTCTTTCGGGTCGGTATAGAACAGCAGGCTCGCCAGTCCGCTTTCCTCCCCCACGCGCGCCGCGCGCCGCCCACGAACCACACCAGCGGCAGGGCCGCGCTGTGTCTTGGGTTCCACATGATGTGCTGGCGCAGGAGCCGGTTCGGGCTCCACATGAAGTGCCGTCTTAGGCGCCTCATTAGATTCCACTTTGAGTTCTGCCCTGGGTGCCGTCCTGGATTTCGTTTCGGGAGCTGGGTTGGGTGTCGGGGTGTTGAGGGCGCGCCGCCCACGCACCGGGCCCGTTTCGCCGCTCATGTCCCTCCCCCCTTCCCTGGCGTGGTCTTTTCCTTGCGCTAGCCGTGCAATTCGTATTGCGCTACTCGTGCAGAATTAACTTGCGCTTGATAGATTGTGGGGCCAGTCGGACTGACCGGCCCCACAACCTTCGTTACCTACTCCGGCTGGCAAACCTGAACCGTTAGTTTTTCCTGTTTAGGCGTTGTTCTTGCGCGAACGCAGGTGCGTTACCGCGCCACTCGCCACCAGGCCAGCGCCGAGGAGGGCGAAGATACCCACCCCGATAGCACCGGTCTTAGGCAGGTCGAACCACTTACCCGAATTCTTCGTCGGCACGTTCTTAATACCAGTCTGGAAGACCTCACCGGCCTTGTCGGTTACGGTGACTTCGGTAATCTCATCCGAGCGGATGAACTTGGATGGGGCTTCGACCTCAACCACGTAGAAAGCAGAGCCCTTCTTCGCCTTAAACTTCGGAGTCAAACCATCCGCACCGGTTTCCTTGGTACCGAAGCCCTTAGACGCGCCCTGGCAATTGCTACGGTCCTTCTCTGCCACACACTTCTGGGCATCTGCCTTGCTTGCGAAGGCCACGAACTTCGCACCCGCAAGCGGCTTGCCGTCCGAGGCGTTGGTCTTGGCGATCTGGAAATCGTAGAGCTCAATGGTCGGGAACGGATTCGGCGTCGGAGCAGGGCCCGGTTCCGGACCGGGCTCGGGGCCGGGTTCGGGAACAATCGGTCCGGGAGTCGGTTCGCTATCCGAGTGTCCGGGGATGAAACCGAACTTGTTAGAAACCGAAGCGACATCAAGGTCAGCCTTCAAGGTGAAGGTGAGGTCCACAGTCACCACCGGAGCCTCCGACTCAGTCGCCTTCGCCGCGATAGTGTTGAGACCGTCTTCAGTGAAGTTCACCTGGAGGCGAGTACGGCCTTCTTCCACACCCTCGGTCGGGGTGGTGATGGTGTACTGAGAAGAATCGATCACGGTGTCGTTGACCTTCACGGACTTAACAGCACTCGCGTCAACGCTCTGGTAGGCGTTAGTCGGAGCATCGTCGAAGATCGCGAAGTCCTTAATATCGGTTCCCTTGATTGGGCCCTTCTTATTCAGGGTCGCCGAGATCGTGTAGGAGATGTCATCGCCCGCGCCTACGACCTTGTCGAAAGCACCCGTCTTACTCACCAGGTTGCGGGCGTCCATATTCTTTGGAGTAACCGCAACATCGTAGGTGTACTTCTGATCGGTGGACGAGGTACCGGTGATTTCCGGTACCGTCATGAAGAACGGCTTAATATCCGAGGTATACCCAGCCGGAACAGCGGACTCCACAATCTTGTAGAGACCCAGCGGAAGGCTCTCGAAGGAAGCTGTCCCCTCAGCGGTCGTTTCCTTCTCAAACGTGACGTCCGTGCTGAGCTTCACGTCGGTGCTGTCCGGGTTCTTGTTGAGATCCCCGATAGCGCCAGCCACGGTCTCCCAGTCAGCGATCTTGTCCATCTTCCCCAAAGCCGCGCCCTTGATGGATTCAACCTTGGTGACAGTGAACTTCGCACCCGCAACCGGCTTCTTGGTGGTTGCTTCCTGCTTCGTGATCGTAATCGACCCCGTAGTGGGAGCACCCTCAGCCCACGGAGCAACCGGAGCCGGATCGCCTGCCGGTTCGGGCGCGGCGTTAGCCGCCCCGATACCCATTCCCGTCAGTGCCAGCGCACACGCCGCCACCAACGCTCTCAATGACTTCTTACGAGCCATACTTTTTCCTTCCCAATAATTTCAGCACCACAAGAAGTACTGACCAACACGCCCGGCCAACGCCCAGCATGTGTTGTTGAACTTGTTGAAAAACTGCCCCTACCGGGCTGGTCCCACCTATCTCGCCAGGGAACCGAGGGCGCGCGGGTAGTTGTTGCGCGGCTACATGCCCGCCCTCGTCTCCCTTTGCTTGCTACGCACTCTCGTGGTTTATCGAGAGTCCGTAGAGGCGGTCGCAATAGTTCACGCGCGGCGGCCCACCCCCTTCTTCCGTCGGGTCTGAGCCAACCACCAGCCACCGGTAACCCCCACGATCAGGAGCGCACCCAGGCCGGCCGTGCGGTTCATTCCAGCCCCACCCGTCTTCGGAAGCGCAGGCTGCACAACCTCAACCGTGAGCGCCTTGCGTGCCCACCCCACGCCTTCCACAGCGTTCGGCCCCGTAGCAGCACCGGTGAGCGGGTCGATAGTGATACCGGGTTTCGTGGCATACACCCAACACCGATACGTGCCGAGCTCGGCCTGAGTGGCATTACCATCCACCTCACCAACCGTCCGCGCACCACTCCCCGCAAGCTCAACGCCATCAGGTGCTTGCTTGACGCGCACCAACTCAACGCCCGCCGGCAAGGCATTCTGATCGCCCTCGGCCTGCCCCTCATACTTCGGAGCGCACACGGTTTGCAGGCTGATCAGCCCCGCATCCGTTCTCGACGTGGCCTCCACCGTGAGCGGCTCCAGTACCGGCTGGCCCTTCACCACCGTGAGGGTGTCTTTAGAAACAGTGAGAGCAACATTCACGCATTCCCCAAGCTCCCGCTCATCCATATCCCGCTCACGCGTCTCAGTCCGCTTCGAAGCCTTCGCGGTATCCAAGACCCACTTCCGCTGGGAAGAGTCCCACTTAGACGGTGTCGTCGTCACGGTACGCGACTGCGTAACCTTCCGGGTATTGCAGTCCTTGGAGACGTCCACCCAATCCGAATGCGTGACTTGAACCGGGAGCCTCGGAGTACACGCCTTGTGCTCGTCATCATTCATGTCCCGCTCACGGGTTTCAGTCTTTGTCGACGACGCAGCAGTATCCAAGACCCACTTCCGCTGGGAAGAATCCCACTTAGACGGTGTCGTCGTCACCGTTCTGGATTGCGTGACCTTGCGGGTATTGCAATCCTTCGCGCCATCAACCCAGTTAGTGGCAGTCACCTGGGCAGGCGGCTGCGGCGTGCACTGGCGATGTTCACCGTCATTCATGTCACGCTGGCGGGTCTCGGTCTTCTTAGTTGCAGCGGCATTATCGAGCACCCACTGGCGTTTACCCGAGTCCCACTTAGACGGTGTCGTCGTCACGGTGCGAGACTGCGTGACCTTGCGGGTATTGCAATCCTTCGCGCCATCAACCCAGTTAGTGGCAGTCACCTGGGCAGGCGGCTGCGG